>JAWXBJ010000050.1:0-45549 GCA_034439955.1 Alphaproteobacteria bacterium
AAAGACTTTTCGCCTGTCTGGTGCCCAGAAGAGGACTCGAACCTCCACGCCTTGCAGCGCTAGCACCTGAAGCTAGTGCGTCTACCAATTCCGCCATCTGGGCAGACAGCTTTCCGGAAGAGCGAGGGGTCTTACAGGCACGGGACATCGTCCGCAAGACCGGGTCGGGAATTTTCGCTTGCAACGCTCATCGATCCCTCGCGGGCGCGAGGCCAGCCCGCCGCGCTCAATTGAAATTGTAAACCAGCCGCACACCCAGCTCATCGAGCCCCTGATTGCGCCCGGACCCAAGTATCTGCCCGTGCGACAGGTGCTCGTAGATCGCCTGCACGGCCCAGCGCTCACTGAAATCCAGCGTCAGCGCCAACGAAGTCCGGAACAGGTCCTCGGATCCCAGCAGCACATGGTCCGCCGAATAATCCACCGCCGCCTGCGTGCCCGACGGGAAGGGATTGTTGACGTCGCCATCGTGCAGGACGTAGCCGAATCCCGGCTCGAAATGCCACCCCCTGAGGAACTCCCAATCCCATTCAAGCCCGCCGCCAGCATAGGACGTGGCGCCGTCGGTGTTGACCGAGGCCATCACATAAGGGTGCGGCGAACCGATCACGCCGAGAAAGCGGGGTGAGGCGAACCGCACCTCACCGCTGATGTTGACGCCGCTTTCCTTGTCGGCGTTCTTGCCGTCGGTCACCTTGATGTTGTGGTCCATGACGCCCAGCCGCAGGCTGTCGACCACGTCGGCGGCGGCGGCGGGCGCGAGAAACAGCACGGCGGCGAAAAGGGCGAACTTCATCAAACAGGCTCCGGAACCGGCGGCAGGCGGGTCAGCCGGCCGCCTCATTCATCCATGAAGGCGGACAGCCTGACCCATTTCAAGACCACAAAGCAATCGGCCTCGCCCAGGCCGCGCAACGGGACGGCGACCTCGATCTTACTCCCGGTCGAACGGATCGTCCCTGCAGGCGCCATATAGAATCAGGTTCAGGCGCCTGCCTTTGCGGCCTTTCCGATGTCGCGCAACGCAAAGGCATGGCTGGCGAGGGCCCGGCTGCTGCGTGGATCGGGGTAGTCTCCGAGAATCCAGTAGATGATCCGCTTGTGCTGAACGCCATGCCCGCCCGCATAGATCACGGCTATGTCGGCCTCCAACGAGCGCGCAGCGAATGCGTCCAGCTCCCGGCGCACCGCTTCACCGTTCCCGTCCAGCACCAGCCTTGTTTCGAAGCCGGTTTCCTCCAGCGCCTTCGTCACGCGCACGGAATCGAACAGCGCGCCGGGCAGCGAGGGAACGCCGGATTTGCGGTAGTCGGCATTGATCAGCACCAGGGCCACACGCCGCTCTTGCCCATCAGGCGCAAACCGCCATCCCGGATCAACCGTGCGCCTTGGAACTTCAGGCGACTGCCATCCCCCGCTGCGCACCATCGTCCGCGCCGCCAGTCTTTCGCCGAACCTAGCGAGCGTGAGATCTGGATCTTTCAGCACTTCGACAAGCGCACTGGCGAAAGGATTTCCGCCCAGTGCATCGCGATCCGTGGTGAGTCGTCCTGCAGCGCCCGCATAGTAAAATAGCGGCGACGCGACCGGCGCCCCAGCCGGAGTCGATTGCGCAGCGGCGAGGCCGGACGCCGTCACAATCATCGCGCATACAAGACTAAAACGTCTGCCGACCATGCCGACGCGCCTCCACCGCCAGACTTCAGACTCTCAGAACTTCAACACTTTCACATAGCGCACCGCCGGCAGCGCCTCGATGGCGGCAAGCGTTTTCGCCGGAACCTCCTGATCGACGCCCACCAGCGCGATGGCGTCGCCGCCCGTCGCCTCCCGGCCAAGGTTGAACGTCGCGATGTTGACCCTGGCCTCGCCCAGCAGGCCCGCCATCGAACCGATAAAGCCCGGCTTGTCCGAGTTGTTTACGAACAGCATGAAGGGATGGAAATCGGCGTCGAGCTGCATGCCCTTGACCTCGACGATCCGGGGCCGGCCCGCGACGACTGCGCCGGCAACCGAGCGCCATTTGTCTGCGACTTTTACCCTGATGCGGATCAGGCTGTCATAGACGGGACTGTCGTCGCGCTTCGATTCCTTTAGCTGCGAGCCGCGCTCCTGCAGGATGGCGGGGGCGGAGACCATGTTCACCTCCGCAAGGAAAGGACGCAACAGACCCGATAGCGCCGCCGAGGTCATGGGCTTGCGGTTCAGCTGGCTCACCGCTCCTTCATACTCGATCTCGACTTCGGTGAATCCGCCGTCGGCCACCTGCCCGGCGAAGGCGCCGAGCTTTTCTGCCAGAGCGACATAGGGCTTGAGGCGCGGCGCCTCCTCGGCGGTTACGCTGGGCATGTTGAGCGCGTTGGTGACGGCGCCGGTCAGCAGAAAGTCCGCCATCTGTTCGGCGACCTGGAAGGCGACATTGTCCTGCGCCTCCACCGTGGACGCGCCAAGATGAGGCGTGGCGATGAAGTTCGGCGCGCCGAACAGCACGTTGGTCCTGGCGGGCTCCTCGACGAACACATCGAAGGCCGCTGCGCCGATTTCGCCGCTGTCGAGCCCCGCCCGCACCGCCGCCTCGTCCACCAACCCGCCGCGCGCGCAATTGACGAGCATCACACCCTTCCTGGTTTTCTTCAGCGCCTCGGCGGACAGGATATTCTTCGTCTGCTCGGTCAAGGGCGTGTGTAGGGTGATGATGTCGGCGCGGGCCAGCAACTCGTCCAGCTCGACCTTTTCGACGCCCAGCTGTGTGGCCCGTTCCGCCGTCAGAAAGGGATCATAGGCCACGACCTTCATTTTCAGGCCAAGCGCCCGGTCCGCCACGATCGAGCCGATATTGCCGGCGCCGATCAGGCCCAGCGTCTTGGCGAACAACTCGACGCCGACATAGTCCTTCTTCGGCCACTCCCCGGCTTGGGTGCGTTGGCTGGCCGACGGAATCTGGCGCGCCGCCGAGAACATCATCGCGATCGCATGCTCGGCCGTCGTGATGGCGTTGCCGAAAGGCGTGTTCATCACCACGACGCCCCTGGCCGTCGCCGCTTTCACATCGACATTGTCGACTCCTATGCCTGCCCGGCCGATAACTTTCAGCTTCGTCCCCGCAGCAATCACGTCCTTGTCCGGCTTGCAGGCAGAGCGCACGGCGAGCCCGTCATAATCGCCGATGATCGCAATCAGCTCGTCCTTCTTGAGCCCGACCTTGAAATCCACCTCGATCCCGCGATTGCGGAAGATGTCCGCCGCGCCTGGCGCGAGATCGTCGGCGATAAGGACTTTCATCTTTTTGGTCATGGGGTCAGTCTCCTGGGAATCGCTCGCGCCAGTCGGCGCGTGTGAGCTAGTGAACTAGGCGGTCGTCATCGCCGAAGGTCTGGCGATGCGAGTGTTTGAAACCGATGCGCTGGTAGAATTTGTGCTCGCGCGTGTTGGAGTTCAGCGGATCAATCAGGATCGCCCTGACCTTGGGATCGGCAAAGCAGCGCTTCGCAGTCGAGGACCAAACACCGCCGCCGTCCTCCACCAGTCGAAGACCGGGGGAGGTGGCTGACCACCTCTCGGCGGACAGACGGAGAGGGCAAGCCTCGCTCACAATTAAGCGAGTTCAGCCGCCGCTGTCGCGAACGCCCAGTTGAGCCATGGCGTCAGCTTTTCGAGGTCGCTCGTCTCGACCGTAGCGCCGCACCAGACCCTCAGACCCGGAGGCGCCGCCTTGTAGCCGCCAATGTCGAACGCCGCCTCTTCCTTTTCCAGCAGACCGGTGAGCTTTTTCACGAATTCCTGCTGGCCTTTTTCGTCCAGCTTCGTCACGCGCGGATCGACGATCGAGAACGTCACCGACGTGTTCGAGCGGACCGCCGGATCGGCCGCGAGAAACTCCACCCAGCTTGTTCTGGCCACCCAACTCGACATCACGGCGAGGTTGGCGTCGGAACGCCTGTACATGGCTTCCACGCCGCCCATCCCCTCCACCCACGCCAGCGCATCGAGATAGTCCTCGACGCACAGCATGGAGGGGGTGTTGATCGTCTCGCCCTCGAATATGCCTTCGGAAACCTCGCCGCCCTTCGCCATGCGGAACAGTTTCGGCAGCGGCCATTTCGGCGTCCAGGTTTTCAAGCGCTCGATGGCGCGGGGGCCGAGGACCAGCATTCCGTGCGCGCCCTCCCCGCCCAGCACTTTCTGCCACGAGAAAGTGAGCACATCGATCTTCGACCAGTCGATCGGCATCGCGAACACCGCCGACGTCGCGTCGCAGAACACCAGACCCTCGCGGTCCGCCGCGATCCAGTCGGCGTTGGGAACCTTCACGCCGGACGTCGTGCCGTTCCAGGTGAAGACAATGTCGGCGTCCTTGCGGGCCTTGCTCATGTCCGGCAGCTGGCCATAGCCCGCCTTGTGTGTTGTCGCGTCCACCTTCAGCTGCTTGGTGATGTCCGTCACCCAGTCTTCGCCGAAGCTCTCGAACGCGAACACATCCACCGGCCGCGCGCCCAGCATCGACCAGAACGCCGCCTCGATGGCGCCGGTGTCCGATCCCGCCATGATGCCGATGCGGTAGTCGGCCGGAATCTCCAGGACGGCGCGTGTCTTGTCGATCGCCAGCTTGAGGCGCGCCTTTCCCAGCCTGGAGCGGTGCGACCGGCCCAGCGCGTCAAGTTTCAGGTTTTCAGGGGACCAGCCCGGCCGTTTGGCGCAGGGGCCGGAGGAAAAAGTCGCGCGCGCGGGACGCACGGCAGGCTTCGCCGATAGATTCATCGTCCTCTCCCATCCTTGCAGATGGACAGGTCGCCGTTGGGGGCGACTGGCCCGGCGCGGGTATGATCCTGAACGCTTCAGGCGTCAATCCGCTTGTTCCGCTCCCTGTCCGTTGGGCCGTCGGTTGGCGACCACCACGCCCGCCAGGATCAGCGCCAGCGCTCCCGCCATGGGCCAGCGCAGCGCCTCGTCCAGAAAAAGCACGCCAACCCCGGCCGCCCACACCGGAGAAAGATAAGTCGAGAACGACACGAAGACGGGGCCGGCGCGATGAATCAGCCAGACGTAAAGAATCATTGCAAAGGCGGTGGGCAGCATCGCCAGCAGGATCATGGCGGTCAGCGACGCCATGCTGGGTGCGGCAGGAACCGGCGCGAACGCCAGCGCCGCCGGCAGCATTGCGAGACCTCCCGACACCGTTATGATCAGGCTGGCGGTGACCGGCGTGACCGACGGCGCCCGACGCGTCGCGACATTGCCGCACGCATAAAGCACCGCCCCGAAAATTGCGAGCGCCAGTCCGGAAACGCTGGCGCTGGCGCCATCGATGGCTGCGGGACCAACGAGCACGGCGAGACCCGCAAAACAAAGCGCGACGCCCAGCGTCCGGCGAGGCGTCAGCCTGTCTCCCTCGGAGAAGTGGTGCGCGAGGAGCGCCGTGAAGATCGGCGTTCCCCCATTGCAGATCGCCAGGGCCGCCGACGGTACGGACCGGGCCGCGATGGCGTAGCAAAGATAGGGCAAGGCGGTGAAGGCGACGCCGACCAGCGAGAGCCATGCGACGCTCCGCCAACTGATTACTGCGACGCTCCGCCAGCTGATTACATTGTGTGCGGCGTCGTGGCGGCGGGCCAGACCGACCGCAAGCATCCAGATAGCGAGGAACGCCGCGCCGAACAACAGGCGTCCGGTCACCAGCCACATCGGATCGATGGTCTCGACCCCGATCCTTACTCCAGCAAACGCCGAACCCCAGATGATGACCAGAACGAGAAGGCACGCCCAGTCAAGCGCGGCGGCCCGATGCAAACTGGTCTCCTTTCTTCCGACGCGGCAGCTAAGGCGAGGGGCGTTAATGCGCAAGCGCCAAAAGAAAGCCCGGGCCGCATTCAAGCGGCGCCGGGCGTCTGTTTCGGAGGCGCCAAGCCCGCCCCGTCATCGAATCAGAGGAGCCTACCAGCCCTTCTTCTCTTGTTCCTTGTGGACCTTCTTCGTCGCGTCCTTCACGCCATCCTGGACGTCTCCGACGGCTTTCTGGGCCTTGCCGGCGATCTGCTTGCCGATGCCTTCAGCCTGGTGCTTGGGATTGTCGGTCAGATCGCCAACGGCTTTCTGGACCTTGCCCGCAGCGTCCTTGGCGGCGCCTTTCATCTGGTTCTCGTTCATGGTGAGCATCCTTCTTCCCGTGGGGAACATCCCCACTTCTCGCTCCGATAACGCAATTTGCGCGCCCGTGTTCCGCCGGTGGGCGAGTAAGCTGGACGAGACGTTTCGAGGCCGGTGTAACGGCGCCGTGCGGCGACGTTCTAGAGAAGAAACACGCCCTCGATCACCGTGCGGGCGCGGCCGACCAGCTTTACCCGTTCGCCGTCCATGCGCGTCACGATATCCGCGCCCCGCCCTGGATACGCCTGGAAGCATCTCAGCTCGGGCTTGCCAAGGCGCTGCGAAAAATACGGCGCGAGCACGCAATGCGCCGATCCCGTCGCCGGATCCTCGGGGATGCCCGAACCTGGCGCGAAGAAGCGCGAGACCACGTCGTATCCGTTGAAGCCCTTGGCCGGCGCCGCGCAGATCAGATTGCCCCGGTCCTGTGTCGCCTCGCTGGCGATGTGCTTCACTTGTTCGAGGTCGGGCGTCAGCCCCACCACCTCGGCAGGCGTTTCAAAAACCGCCAGCAGGAACTGCGCGGCCCAGACTTCGCTGGGACGGGCGCCAATCGCCTCGACAAGCCCGGCTGGCGGATCGATGCGGCGCGGCGGACGGGAGGGAAAGTCCATCTCCATAAGACCGGCGCCAAGATTCTTCACCGTAAGACGCCCAGACCTGGTGTCGAAGCCAATCTCCTCGCCGATATAGCCTTCGTGGACGAAAATCGCGTGCGCAGAGGCGAGCGTCGCATGCCCGCACAAGGGGACCTCCAACGTCGGCGTGAACCAGCGCAGATCCCAGACGCCAGGTGATTTGGCGACGATGAAGGCGGTTTCGGCAAGGTTGTTCTCGGCCGCGATGGCCTGCATCACCTCATCGGCGAGAAAGGCGTCGAGCGGCATCACGGCCGCAGGACCGCCCGTCAGCGGACGTTCCGCGAAAGCGTCGATCTGGTAGAAATTGAAGTCTGTCATTTCCGGGCCTCCCGCGCCCGCGGCGGCTGTTAGCATGGTCCTGCCAGGGCGGCAGAACGATATCCGCTGAGCGATCGATGAGTTTTTCTCGCTATGGCTCGCCTTGAGGCCTCGTCTTCATGCAAGGTGATCCGGCGCAATTCGATACTTTCGACGTGCTTATTGTACCGATTCTCGACTTGTTGCGTCTGCTTCAGGAGGTTTCTTGGCTTGCCATCATTTAGAGCGTGACACTCTGTCGTGAATATGTCACGTTCTTGTCATGAAACTGATACATATCATCTGCGCTTCCGTGACGGCGAGCCTTTTGCCGACTGCCACCGCGCTCGAGCCCCGGTCCGTCAAGGACCTGCGCACCTATGCAATCGCCGTTACAGCGGACGCGGTTCCCGTTTCGCACGGCGGGATGCGCTATCCCTACCAGGCGGCCTCTCGCGGCCTCAGCGGGGTCTGCGATCTGCGGGTCGATGTAGACGCCACCGGAAGCGGGTCGGATGTGCGCCTCGTCTCGTGCTCGTCCGAGGTCTTCCGCCGCCAGGCGCTCAGTCTAGCCTCGAAGGTGGCGTTCAAGCCGGGCGCTCCGGCCGACGACGCCCTCCTTCGCATCCGGTGGACGATTGCAGGGCAGGGCCTGCGGACCGCCAGCCTCGACTAGAGCAGTTGAAATTGGCCCGCGAGCCGGGCGAAGCCTTCGGGGTCGCGCGCCGCCCAGCCATGATCGACGGGACCATGTCCCTTACCAAGGCCCGGCGCCCGCAGGATCGCCTCGACCAGATAGGCGCGTGAAAGCGCCACTGCGTCCTGCAGGCTCAGCCCCCTCGCCAGCCCCACGGCGATGCCTGACGCCAGCGTGCATCCAGTGCCATGCGTCGCCATCGTCGCGATTCGCGGGCCTTCGAAAAAGTGCTCGCCCGACTGCGTCGCCAGTACATCGACGATGAGGTCGCCCGGCACATGCCCGCCTTTCACCAGCGCGGCGTCGGCGCCCATACCGAGCAGCTTTTCGGCCGCGCGGCGCTGGCCATTGACGCCATCGACAGACTTGCCCGTCAGGATTTCCGCCTCCGGCGCGTTGGGCGTCACCAGCGCCGCCCCCGGTATCATCAGCCGGCGCACAGCATCCACGGCGTCGCGCGGCAAGAGAAGGTCGCCGGACGTCGCGGCCATCACCGGATCGACGATGCGGGGGATGCCCGCCGCGAGATCCTCGAACGCCTCAGCGAGTGTTTCCACCAGCTGCTTGTCGCCCAGCATCCCGGTCTTGATCGCGTCGGCGCCGATGTCCGACAGCACGGCCTCCATCTGCGCCCGCACAGCCTTGGGCGGCGTCGCGACCACGCCGAAGACGCCCATCGTGTTTTGAATCGTCAGCGCCGTGATCGCGCTCGCGGCGTACCCTCCCAGCGCCGTCACCGTCTTGATGTCGGCCTGCACGCCTGCCCCGCCGCCGCTATCCGACCCTGCAATGATCAGCACGCGGCCGTGGGATGGGTCCTGCTTGTCTTCTTCGGCCGCCATGTCCGATGCCTTCCCCTCAGCTCGTCAGCGCCACGAATACATCCTCAAGGTCCGGCTCTTCCGTTGCAAGGTCGCTGATGGCGACGCCGGCGTCCCTCAGCCGCGCCAGCAGTTTCTCGATCGAGGTCTCGCCCATCCGGTAGGTGATCGCCATCGCCCCGTCTTTCCGGATGGCGGTATCGAGGTCGATGAGCGCCGCCGGCGCCGACGTGATCGCCTGCTCCGGCCACACCACCAGCGTCTTGTAATTGAGCCGTTTCAGCAAGTTGGGCGTCGGCTCGCACGCAGTCACTTCGCCCTTGTTGATGATGGCGATGGTGTCGCACATCTCCTGCGCCTCTTCGAGATAATGCGTCGTCAGCACGATGGTGACGCCATCGGCATTCAGCCTGCGCACATACTCCCAGAGCTGCCGGCGCAACTCGACATCGACGCCCGCCGTCGGCTCGTCGAGGATCAGGATGGGCGGGGAATGCACCAGCGCCTTGGCGACCATCAGCCGCCGCTTCATGCCGCCTGACAGCTGCCGCACATAGGCGTCCTTCTTGTCGCCCAGCCCCAGCGCGTCGAGTATCTCCTCGGTCCGCCGCTCGCCCTTGGGCACGCCGTAGAAACCCGCCATCAGGTCCAGCGATTCACGCGGAGTGAAGAAGGGGTCCATGTTGATTTCCTGCGGCACGACGCCCAGCGCCGCCCGCGCCTCCCTTGGACGCTTGTCGGCGTCGATGCCCCAGATCGTGGCCGATCCGGACGATTTGTTCACCAGCCCGGCGAGGATGTTGATGAAGGTCGATTTGCCGGCCCCGTTGGGACCGAGCAGGCCGAAGATCGACCCGCGCGGGATGGCTAGATCAATCCCCTTCAGCGCCAGCTTGGCGGGCATTTTCTTCGACGCGGCATAGGTTTTTGAAAGACCCACCGCCTCGATGGCCAGATCGGGAAGAGCCTTCGTCTCACGCATCGCCCATGGCCCTCATGCGTCGCCCCAGCGCGGTGATTGACGTTGAACGCGGCGCACCCATAGGTAGGGCGCTTCTCCTTGCCCGCAAAGAGGCCCCGCGAGATGAACGATCCCTCCTGGTATGTCGATCATCCCGAGAAGATCGTCGTGGCCACCCGCAAGGTCGCCTGCGACGGCGGCGGCGGCGCCCTCGGCCATCCCAAGGTATGGTACGACATGGGTGCGGACGATTTCGTCGAATGCAAATACTGCGACCGGCTGTTCGCTCTCAAGGGCGGATCGCGCGACGGCGGCTGATAGGCTGATAGGCTGATAGGGAGAGTCACATGCATGTCAGCCTCAAGGGCGCCGCCGGCTTCCTCGCCAGTCTTCTGGCCGCCGCTTGCGCTACGCCTGCACCCGAAACCGTCGCGCCCGCGCGCTTCGACGAGGCCATCGGGGCGTTCGAGGCGGCCGACGCCTCGGCCAATCCTCCCCCGTGCGCAACCCTCTTCGTGGGCGCCTCCTCGATCCGCTTCTGGAACACGCTGAAGGACGATTTCCCGGATCGCATAGTGATCAATCGCGGTTTCGGCGGGTCCACCGTCGCTGAGGTGAACCTGTATTTCGACCGTGTGGTGACGCCCTACAAGCCGAGCGAGATCGTCTTCTACGCCGGCGAGAACGATCTCAACGCCGGCAAGACGCCAACGCAGGTTCTCGCCGATTTCGAAGGGTTCATGCGGCTGAAGACCCGCGCGCTGGGCAAGACGCCAGTCTGGTACATCTCGGCCAAGCCCTCGATCCTGCGGCGCGACCAGCTGGCCGCGCAGACCGATCTCAATGCGAGAATAAAAACTCTGGCCGCAGCGCGCGACGACCTCGCTTTCATCGACGTGGTTGCTGCCATGCAAAATCCCGACGGCAGCCCGAAGGACATCTTCGTCGCCGACAATCTCCACATGACGCCGGCCGGCTATGCGCTCTGGACGCCGATCGTCGACGCCGCGCTGGACGCTGGACAGTCAGCGAAGGCGCCGGGGTGCGGTTGAGGCAGCCGGCGGATAGCAGATAGGTCATACTCCACTCGCTGCTCGCCACTCGTTACCTACGTCCCTGTCCTCATGGCTGCCGCCGCGGGCAGCTCGATGTTCAGCACCTGATGAAGCTTGATGATGAGCTCGCGCTGATCGACCGGCTTGGCGAGATAGTCGGTCATGCCCAGCGCCAGATAACGCTCCTTGTCACCGCTCATGGCGTCGGCGGTGAGCGCGATCACTGGAATGTCGCGCCAGGGCTGGCTGCACGCACGGATGCGCTGGATCGCCTCCTTGCCGTCCATCACGGGCATGTGGACGTCAAGCAGAACCGCGTCGAAGGTATGGGTCGCGAGCTTGTCCAGCGCCTCCTTGCCGTTGACCGCCTCGATGATGTCCACCCCCTGCGGCGCGAGGAACAGCTTGATCACCTGCCGGTTGATGGCGTTGTCGTCGGTCAGTAGGATGCGCAGGCCCCGCAGCCCGCGCCGCTGGTCGCCGGTTGTGGGGCGTGCAGCCGCCGGACTGACGGGCTCGACGGCCGCTTCCTTCGCCGTGAAGGTCAACCGGAACGAGGATCCCACTCCAGCCTCGCTGCGCACGGTAACATCCCCGCCCATCAGCCGGGCCAGTTGTCGGGATATCGCCAACCCGAGACCGGTGCCGCCAAACCTGCGCGTCGTCGCGCCGTCCGCCTGCGTGAAGGCGGTGAACAGCTTGGCCTGCGTGGCGGCGTCCATCCCGATGCCGGTGTCGGAGACCTCGATCGAGATGAGATGACTGGCGCCGCCCAGCGGTGTGGCCGAAATCCTCACCTTCACCTCGCCCTTGGCTGTGAACTTGATCGCGTTGGACAGGAGATTGCCGACGCACTGGCGCACGCGCACCGGATCATAAGTCAGCCTCGATGGCAGTTCGGAATCATGCCGGACCGTCAGCTCAAGGCCCTTGTCCTCCGCCATGGTCTGGAACAACTGACGGGTGCGCTTGATCGTATGCAGGAAATCGCCGGGCACGGCGGAGATATCGAGCTTGCCCGCCTCGATCTTCGACAGGTCCAGCACGTCATTGAGCAACGCGGTCAGCGATTTTCCGTTGTCGAGAATGATCGCCACCTTCTCGCGCTGGACCGGGGCGAGATCGTCGTCCTGCAGCGCCTGCGCCATGCCCAGCACGCCATTGAGGGGCGTGCGGATCTCGTGGCTCATGTTGGCGAGAAACTCGCTCTTGGCCCGGCTGCTGGCCTCGGCCGATTCCTTTGCCGCGCGCAGATCCTCTTCGAGCGCCTTGCGGTTGGTGATGTCGACGACGGTGCCGAGCAGGACGGCGCCTTCGCCGGGGCCTGTCTCGAGGAGACGCCCGCGAAGTGTCATCCACCGATAGGATCCGTCCGCGATCTGCAACCGCAAATCCTGGTCCCAGCCCGAGGACTGCCCCAACCGGCATGTCTCGAAACCCGCCCGAACAGAGGCGAGATCGTCGGGATGAACGAATTTCCCGAGAATTGAACTGTCCACGGCCTCTGGAGACAGCCCGAGCGTCTTGGCCAAAGCCGGGTTGGGGCGGTAGATTCTCCGGTCGATATCGATCTCGAAATAGCCGTCACCCGCGCTTTCGATCGCGAATTCGAGACGCGCCTTGGTCGCCGCCGCTGCGGCATTGGCGCGTTGCAGCGCGCGGACATTGCGGCTGGCGACCTGAGCCGAGGCTCCGATGCTGGCGACCATGGCGAGGGACGACACGGTGGCCGGGATGGCCGCCCATAAAGGGTAGGTGGTCCACGCCGCCCAGAGCAGATATCCCAGCAGCGGCGTGGTCACGATCGACAAGACCGCGAGCGAGGTGCGCATCGTGCAGCGCTGCCCGAAAAAGATGATGTGGATCGCCCACGAACAGGCGATGACGATCGCCAACACCCAGGCTGCGGGGTCTCCAGTCAACCACAACGCTGTCGCGCACACCATCCACAGCCCTACGAGAACGGCCTGAAAAACGATAGAGACGCGATGGACGCTTGTGTCGCCAGCCATGGCTCGTACGGTGAAATAGACAAAGCCGAGCAACAGCAGGACTGCCGAAAGGGACCATACGACCCCAGCCGCCAGCCCGAAAAAGTGCGCTACGACAAAGCCGTTGCACCCCACGAGCGTCACACCCAGAACGGTTGTGCTGTTGGCGAAATAGGTGCGCAATTTCAACGCGAACGCCAGCGGATTCGTCGTTTTCATGGCTGTTGAACCCGTGCCCGTCAGGTCGTCCTGCTGGTCCATCGATCGTCCCCGAAACATTCAAATTCCCCGCAATGTGCAGGGAATGCATTAACATTCGGTACCGGCACGTTTCTCCCTGACGCTTGAGCGAAGGTGCTTTTCGGGCAAAGCAACTGGCCCGGTTGCGGGGGGACTGCTAACGGTCCGCCGAAGCTCCGGAGCCGCCCATGCCCGTCGTCCGCGCTGTTGACGCAACCAGCCATCTCTATCTGGTCGATGCGTCCGGCTACATCTTCCGCGCCTTCCATGCGCTTCCTCCCCTCACGCGCAAGTCGGATGGGCTGCCGATCGGTGCGGTCTCGGGCTTCTGCAACATGCTCTGGAAATTGCTGGAGGATCTCAAGGCCGGCGACCAGCCAACGCATCTGGCCTGCGTTTTCGACAAGTCGGCCGTGACCTTTCGAAACACGCTCTACGACGCCTACAAGGCGCATCGTCCCCCACCGCCAGAAGAATTGATCCCGCAATTCCCGCTGGTCCGCGAGGCGGCCATCGCCTTCGGTACGCCCGTTCTCGAGATGGAGGGTTTCGAGGCCGACGACATCATCGCCACCTACGCGCGCCAGGCCGAGGCGCTGGGCGCGCGCGTCTCCATCGTGTCCTCGGACAAGGACCTGATGCAGCTGGTGTCGGATCGAGTGTGTCTTCTCGACACGATGAAGGACCGCAAGATCTGCGCGCCCGAGGTGTTCGAGAAATTCGGCGTCACGCCGGATAAAGTGATCGACGTCCAGGCCCTCTGCGGCGACAGCGTTGACAATGTGCCGGGCGTTCCAGGCATCGGGATCAAGACGGCCGCCCAGCTGATCCAGGAATTTGGTGATCTCGAAACGCTGCTCTCGCGGGCCTCAGAAATCAGGCAGCCGAAGCGGCGCGAGAGCCTCATCGAGCATGCCGATAAAGCCCGACTCTCGAAAGTCCTCGTGACGCTCAAGACCGATCTGGATGTCGAGGCGCCGCTGGAAGAACTCGGCGTCCTCGATCCCGACGCCGGGCCGCTGCTCGCCTTCTGCGAGAAGATGGAGTTCCGCACTCTCTCGCGCCGCATCACCGAGCGATTGGGCGCCAGCGGCGCCGGCGCCATCATCGGAAACCGCGGCGTCGCGATCGGCGGATCGACGGTCGCCGTGCGGGCGGCGCCTGTCGAGGGAACACCCCTTCCCGTCGGCACACCCAACCTTCCCTTCAATCTCGACGCCTACGAAACCGTCCTGACCCCCCAGCGTCTGCGGTCCTGGGTCGAGTGGGCGACCGGACAGGGTCATGTAAGTTTTGACACCGAAACCGATGGTCTGAACGCGGCGTCCGCCCGGCTGATCGGCGTTTCGCTCGCGCTTGCGCCAAACCTCGCCTGCTACATCCCGCTCGCCCATGGCGACAAAGGCGATCTGCTGGCCGGCGAGCGTCCGCAACAGATTCCTTTCGACAAGGCGATCGCCATCCTGAAACCGATGCTGGAAGACCGGTCCGTGCTCAAGATTGGCCAGAACATCAAGTTCGATCTTTCGCTAATGCAAGGCCTTGGCGTCGCCGTCGCGCCCATCGACGACACGATGCTGATGTCGTTCGTGCTTGAGGCCGGCAAGCACAATCACGGGATGGACGAACTTTCCGAGCTGCACTTCAGCCACAAGCCGATCCCCTTCAAGGAGGTGGCGGGAAGCGGAAAATTGCGGATCACCTTCGGCCAGACGCCGCTAGACCAGGCGACGCGCTACGCTGCGGAAGACGCTGACGTCACCCTGCGCCTGTGGGCCCGGCTGAGGCCGCGCCTCTCGGCCGAGGGAGTCCTCTCGATTTATGAAACCCAGGACCGGCCGCTTATCACGGTGGTCTCGGCAATGGAGCGAGCGGGCGTGCTGGTCGATCGCGACCGTCTCTCCCGCCTGTCGGGCGAGTTTGGTCAGCGCATGGCGGCGCTGGAGGCGGAGGCTCACGAGCTGGCCGGGCGTCCCTTCAACCTTGGAAGCCCCAAGCAGATCGGCGACATCCTGTTTGGCGAGATGAATCTCGCCGACGTCGGCGGCGCCAAGAAAACCAAGACCGGCGCGTGGGCGACCGGTGCAGACACGCTCGAGGATCTCGCCACTTACGGCCACGCCCTGCCGCGCGTCCTGCTCGCTTGGCGAATGCTGTCAAAGTTGCGCTCGACGTACACCGAGACGCTCAGGGAGGCGATCAACCCGCTCACCGGGCGCGTCCATACCTGCTACTCTCTCGCCGGCGCCCAGACCGGGCGGCTCGCCTCGACCGACCCCAACCTTCAGAACATCCCTATCCGGACCGAAGAGGGCCGCAAGATCCGCGAGGCGTTCATCGCGGCCCCGGGAAATGTCCTCATCTCGGCCGACTATTCCCAGATCGAGCTTCGACTCCTGGCCCATGTGGCCGACATTCCGAGCCTGCGCCTCGCCTTCCTCGACGGCGTCGACATTCATGCGATGACGGCCAGCGAGATGTTCGGCGTCCCCGTCGCCGGCATGGACCCGATGGTCCGGCGGCGGGCCAAGGCCATCAATTTCGGCATCATCTACGGCATTTCGGCGTTCGGCCTCGCGCGTCAGCTGTCGATCCCGCGCGAGGAGGCGAGCGCGTACATCAAGAGCTATTTCGAGAAATTCCCGGGCATCCGCGCCTACATGGAGACCTATCGCGCGCTGGGCCGGGAGCATGGCTATGTCTCGACCATATTCGGGCGCAAATGCTGGCTCCCCCAGATCAAATCGACCAATCCCGCCGAGCGGGCGTTCGGAGAGCGGCAGGCGATCAACGCTCCCCTTCAAGGCTCGGCCGCCGACATCATCAAGCGCGCGATGATCCGGATGCCCTCCGCCCTGGAGAAGGCAGGACTGAAGGCCCGCATGCTCCTCCAGGTCCATGACGAGCTGGTCTTCGAGGCCCCCGAGGCCGAGGCGCCGGAAGTCATCACTATCGCCAGGAGCATCATGACCCGCGCGACGCAGCCGGTTCTCGACCTCACCGTTCCGCTGATGGTGGAGGCAAGCGCCGCCAGAAGCTGGGCCGAGGCGCACTGACGCGCCGGGCGCCTGCCTGACCACTTCCATCGTCAGGCGAGTGGCCGCGAAAGCGGCATCGCACCAGGCCGCACACGCAAATGCGCCCGCCCTTTTCGGGGCGAGCGCATTCTACAAAAGCACTCTCTTTCGTAAATCTACATGATCGGGGTCGTCGGGTACCTCATGCGCTCCTTAGCGATCTGGTCCTCGTCATATTCCGACCCCATGGAATCGAATTTCGACCAGCCATCGTTGGTATAAGCCGTTGAGCGGGTCGAGGCGTCGGTCGAGTTGAAACGTTTCAGCGCCATCTCGACTTCGTTGATCCGGTCGTCTGGCGCCCGAACCGTCAGGAGCGAACCGCCGCGCCGCACGCCTTCGGCGTAGACATGCGCATCACGCTCCGGCACACCTTCCTTTGTCAGCGCACCCAGTATGCCGCCCGTCGCCCCGCCCGCCACGGCGCCAGCCGCCGCGCCGACAGCTGTCGATGCGAGCCAGCCGGCAGCGACGATGGGTCCGATGCCGGGGATCGCCAGCATGCCGAGCCCGGCCAGCAGGCCAGCTCCACCGCCGACGAGGCCGCCATAAGCTGCGCCCTTTTCGGCGCCCTCGACACGGTCATCTTCGCCATCACGATCAGCGTCTTTCTTGCCGTTGCGCATCATACCGTCGCCCATCTTGCCATCGCGATTGTAGTCGAGACGATCATGGCGCAGCCCGTCCTTCTTGTCGTACCAGCCCTCGCGATTGTTGGCGACGAGACTGATGTCGCTGTGCGGGATGCCCATACGCTCGATTTCCTCGCTGGCTCGCATCGCGTCTGCTGGCCGGTCGAACAGGCGAACAATTGTCTTGGTCATTGATCTCTCCGATACTGAAAGGGCTACTGGGGCATCTGGGCGGTGACATTGCCCTGGTAATCGACCATCACCGACATGGACGAGCCGTCCTTCATGCCTGTGCCGCGCCAGACGCCGGAAGCGTCCTGCGTCAGGCCGGTGACGCCCGTGTAGCCGGCATTCGTCAGCCGCTCCTGCGCTTGATCCATCGTGAAGGAATTGGCGCCGGCCGCCGGGGCCGTCTCTTCGCGTTCGACGCGGCTTTCTTCTGTCGCGACGGCAGGATTGGTTTTCTCCGAGTCAGGTTGGCAGGCGGCGACCAGACACAAACCGGCCGCGCCCATGAGCATGGCGCGCATAGTTAATCTCCCTTGTTGATAGTGAGGGCACAACGCCACGGTTACACGGCGGTTCCGGAGCAGGTGCTCAAGATTTGGGATGCCGGCGGCGCGAGCATAGACGCTCAGCCAGAACTGCCACGCTCGCGCAGAAAACACACCGCCGCTACCGCAGCTTGGCTTCCGGCGCCCGCAGGAATTCGTCCGACTGCGCCAGCAGAAAGAGCTGGTTCAGGAGCGATAGCACATTTCCTGTCACGTCCCGCGCGCCGGCATAATCAACACCGGCGACATTCTGTGGGGCGATGAAATGAACTTCCCCCGCATGCTCGACACGCACCGCGAACTCGCGCCCGTCACGCTCGCCATAGGTCTGGAAGAGCACGACGCCGCCGACGGTCACGGGTTTCTCCCGCCCGCCGCTGCGAAGCGTTTCGCCGAGGAAATAGATCATGTCGTCAAAGGACCGCGTGCGGATCTCCAGCACAGTCTCGCCTGTCCTTGCATCGACGAACCCCCACCCGCTGTCGGAGGAATCGCAGAGCATCAGGCGGCGGTTGAACTTATCCGGCGCGACCAGGGCCTCCGTGCGGGGTGTGCGCGTGTCGGGCGAGAGGATCAGCGATTTTCCCGTCAGCTCCTCGATCGTCGCGACCGTCGCCGACAGCGGCTCCTCGCGGACGCCGAGCGTCTCGCGCAGATAGACCGGATCGTAGGTGGTGCAGTTGCGGGCGTCGAGATCGGCCGCCGGCAGCTGGTCGAAGTCTAGTTCGTTGTTCTTGGCCCGCGCGATGACCTCGGCATAGCGCTGGACGTTGGCCCGGTCGCTCGCGGTGGGGCTTTCGCTGAACTCGTCGCCGTCGATGAACCACGGAATCGGCTCGCCCGGAAAAATCACGGCGTCCACAAACAGCCACATCAGCGTCTCGCGTGGCCAGCCGGCGCGCCAGTAGCTCTGCAGCATGTCCGGCTGGATCGGCTTCAGCAGGCTCTGCGACTTGTCGTTGTTGGCGAAGGGGTTGACCGAGTATTCGGCGTTGGCCGTTTCGTTACGCGACACCGAAGCGCTGGATCCGGCGAAGGGGAGCGGCGCATTGCCCAGTCCGAGCGGGCCGAGATTGGCCGACCCGTTAAGCGAAAGCGTCGGATTGGACTTTATGCCCGACAGCGTGGTGTAGTTCGTCGGCCAGCGATCACGCGCCCGCAGCACATTCTTGGCGATGATGGCCGTCATCGCCCGCGTGTGGGCGTCATTGAGGACGGCGGCGTTGTCTTCGATGTTCTCGGCGACGCCGGTCGCCCCGAGGTCTCCTACGATGGCGCACCCCGAGGTCATGCCCGCAAAAGCCATCAGGCCAGCACTGGCCGCCAATTGCCTGATACCCATTCGTCGCCCCCTTGTTCGCCCCCGGACAGACTCGCCAAAAGTACAAACCAAGCAAGAACCAAGCCGGTTTGCTGTCAAGCTCAAGAGCGCGCGAGGCGATCGGCTGCAGGTTTTCCTCCCCGCCCCGCCAGTCGGCTCTTTCCGCCTATTTCGGCACAATCTCAAAGAAGCCGGCGACGTCCAGGGTCACGACGGCGTCGCGCGGCGAATCGTTCTTGAGATACCAGCCATGGATGCCGTCCCAGGGCGCGGTGAACTGGCCGTGCTGGTTGGGTATTCCCTCTTTCGAATAGTACATGAGGTCGCCCACCCCGTCGGCGCGCTTCTCGGTGTGTCCATGAAACTCCGACACGAAAAGGCCAGGGTGGTCGATATCGCCGAAGTCGATCGAATAGACGACAGCGTCCCCCTTTTTGAGGCTGAGCTTGTATTCGAGATCGCCGCCATTGGCGGGCACGGGAATCTTGATCGTGTCGGATCGCCACTTCGCCGGATGAAACCGGACGACGCCCTCGCCGAGCGGATATTCCGCCCAGCCATCGACCGGGATCGGCGCAGGCGGCGCCGGAATCTCGGCCGTCGCGACCGGCCCGGCGGCCGGCACAGGATCCGGGCCGCCGCATCCCGCCAGCACAGCCGCGCAGCCAAGGACGAGCGCACTCCAGCGCACCGGGTCGAATGTGCGAGTGACAAATGTGCCCGTGACGAATGTTCCAGTCATCATGGCTTGCGCGCCTTCTGCAAAATTCCGGGAAGCCAGCCTGGCCGGCTAAGCCGGCTTCACGATCAGGTCAGGTGTTCGCTAAAAAACTCAAGCGTCCGCGTCCACGACAGCCTGGCGTTTTCCGGATCGAAGCGCGGCGTCGTGTCGTTGTGAAAACCGTGTTGCGTGCCTGCATAGGTATGGACGGTCGCGGACTTTCCCGCCGCCTTGAGCGCCGCCTCATACGGCGGATAGCCGGCATTGACGCGCTCGTCCGACCCGGCCAGATGCACCAGCAGCGGCGCCCGGATCGCCGCAACCTCCTCGGGTTTGGCGGCTGCGCCATAATAGGGAACCGCTGCGGCAAGGTCGGGAACCCGCACTGCCATCTGGTTGGAGACACCGCCGCCATAGCAGAAGCCGGTGACGCCGACTTTTCCGGTCGAACCCGCGTGCGACTGCATCAGCTGAACGGCGGCGACGAAATCCTCCATCATCTGCGCCGAGTCACGCCCCGATTGCAGGACCCGCCCCGCATCGTCCGTTCCGGGATAGCCGCCGACTGGATAAAGCGCATCAGGCGCGAACGCCATGAAGCCGGCGGCGGCGGTTCGCCTCGCGACATCGGCGATATGAGGATTGAGACCGCGATTCTCGTGCACCACCACCACGGCCGGGAGCCTCCCCGTAACGCCGGCGGGCCGCACCAGATATCCCCCCATCGTGCCCGCACCCTTGGGCGAGACGTAGGTGATCCGCTGTCCCTCGATGCGGCTATCGTCCTCGCCCAGCTGGAGCGCCGTCGCGTAATTGGGCGTCAGCATCTGCGTCAGCATCGCCAGAGTGACGCCCCCGACAGCGTATTTCGACAGCCGGTCGAGAAAGGTCCGGCGATCGATGATGTCATGGGCGTAGTCATTGTAGAGGTCGAGCATCTCCGCACGAGGCTTGAGCGTGTCGAGCGCGAGCGCTTCCATATTCGTCTCCATGGCGTTCG
This sequence comes from Alphaproteobacteria bacterium, assembly GCA_034439955.1. Classification (GTDB taxonomy): domain Bacteria; phylum Pseudomonadota; class Alphaproteobacteria; order Caulobacterales; family Hyphomonadaceae; genus UBA7672. The sequence continues at coordinate 20,153 of JAWXBJ010000050.1, forward strand.
CCGCAGTTGAAACTTCGCCGTTTGGTCCCGGTCATTGGATTCTGGCAGGTCAATCTCGAGGCAGCCTAAATCAACCTGGTCCGCCGCGTCTCGCCGACACGAGAAATTGAAGCCGCAACCCGATAGGTGGACGTAACGGAAGTGTTAGCGAGGGCAATCGACTCTTCAGTTGTCGAGCTACTTGACACCGTCTAGTTTGCTCTCCGGACCGCGAAAAACGCGGCCGCAACGGAGAAAAGCAATGACCGCCAAATCCTCCCCCGGAACGATGCTGGCCCTCCTCCTCGGCGTTGCGCTGATCGGCGCCGCGCCTGCCTACGCCAAAACCTCGATCCAGAAAGGCGAATCGGTCTGCAAGGCCGCCATTTCGGCCCAGCAGCCCGCCGTCAGGAGCGTCCGCGTCGACAAGGACGCCACTCGTGTCAATAGCACTCAGATCACTTACTCCCTCAAAGTGAGACAGGCCGACAATACGGTCGGCACACTTGTCTGCTCGGTCGATCGTGAAACCCAGATCGCCACGGTTTCGCCAAAGGTCTGATACCCACCGCTGTTGCGAAGGACCGCGCCCTCCCCGGCGCGGTCTTTTTGCGTCAGCATGAAGGGCATGAACTCGCCGACAGATCGAAAACCATCAGCAACGTGCGCTGGCGCGCCGAAAAATTGTTGTCGGAGACGATGAAAAGCCGCACCCGCCCGTCATCGAGCTGCTTGGCGGCGATCCCCTCGAAATTGTCGATCGTCAGCAGGACGCCCATCTCGGCCAGCCTGCGCTCCCGGGTGATGCTGAAGCGGTAGCGCAAGCGCTCGCTGGTCCCGCCGGTGATCCGCGCCGGAAGATTCGCCTGGTCCATGTCGCGGCTGAAAACACTCTCCGAGACGATGATCGCGGCGCCCAGCAGTTGATCGCCCCCGCGATGCAGCGAAAAAGCCCGAACGCCGCCGCCCGCCGCCTCCAGAAGGTCCAGCCCAACAAAATCCGGGGCGCCCGCTCCGACGCGCAGATCGAACTCCGCCTCCGCTTCGATGGGTCGGGCCGAGAGCGGTCCCGCCCCATCCGCCTTTGTCTCAAGCCCGGCGAAGAGATACCAGTCTTCCGTGACGGCGAGCGGCTCGGCCCCGGCATTCTCGCCTGCGATGATCCCGGCGGCGGCGAACGCTTCCGGCAGCTGCCGCCCAAACCCTCCCGTCACGATCGGAGCGCCCCTCGCCGCCGATCCGCACGCGCCCACATCATAGGCCAGCACGCGATGATCTCGCTCGAACGACACGAGCGACATGTCTCCCTGGATCGCGAGGCCCTCCGCGTCGCCCGCTGCCTTGCCGCGCAAAGGGTCGCCCGACGCATCCAGCATAGGCGCCAGCCGGGCGGAGGTCGGCGTGAACCCGTCCGCGCCCAGATCGATCCAGACAAAATCGCCCTGGTCGGACACCGCGAGCAGATCGCCATTCTCCAGAACATCGAGGCCGGAGAGCCCGCCAAACCGTGCGTCCGGGCTGGTGAGGTGAAAGCCGCCAACATAGTCGAGCGCGCCGACCTTTCTGCGCGAAGGGTTCAGCATCTGCAGAGGAACGGGCTTCGCCGAAATGGCTAGGGTCTTGGCGAGCTCGCGCTTCGAGCCTTTGGGGCACGAAACAGCAGACAGCCTGCCAAGATAGCGTTGCAGCCCGCCGCTCGCGCCGGGACCGGCTGGTTCTGGCGCTGCCGCCAGCGCAGCATCGGCCAGGGGCGCCGGATAGGGTAACGGTGAAGCGACATCGGCCGGCGCGACAGCCGCCTCCGGATTCAGGTCGGCGATCGCATCGCTCCCGCCAACAGCCGACGCGCGATTGACGACCGCTGCATCAGGCAATGATTGCGTTGGCGATGAGGCAGGCGCGACTATGGGATTGGCCGCGCATGCCGCCAGCATGCATGCCAGCAGGAGACCATGCGCCTTCAAAACACGCCCGGGAAAATGCGGATTCGTACGCGGCGCTGATAATCCGCATAACCGGTCAAATCGCGCCGCAAGACGCTCTCCTCGACAAGGATGCGTGGAGCGAATGCCAGCGGGAAGACGACGATTGCGGCCAGCGCCAGCGCCAGCGAGCCCAGCATCAGCGCCATGCCGACGAAAAACCAGACGGCGCCGTGATACATGGGATGCCGCACGAACCGATAGGGACCGCTATCGATCACGCGCTGATTGCGCGCCTCCTGCACCTCGACCACCGTTGTCCCGAAGGAATTGACGCGAAACGTCCACACCATGATGGCGATGGCGAGGCCGAAAACGATGAGTCCAGCGGCCAGGGAGACGCCGGACTGCATGGGCAGCAGCGCGCGCGTCCGCGCGTCCCAGACCGCGGCGAGGCAGAACCCGATCACCGAAGCTAGGATGACGAGGGAGGCGGCCGTATCCCGAAGCGTCTTCGGTCGCGGCATTTTGGCCCTTTCCTCGACAAGGCCCGGATCCCTGGCGAGGAAATAGAGGCCGCCGAAAAAACTCACGAAAAAGAAAAGGGCGACGACCAGCCATCCGCGCGGCCAGTTGAAGATGCCTGTGAAGAGATAAGAAGAACCGATGATCAGCGCGGCGAAGAGCGACGTCGATACCACATTGCTCGCCGCCAGCCGCACAACGGCCAATGGTCCTCTCCGATGGCCCAAAGCCGTTTCCGTCATCTCCGCCCCCGCTTCACTTCGTCGAAGGTGGTTTTCCTGACGGCGCGCCCGGTCTCCACCGCAGCGCTCGCGGGCGCCCTGCGGCGCGGGGCCGCCTCGACCTGCGACAGCGCCGCCTTGACCCGACGCGCTTCTTCCTCGCCAAACAGCTCCGCCAGCTTGTCGGTCATCGCCCCGCCCAGTTGCTCAGCATCGACGATGGTGACGGCGCGGCGATACCAGCGCGTCACATCATGGCCGATCCCGATGGCGATCAGTTCGACCGGCGATCCGGGTCCTTCGATGTGCCCGATCACGTCCCGCAGATGTTTCTCCAGCGGGTTGCCGACATTCACCGACAATGTGGAATCATCCACCGGCGCGCCGTCGGAAATCACCATCAGGATCTTTCGCTGTTCGGCGCGCGCCAACAGCCGGTCGTGCGCCCACAGCAGCGCCTCCCCGTCGATATTCTCCTTGAGCAGGCCCTCGCGCATCATCAGTCCGAGATTGCGCCGCACGCGGCGCCAGGGCGCGTCCGCTGACTTGTAGATGATGTGACGGAGATCGTTGAGACGTCCGGGACTCGCAGGCTTGCCGGCCTTGACCCAGTCCTCACGCGAGATGCCGCCCTTCCAGGCCTGCGTCGTGAAACCGAGGATCTCGACCTTGACGCCACAGCGCTCCAGCGTCCGCGCCAGGATGTCGGCGCAGAGCGCCGCCACCATGATCGGCCGGCCGCGCATCGATCCCGAATTGTCGAGCAGCAGCGTCACGACGGTGTCGCGGAACTTGCTCTCGTCCTCCTGCTTGAACGACAGCGGCGCGGTCGGATCCACGACAACGCGCGTCAGGCGCGAGGTGTCCAGCACGCCCTCCTCGAGGTCGAACATCCACGACCGTTTCTGCTGGGCCATCAGCCGCCTCTGCAGGCGGTTGGCCAGCCGGGAGACCGCTCCCTGCAGGCCTTGCAGCTGCGCATCGAGATAGGCCCGAAGGCGGGCTAGTTCCTCGGGGTCGCACAACGCATCGGCATTGGCGACCTCGTCATGCGCCGTCGTGAAGACCTTGTAGTCGAAGCGCAGACCGTCATCCCCCGGCCGAAAGTTCGGCCGCGCCGGCGTCGCGGGCTCCTCGCCTTCTTCGGCGTCCATCGCCTCCTTGTCGCTGTCGGCATCAAGCGTGACGCTGGCGTTGGTCTCGTCCGAGGGCTCGCCCTCGCCAGCCTCGCCCGTGTCGCTGTCGGAGGCCTCGCTCTCGCCTTCGCTCTCCCCTTCGCCCTCTTCGGGAGCGTTGGCCTTGGATTCGGTCGAATCGTCCGCGCCATCCTCGTCGGACGAGGCTTCGGCCGCAGCGGTCTCGTCGCCAAGACCCAGCTCGCGCAGGATGGCGTGGACCACGTCGGCGAAGGCCCGTTGGTCCTGCATCGCCTCCTGCGCCCGCGCGAACGAGGCGAACGCCTTGCCCGTCAGTTCGGCGCGCCAGGCGTCGGCGACGCCTTCGGCTCCTTCCGGCAGTGCGCGTCCCGTGAGGCGTTCGCGCAGCAGGAATTCCAGCGCGTCCTCGATCGGCGCGCGATCGCGCCCGACGGTCTTGCCATATCCGGCGCGCTCACAGCGCTGCGACAGCGCCGCATCGAGATTTTCCGCGACCCCGTCCATTGCGGCCGCGCCTATCGACTCGACCCGGGCCCGCTCGGCTGCCTCAAAAAGGCGCCTGGGCGCCTCGCCCCGGGGCGCACGAGCCGCGTGGTGCTTTGAATCATGGTGCGCCAGCCTCAGCGCAAGCGCATCCGCCTGACCGCGCGCGCGCGCCACTCCCGACTCCGTGATGTCCCGAGGCGGCGTCGACAGCGTGATCTGCAGACCCTGCAGCCGTCCGCCATCCACCGAAAAATCGACATCGACGTCGTCTTTCCCGGCCAGCGCGCGGGTGGCTGCGGCAAGCGCCGTCCTGAACACCTCGGTGCGGTCCGTTCTACTGCTCATGTTGCAAGCTCTAGATCAGCCGGCGTTCAAATGCATCCATCAGGTTGTCGTGGCGCGCGGCGGCAGAGGTGGGACGCGAAAGCCGTCCCGCTTGCGAGGTTTCACCCCCCAGGACAGGATGATCTAAACCGCAAAACGGCCGAACAGCTCCAGAGTCCGCCGGAAAGCCAGCGCATCGGAAGCTGCGTCATAATCGCTGGACTCCTTTCGCGCAAAGCCATGCCCCGCCTCGTAAATGTGAACCTCCACGCCGGGATGGGCCACCTTCAAGGCGTCGACGCCCTGCATCGGGATGTGAGCGTCATGGCGGCCGAAATGACAGATTGTCGGGCATTTCGGCGTCAGATTCGTGAGCTGCGGTATGGCGCCTCCATAATAGCAGGACGCTGCCGCCAGACCTTCGAGCCTTGCCGCCGCGACCCAGCTCATCGTTCCGCCATAGCAATACCCCGTCACGAAGACCGGCCCCGCGCTTTTCATGCCGTTGAGGCAAGCGCCGATATCGTTCATCGCATTGTCCTGGCTGTTTCCCATGGCGAGTTCGCGCGCGCGTGGCATGTCCTCGGCCAGGCGATCCGGTTCGGAGACGAAGCCTGGCGCCGATCGGTCGAACATGGACGGGGCAAGCGCCTCGAAACCGGCGGCGCCCAACCGCTCGGCCATGTGCCTGACATGCGCCGAAATCCCGAAGATTTCCTGGACCACGATGACCCCGCCCTTGCGGGCGCCCGTCGGCTCGACATGAAAGGCGCCGAGCTCGAACCCGTCGCGGCTCGCCACGCGAACCATTTCACCGGCGTCGGACATGGCTGATTTCCCTTTGTGCGCGCTGTTCGGCATCCACGCCTCGCTCCGCAATCGGGCGATTCCGGGGCGAGGGACCTAGCCAGCGCTCCCTCAAGCCACCTTCACCATCGCCGCGCTTTCGGGCAGTTCGCGGGCGAAGGCGCGCTGGTAGAATTCCGCGATCGCCGGCCGCTCCAGCTCGTCGCACTTGTTGACGAACGTCATCCGGAAAGCCAACCCGACATCGCCGAAGATCAGCGCGTTCTCGCCCCAGGTGATCACTGTTCGGGGGCTCATCACCGTCGAGATATCACCGGCGATGAAGGCGTTGCGGGTCATGTCGGCCACCCGCACCATTTTCGAGATCGTCGCCTTGTCGATCTCGGGCACTTTGGCGAGCACGATCTCCACCTCGGCGTCGTGCGCCAGATAATTGAGCGTTGCGACGATTGACCAGCGGTCCAGCTGACCCTGATTGAGCTGTTGGGTGCCGTGATAGAGGCCGGTCGTGTCGCCGAGCCCGACCGTGTTGGTGGTCGAGAACAGCCGGAACCAGGGATTGGGCCGCATCACCCGGTTCTGGTCCAGCAGGGTGAGCTGGCCCGAGGATTCGAGAATCCGCTGGATCACGAACATCACGTCCGGGCGGCCGGCGTCGTATTCGTCAAACACCAGGGCGACCGGCCGCTGCAGCGCCCAGGGCAGAATCCCCTCGCGGAACTCCGTCACCTGCTTGCCGTCCTTGAGCACGATGGCGTCCTTGCCGACGAGATCGATGCGGCTCACATGGCTGTCGAGGTTGATGCGGATCAGCGGCCAGTTGAGACGCGCCGCCACCTGTTCGATGTGCGTCGATTTCCCGGTCCCGTGATAGCCCTGGATCATCACCCGCCGGTTGTGCTTGAAGCCCGCGAGGATCGCCCTTGTCGTCTGCGGATCGAAGCGATAGGCCGGATCGAAATCGGGCACATAGCCCGAGCGTTCGCCGAAGGCCGGCGTCTTGCCGTCCATGTCGATCCCGAAAGTCTGGCGGATGCCGACTTCCTTGGAGGGCGCGAGCGTCAGCAAGGCTTCGGACGGGTCGATCACGGACATGGGGGAAGCGTCTCTTTGGCGTTGGAGGACGCCAGAATAGGCGGTCCTGTCGCTGCATTGCAACGCAGCATTGGATCTGGCCCGCCTTCAATGCAGCCGCAAGACGAACTTCAGCCTGTTTCTCGGTGCGGGGCGCGAAGGCGGTTGCGCGCGGCCTCTGCGCGATTACCCTCCGGCTTCCCACGGCTGAGGGTTGGACAATGGCGAAGGTTCTTGGAATAGGGGGCGTTTTCTTCAAGTCGAAGGATCCGGCCGCCCTCACCCAATGGTACAAGGACGTCATCGGCCTTCATGTCCATGACTGGGGCGGCGTCTTCCTGACGCCCGAGGCGATGGCCGCCCATCCGGGCGCCGGCACCGTGTTCGCCCCGTTCAAGCAGGACACGACCTATTTTGCCCCCTCGACCAAGGACTTCATGATCAATTTCGCGGTGGACGACCTTGACGGCGTCCTCGCCAGCTGCGCGCGCCATGGCGTCGAGGCCAAGGTGATGCCCGACGAGCCCAATGGCCGCTTCGCCCACATCAGCGACCCCGAAGGCACACGCATCGAACTCTGGCAGCCCAAGCCTATGGCGGGTTGAAAGAGCTACTCCCGCGAACGGGGAACTCCATAGCGTTGGCCGTGCGCCGGGGCTGACCCAACATCCGCTCTCTGCTGCACGCTTTCATCTAGGCCCATAGTCTGGAAACGGCCTGCGACGGCTGCGTTCGTAATCGATCACGAACAGCCCGCCTTCCGCCTTGGCGAACGCCGAACCCGCTTCTGCGATCACGCGGGCCGCGCGTTCGGCGGGCGTCCGATTGGGCATGGTGACCAAAATCACGCCGGGCGGCGGCGGCCGACGCTCCGCAAAGATCAGTCGGCCGAAATCGTTATCTTCCGTCAGCAGCAAGAACCCTTCCTCGCGCGCAAGCGCAAGCACATCGATATCGAGAGCGCCGGCCGACAGGTCGGCGACAAAGACGCATTCGGCGAGCTGAAGAAAAGGGGGCAGCACGATGAGTCTGTTGACGCATTCGTCGATCAGCAGGCGCCGCATCAGACCGCGACAAATCCCTGAGTCCGCACGTGATCGGCGGCGAAACGCAAAACAGCGGGAATGTCTTCTTCCCTGAGGGCCGGATAGCCCTGCAGCAGCTCAGCAGCGGTTGACCCTGACGCCAGATAGTCGAGCAGAAGATCGACAGGGATGCGCGTGCCCGTAATGCAGGGCTTGCCGTCCATGACGCCCGGGGTGATCGAGATGCGCGGATGGGAAGTGCGCGGTTGGCTCATAGAGCCAACCTAGCATGCGCGCGACAACAGCGACAGATCGCCCCGCCTCCGGTTGAGCGCGCCCCACGCTAAGGCGTCCGTGCGACCCGGAACCCCAAATCGCTGCTCCGACCCGTGGGCGTGCTCCTGTTGCGAATCGCGGCGCGCAGATTCTGCGGATCGTTGCCCCACGAGCCGCCGCGGACCACGCGGTACGAGCAAGCTTGCTCGTAGCAATCCTCAACCCACTCCCACACATTTCCGTGCATGTCGTGGAGGCCAAAGCCGTTGGCGTCGAACTGGCCTGCGGGCGAGGTGTTCACCCAGCGATCCACGCCGGACGCCAGGCCTTCGCAGCATGTCTCCGCGCCGTAATTGGCGTATTCATGGCTGGCGGTCGGCCCCCACCAATAGGCGCCGGTCGTGCGGGCCCGCGCCGCATACTCCCACTCCGCCTCCGTCAAAAGCCGCCAGGTCCGCCCCGTCTTCCGGGTCAGCCAGCGAGTATATTGCCTGGTTTCGTCCCACGAGACCTTGGTCACCGGATGGCGGCCGCCGCCAAACCCGTCATCCTGCAGCGCGCTGCAACCGTCGTCGGCGACGCAGGCGTTCCACTGGTCCCAGGTCACCTCATGCTTGCCGGCGAAAAAGCGCGCGACGCTGACCTGCTTTTGCGCTTCGTCGCTGTCGCGCCCCGGCTCGCTGGCAGGTGAACCCATGGTGAAGCTTCCGCCCGGTATCTCCACGACTTCGGGACAGAATGTACAGGGCGCGGGCGTCGCGGCGGCGGGCGGCGGCGTCAGCTCCCTGATGCGCGCATCGGCCAGGTCGATCAGCGTGGCGCAGCTCGCGGGCAGGCGCCGGCGATAATTCTGCACCACGCCCAGGCCCGTCGTCGGCCTTTCCATCATTGGCCATTCGGCCCGCGCCGGGGCGCATCTGTCCACCGCCGCAGCCGCCGGAGTTGGGGCAGGGGCTGGTTTCGCCTTCGGAACCGTCGCAGGCGGCGCCGACAGACGGTTGTCGATCGCCTTGACCAGATCGGAACACAGCCCGCCCGGCGCCGCCTTGGCGCGCAGGGCTTTCAGCGCCGCCGCATCGGTGGTGTTGGCAAGCTGGGCCTGCCATGGCCGGCAGGCCGGGCTGTCCGCCCACGCTGGCGCCGCGCCCATCAGCGCCAGCCCCAGCAAGACCACGACCCGTTTCAGCTGCATCGGGTAAACGCCTGCATGTCGCTCGCGCCCTTCGACTGTATCAGCAGCTGGGCGCCCTCGCGCTTGTAGCGCAGCGCCGCGCCGTCGCGAAGCGTCTCGATCCATCCGTCGGCGCCATTTTCCACCAGCGCCTCGGCCTCGCCGCCGACCATGAGCTGTTCCCCCGCAACCGTTACTTCCAGCCGCTGGCCGGCCGCGCACCCGTCAGCCTCGCCGGTCACATTCCACGATCCGCTCAACTCCCGCTCGGCCATTTCCGCCAGCGTCAGAGGCGTCACCTCGGCCGCCATAGGCTCAAGCACGAGCGCGCCCACCAGCGCTTCCTCCGCAATCGCGAGCGGATCGGCGTCTGCTTTCAGGCCCCGCCAGTCGCCGGGATTGCCGAACCAAACGCCGCCGCCCAGCGCCGCCAGCAGAACCACCGCGATCGCCGGCGCGATCCAGCCCGGGGTCCCGTCGCCAGGCTTGCCTTGCCCGCTCGCCGTCGTCGCCAGTTTCAGCTTGCGGATCATCCGCTCCGCGTCGGCGTCGAAGCTCTCGCGCCGCAGATCGACGCCATGGCGCCGCGTCAGGGGCTTCAGTTCATCCGGCAGATTGTCCTCGGAGGGAAACGGCGTCCCGTCCAGCATCACCGGCGCCACCTGAATGCCGCGTTTCAGGGCCGAGGCGATCTCGATCCGGACGAAGTCCTTCGGGTCGTCCAGCCTTCGTTGCCCGGTGCGCGGATTGGCGACTGTCAGCCAGTCCGGCCCGATCAGCGCCAGCAGCACGTCGCACTGCTTCACCTGCCCGTCGAGATACTCCACGAAATCGACCCCGACTGGAATGTTGTCAATGTCGATAAAGATGTCGCGCTTGGGCACCCGGCCGACACGCATCAGACTCTGATGCAGGCGGTCTGCCTGGTATTTGCTGTCGTCGCGGCGATAGCTGATGAAAATCTTCGGCATGGGCGTCCCCCCGGCGCCCCGACCTTACCGCGCCGGGTCAGCCGGCACAATCAGCGCCTCAGGCCAGCCCGCTCGATTTCAGCGCCTTGAACGCCCGGATCACCACAGTGAGGCGCGGCTCCATCGAGCGGTCGCCGCCGTTCGAATCCGGGTGATAGCGCTTCACCAGCAGGCCATAGCGTTCGCGAACCGCCTCGCGGCTGGCGTCCGGCGGCAGTTGCATCTCCTCCAGCGCGCGCATCTGCAGCCGCGTGCGGTCGCGCACCTCGCGTTCGGCGGGCTCGGCGCCGGCCTCCTGTGAATTGTCGAACCAGTGCCGGCCACGCCATGTCTTGGCGTTGTAGGCCGCGCCGGCCTTGGCGCCGCCGACCGGGCCGCCGCCCATCTTCCAGGTCTGCTTGTGGCCATAGGCGGCCGACGCCTGAAACGCGGAGATCTCCGCCTCGGTCATGCCGTCGAAGAAATCATAGGTCGAGTTGTACTCGGCCGCATGGCGCTGGCAGAACCAGTGGCTGTCGTCGGGGGGCGTCTTCTGGCCGGCTGCAGGGGGCACGCGAGCGGCGAACGGCTTGGGCGCCTTGCAGGCGCCAAGAGCGTCGCAGCCCTTCTGCTCGCATCGCTTCAGCTCGGCAGCGGCGCCGCGTTTGCGGCGGCCTCCGGGCGGATTGACGCGGATGTCCACGAACTTGACGCGGTAGCCGCCTATATAATCTTCAGCGAACGACATCTGACAATCATGGGGTGCAGGAGTTAATGCGGCAAGAATTGACAAATCGCGCGGAGCGGATGCGAACGGTGCTGGAAGCGGCTTTTTCGCCTCTGGAGCTGGAAATCACGGATGAATCGCACCTCCATCATGGCCATGCGGGCGCGGCGCCCGGCGGTGAGACGCATTATGCTGTGCGCATACGCGCGGCAGCCTTTGAGGGACTAACCCGCCTCGCCATCCACAGGGCGATCAACGACGCGCTCGCGGACGAATTCAGGTCGGGACTCCACGCCCTGTCGATCGCGGCTGTTTAGAGGCGGATCGCGATCCAAGCGGGAGCGACCGGGAAGCTTGGCAAACGCGAGTCCGGGAGGCCGGGAGGCCGGGAGGCCGGCGAGACGACCAGGGGAAGAGCCGTCTCGCCGCCAGGGCCGTCGCCATCGAATGGCCGCCCCCCAAGCCGCCAGTCTAGATGAACGCCCGATGACCACATCAGGGTATACCCCCATGTTCACATCAGTATCCGCAGCCGTGTCGCGATGCGGACAGCATCGATCATGTTGCGGGCGTTGAGACGCTTCAGGATCTCGGTCACGTGGCTTTCGACGGTCTTTTCCCGACGGCCGGTCGTGTCGGCGATCTCGCGGTTCGACAGGCCCTCGGCCCGCAACACCAGCACCCTGAACTGCGCCTTCGACAGCGAAATGCCTCCCCTGACCAGACCCGCGACATCGACCGGCATCTTCAGAAAGCGCGCCGCCTCGTTGGCGAACACGTCGAAGGAGATCCGGAAGGCCGCGCGCGCAGAGGCGTCACGCGCCAGATCCTCGCCCGCCGCCATCATCACGGCGATGGACCCTTGATCCAGCATGACGCGCTTGGTGAAACCCTCCTTCATGTTGAAGGCCCGCGCTGCGGCCATCACCTCGCGCCCGCCAGGGTCGAGTTTCTGGTTTCGCGTCTGCTCGCTCCAGAAGCCGCAGGCGCCGCCCCGGACCGCGCTCTGAAAGATGTGGTCGGTTGCATCGTAACCGCGATCGAGATAAAGCTGCTGCCAGGCCCGCGGAAGATTGCTGACCGAGCGCTCGATCACATACCCGCCGAGGTCGCGGCGCAGATAGAGGCAGGCGTAACTCCTCGCCCCCAGCGGCCCGATCAGCCGCAACAGCGCGTTGGCGAGCGCTGTTTTTGTCGTCGTTTCAGGCGCCTGCGCGACAAAGCTTATCAGCCGCTCGCCAAGCGCCGTTCTTGAAACCGCCATTACGACACCCTCAGGGTTTACCCTGAGATTATCGAGAGATCACACCGGAAGGAATTGCCGATCGCAGCGCCGTGGGTGTCAACCAGCGTCGCCGTCACATTCGGATGCGAGAAATTCGGACAGCGAGGCCGCGCCAACCTCGCCATCGATGAACGCCTGCCCGATCCCCCGCGCCAGGATCAGCGTCATCCGGCCATGCCTGGCCTTCTTGTCGTGCGCCATGTGCATGGCAAGTTCGTGGGCCTGATAAGGCCCGCCCGCAAGCTCCCGCACGCGCGTCGCAAGCCCCAGAGCCTGCAGCAGCCGCTCCGCCCGCGCCGCGTCTTGCACCGGACACAACCCGAGGCGCGCCGAGTACCGGAACGCCATGGCCATGCCTACGGCCACAGCCTCACCGTGCAGCAGCTCGCTCCCATAACCATTGGCGCGCTCCAGCGCGTGTCCGAAGGTGTGCCCGAGATTGAGCAGCGCCCGCTCCGCCTGCTCCGTCTCATCCAGCGCCACGATGCGCGCCTTGGCCGAACAGGACACCCGGACCGCCTCGGCTGTCGCCGGCTTGTCGCCACTTCTCATCGCGCGGGCATGGGTTTCAAGCCAGGCGAAAAAGCCGGGATCGTCTATCAGCCCATATTTTGCGACTTCCGCCAGCCCGGCCGCGCGCTCGCGCTCCGGCAGCGTGTCCAGCACGTCGAGATCGGCCACAACCAGGTGGGGCTGGTGGAAAAGCCCGATCATGTTCTTTCCGGCCCGGCTGTTGATCGCGGTTTTGCCGCCGACCGAGCTGTCCACCTGCGCGAGCAGCGTCGTCGGAATCTGCACGAAGCGGGCGCCGCGCTTCAGAAGCCCCGCCGCCAGCCCCGCGAGATCGCCGACGACGCCGCCTCCGAACGCCAGGACTAGATCGTTGCGTTCCGCGCCGGCCTCCATCAGGGCGTCCAGCACCGCCTCCAGCTGGGTCATCGACTTGGACGCCTCGCCTGGTGCGATTTCCACGACGCAGGCGTCGAGGCCCGCCGCCGCCAATCCGCGTTGCAGGGCCGGCAGATGCAGTCTCGCGACCGTCTGGTCCGCTACTACGAACACAAGCCTTCGCGTTGCAAGAGGCGCGATCAGCTCGCCAGCTCGCGCCAGCAGACCCTGCCCGATCACGATGTCATAGCCGCGCTCGCCGAGTTCGACCCGGACACGGCTTTCAGAAGCGGTCATGTGGCGCCCAGCGCCGCGCGGATCGCCCGCACCGCATCCGAAGAGGGGCCGTCGCCTGAATCGACCACCACATCGGCCAGCGCATAAATGGGAGAACGCGCCTCGTTGAGGTCGGCGAGCGCCTGCCGTGGATTGTCCCGCTTCAGCAGAGGCCTTGTCTCCCGCCGGCTGACCCGCTTCCAGACGATGTCGAGATCGGCGCGCAGCCAGACGGTGACGGCCTTCTCCCTCAGCAGCAGACGGGTTTCGGCGTCCATATAGGCCCCGCCGCCGGTCGCCAGCACGATGGGCTCGCCCTGCAGCAGGCGCTCGATCACCCGGCGCTCGCCGCGCCTGAATTCGGGCTCGCCATGACGCTCGAAGATTTCGTGCACGCTGAGGCCGGCGGCCTTCTCGATTTCCTCGTCGCTGTCGCGAAAGGGCGCCCCCAGGGCTTCGGCCAGCTTCCGCCCCACGGTGGATTTGCCCACCCCCATCAGACCAACAAGCGCGATCGTCCGCGCGAGCTGGCCCGAGCCTGCCGCGAACATCTCCCCTGCTCCCTGTCGGGCTTCGATCATGCTCTGTCTTCCTCGACGCCGAGGCTTATACCCCGTAAGGAATCTCGGCAACTTCAGGGGTCGTTGAGCGCGAACGCCGCGCGCATTGGCGCGTGCGGTCTTTCGTCCGACCTCTGACCTATAAATGGCGATCTGGCTGCCGGAGTGAATGAATGGCGATGCGTGGAGGAAGTTTCCGTGGCCGCAAGCGCGGCGGACCTCCGGTTCGGCTGATCGCCGCCGGCGTCGTCCTCGTTAGCCTCGTCGGCGCGGTGTTCTGGTTTTCGATGCAGGCCGAATCGAACGCGCCCGTCCAGCGTGAAATCCGTGTGGAGGCGACCAATGTCGGCCCGCAATAGATTGCCGATCTATGCGTTCCTCGCCGCCCTGTGCCTGACTTCCCCAGGTTGGGCGCAGGTCTCGTCCGGCCCGCTTGGCCAGGTCGATCCATGGGGCGTCGGCTGGCTCGGCAAGGCCGAAGGCGCCCTCCCATCGACCTTCTGGGCCAATACCGACGCCGCCACGCTCGGCCCCATTCTCGCCAGTCTCAGGCCCGAGACGCTATCCCCCGCCGCGACCCTCGCACTCCGCCGCGTGCTGCTGTCCTCCGCCAAGGGCCCCGAAGACGGCGCGGAGCTCATCCCCGAAAGGCTGCGCCTGATCGAGCAGATCGGGGAGACTGGGCGCTCGATAGATCTGCGGGGGCGTTTTCCGAAAGCGCCCTGGGGCCGGACGGCCGACAGCCTCGCCAGCGAGCTGGAACTTGCCACCGGGCGCTCCGAAACCGCTTGCGCCCGCGTCGCCGACCGGCGCGCCGACGATCCGGTGTGGATGCCGGTCCGCGCCCTCTGCTACGCGATCGCCGGAGATTTCAACGCGGCCTCCATGGTCGGCGAACAGGTGGTCGGCGCTGACGGCGCCGCCAGCCCCTGGCTAGTCTCCGCTCTCGAGACAATGCGCGAGCCAACGAAGACCAGGCCGGCCGGGCGCTATGGTTCGCCTTTCGAGGTCGCGGTCTCGGTCGCGGCTAAACTCTCCGTCCCCGCCAACGCCTTCCTGTCCTTGCCCGGAGACGTCGCGCTCGCTGTCGTGCGGCACGAGGGCGCGACGCCCGACCAGAAGCGCGCCGCCCTGCCGGCGGCGGTCGAGACAGGCAAGGCAAACCCCTCCGACGTGCTTGCTGTTCTGGGCCTTCCGGTAAACGCCCCGGCGAGCGGAAAACGGGCCGCGCCCAGCTCCCGGATCGACTATCTCGCCCTCGCGAGCGCCGCCGCCGCCGACGAAAACCTCAAACCCGACGCCAGGGGGACTGCATTCGCCGTCGCCTTGAAATCCGGCGAGACCCGCACTGATTTTCGAACCGCCTCGCTGGCGCTCCATGCCGCCCTCAAAGCGCTGCCGAAATCAGAGGCGACGCTGGCTCACTCCGAAACCTTCGCGCGCGCCAGCCTTGTCGCAGGCGACCAGAAGCTGGCCGGCGAGTGGCGCGCCTTGATGGACAGGGCGCCGGACAAGTCGGCAGACCCCTGGGCCGCCGCGCGCATCGATCTGATGCTGAGCTTCGCCGGCGTCGGCGCCGGCGACGCCTCCGCCATCCTCGACCGCCTGCTGGCCTCCGTCCCGGCCACACCGGCTGTCGCCGCCAAGGCGTCCACTCCAGCCCAGCGGCAGGCCGATCTTCGCCGCATCGAAAACGCCCGCGCGCTTTTCCTTTATGTCGGCTTGGGGCGAGCCTTGACGCCAGAAGCGCGCGCTGTCCTCGCCGCGCAAAAGACGGTGGGCCGGGGCGTCTCCGATGCAGGGCTCGCCCGCGTGCGGGCGGCCAATGAAGCCAAGGCGCCTGGCGAGGCGGCTCTTGCGGCGATCGCGCTGGTGGGTTCTGACGCCTCCGCGCAGTCCTTCGCCGGACTTGGCGACATCCTCACCGAGTTGCGGCGCGCCGGTCTCGAAACGGAAGCCAACGCCATCGCGCTTGAGGCCCTCCAGGTGTGGAAAGCGCTTTGAGATTCGACCGCGCCGAGACCGACCCCTACACAAGCCGCTCTCGTCCATGCTAGACGCGCGCCGCATCGACGCCTTCCTCGACACGCTCCGCGCCGAGCGCGGCGCCGCCGACAACACGATCGACGCCTACCGCCGCGATCTTGAGGACGCCTCGTCCTTCCTGCGCGCCAACCAGTCCAACCTGATCGACGCCCGCGAGGCCGACCTCGCGGCCTACATGCGCGATCTCACCGACCGCGGCCTCTCCGACGCCACCGCCGCTCGCCGACTCTCGGCCCTGCGCCGCTTTTTCCGATTCCAGCTCCGCGAGAATGACCGCAGCGACAACCCGACGTCCCGGCTTGATGGCCCGACCCTCACCCGCCAGCCGCCCGACGTGCTCTCGCGCGAGGAAGTCGGCCGCCTCATCGAGGCAGCGCAAGGCCCCGAGCCGACTGACATCCGCGCCGTCTGCCTCGTTGAACTGCTCTATGGCGCCGGCCTGCGCGCGTCGGAATGCTGCGACCTCCCCTTGTCTGCGCTGCCCACCGGTTCCGCTACGACGCTGATCGTCCGGGGCAAGGGCGACAAGGAGCGCATCTCGCCCCTCGGGCGCCCCGCGCTCGCCGCCCTCGCCGCCTACATGGCGATCCGCGAGACCTTCCTGCCGAAATCCGCCGTCCGCAAAACCGCCGAACGCTATGTCTTTCCCTCGCGCGGCGCGGGAGGGCGCCTTACCCGCCGCCGCCTCGGCCAACTTCTGGAAGGCCTCGCGGTCAAGACCGGCATCCAGTTGGACCGCGTCACGCCTCACGCCCTGCGCCACGCTTTCGCCACCCATCTCTTGTCCGGCGGCGCCGACCTCCGCGCCGTTCAGCTGCTTCTGGGTCACGCCGACATCTCGACCACGCAGATCTACACGCATGTCGTGACCGACGAACTCCGCGACCTCCTCGAGACCGCGCATCCGCTGGCGCGAAGATAGCCCCTGCCCCTCGCGTGAACCGCTACTGAACGCCGCGTTCGAGCCTGCCTCAGATCGCATCCGCAATTCTCTCCCTGTCGAGCGCGGTTGGCGCAGCGACCAGAGATCGGAGCCATTGACATGAAGCGCCTGCTATCCGCCGCCGCCGCCATCGCTCTCGTCGCGAGCATGAGCGCCGCCGAGGCCCAGTCACGCAACCGCGTGAAATCGAACCAGCAGGGTTGGGGGCATTCCAGCGCCGCCAGCCAGAAGGGCGATCGTAACGGCGTCGTGGTCACTCAGTCGGGACGTGGACATTTCTCGAAGGGCGTCCAGGACGGCTACAACAACTTCCTGCGCATGGACCAGTACGGCACCCGCAACCGGACGACGACCAGCCAGCGTGGCGAAGACAATTTCTCGGCGACCGGCCAGGAGGGCCTCAACCTCGACGCCGATACCCGCCAGTCTGGTTATGGCAATGTCGCCGGCATCGCCCAGATCGGCGAAGGCAGCTACGCCAGCACCGAGCAGAACGGCGTCAACAACGCCTCCGGCATCATCCAGATCGGACGCGGCCAGGACGTCGCCGTTCGCCAGAATGGCGACAACAACATCTCCGTCGTCGTTCAGAGCGGCTGGGATTGATCGCGACCGGCGGGAGAGCGGTTTCGCTCTCCCGCTCCCCGTGGCCCCCCAATCAGTGGCCCGCCAATCAGGAGCTGATCATGTCGAACCCTCTATTCCTCGCCGCCGCCGCCGCGCTGACCCTCGCGGGGTGTACCGCCGCCCCGCCAGCGGAGATCGCGATCGCTCCGCCGATGGCGTATGCCAACACACCCCCGCCGCTTCAGACGGTCCCCTGGCCCGCCCCGCCGCTCGAAGCCGACTCCCGGCCAACGCCGCCGCCTGCCAATGCTCTCGCCGCGCGGGCGACCAGCGCGCTCCCGAACGGGCTCGACGGCGAAATCCGCTCGCCCCAGCGCCGTTCTGCATCCTGCGATATCCGCGTGCGGCCGACCCGCGGGGGCGTCGAAGTCACGGGCGTCGCGCGGCCCGGCTACCCCATGTCGGGCGAATACGACTTCGTCATCACCAGGTCCGGCGCCTCCGGGTCGTCCGACATCACGCAGGGCGGGCCTTTCAATGGGCGGGCGGGGGACGACATTTCGCTCAGCTCCACGGAAATCTCGCTTGGCCGGCGCGACAGGTACCGCGCTGTGCTGACGCTGACGGCAAACGGCCGCGAAATCTGCCGTCGCGAAATCCGTTCCTGATTTTCCGCCCGTCGAGGAGACCGCCCATGAGACACTTGGCCACGATCGCTCTTTTGGGCGCCGTCACCGCCTCGGTCCTCCCCGCCGCGTACGCGGATGATCGCCGCAGCGCGGGACGCGAGTTCGGCGCGATCCTGCAGATCGCCGCCTCCGAATACCTGTCCCAGAGAAGCGGCGTCGATATCCAGCAGCGCGGCGACAACAACCAGGCCACCGCCACCCAGAACGGACCCGGAAACGCCGCTGCGATCCGCCAGCAGGGGCGCGGCCAGAGCGCCACGGTCGGGCAGGCAGGCGCTGTCAACCGCTCGGACGTCAGCCAGTATGGCGTCGCCAACAGGGCTGCGATGAACCAGACGGGCTCGTCGAATTATGCCTGCCTGATCCAGATCGGCATCGGCCTCGATGCGGACGTTCAACAATCCGGCAGCGGACGCTCCGTCGGCATCGTGCAGACCCCCGGCGGCAGCCGCGAAGTGGCGCCGGAGATCTGCTTCCTCGAAAAAGTCAGCTGGAAATACATCGCGCAAAGACGGGGGCGATAGGCGGGACTCCACCGCCGCCTTGCCTCTATCACGAAGTGGGGGAGGTGGATCGCCACACCTTCGTCGCGAGACGGAGGGCTAGTATGGCGGTTCAGAAGTGCGCATGGTCTCGCCGCAGCCTTGAAGCGAACTTCTGAACCAAAGCCACACTGGCAGGCCCATGATACTAGTGTCCTTTCGATTCTGAAGTTCGCTTCAAGGCATGGAGCGACAATCTTGCGAACTTCAGAACCATGACACGAGCGCTCGGACCGCCTTGCCCACGCGCCTCGCTTGATGCATTGCACACTCAATCAAGCACTAAAGGCGGCCGCGCCATGACCTCCCGTACACCCCGCCAGTTCTTCAAACCGCTCGCCATTGGCGCGCCCGCGCCCTACCGCAGCCTGCCTGTCGTACTCGAACGCATGATCCATTTCGTGCCCGGCCATAACGAGAAGGTGCGCTCCAAGACGCCCGACATGGCGGCGAAGGTTGACGTCATCCTCGCCAACCTGGAAGACGCCATTCCCGCCGACGCCAAGATCGCCGCCCGCGCCGGCGCGATCGAAATGGCCCGCATGGCCGACTACAAAAAGCTCGGAACCGGCCTCTGGACGCGCGTCAACCCGCTCAACTCGCCCTGGTTTCTCGACGACGTAACCGAAATCGTCACCAGGGCCGGCGACATCTACGATGTCATCATGCTGCCCAAGGTCGAGGGCCCGTGGGACATCCACTATGCCGACCAACTCGTCGCCCAGCTGGAGGCGAAAGCCGGCGTCTCCCGACCTATCCTCTTCCACGCCATCCTTGAGACCGGGCAGGGCGTCGCGCTGGTGGACGAGATCTGCGCCGCCTCCCCCCGCATGCAGGGGATATCGCTTGGCCCGGCCGATCTCGCCGCCAACCGCGCCATGAAGACCACGCGCGTCGGCGGCGGCCACCCGATGTACAAGGTGATCGAGGATCCTCACGCCGACGCCTCAACCCCGCGTGCTGCCGCCCAGCAAGATCCCTGGCATTACACGCTCGGCCGTATGGTCGACGCCTGCGTCACCGCTGGCATCAAGCCTTTCTACGGCCCGTTCGGCGACATTTCTGACCTCGCCGCCTGCGAGCAGCAGTTCAAGAACGCCTTCCTGATGGGCTGCGCCGGCGCCTGGTCGCTCCACCCAAGCCAGATCGACATCGCAAAGCGCGTCTTCTCGCCGGAGCCCGACGAGGTGAAGTTCGCGCTGCGCATTCTCGAAGTCATGCCCGACGGCACCGGCGTCGCCATGCTGGACGGCAAGATGCAGGACGACGCCACCTGGAAGCAGGCGAAAGTCATCGTCGATCTGGCGAGGCAGGTCGCGGCGAAAGATCCCGCGATGGCGACGGCCTACGGGATGTAGGGGGTCACCCGGATCGTGCTTCTCGCGCGCCTGTCCGGCTTATCCCATCCACCGCCAGCGCCATCCCGAGCGCCGCCGCGATCATCGCCGCGATGTCCTCGCGGCGCGACAGGCGGTGGTCGCCATCCTTGATCAGCGTCCAGTCGACGTTCGGCGTGCGCAGCCTGCCGACCAGCTCAAAGGAGTGCGACCACGGCACGTCCTCGTCGCAACCGCCATGCAGGATGCGCACCGGCCCGTCGAAGGCGATCTCCCCGTCCATGATCAACCAGTCTCGCCCCTCCTCGATCAGCCTGGCCGTAACCGGATAGCCTGCAGGGTCGTAGGCCGAGGGCCTCGTCCAGGATCCGGTGTCGAGAATCGCCTGTCTCTGCTCGGGCCCGAACCGCGCCCACATCAGCCGCTCGGTGAAATCCGCCGCCGGCGCCAGCAGCACCAGCCCTTTCACCCGCTCCGGCCGCGCCAGCGCGCACAGCAGGGCGAGCCACCCCCCCATCGAGGAGCCCGCCAGCACCAGCGGTCCCGCCGTGAGCCGGTCGATCGCCGCCAGCGCGTCCGAGCGCCAGCGTCCAATCGTGCCGTCGGCGAAGGCCCCGCCGCTCGCGCCATGTCCGGTATAATCGAACCGCAGGAACGCCCGGCCCTCGCCATCCGCCGCCGCGTGCAGGGCGCACGCCTTCTCGCCCTCCATGTCGGAGTGAAATCCGCCCAGCCAGACAAGGCCCGCGCCTCCGCCTTCTGCTCCGACTCCGGCAGAACGACGAAAGGCTAGCGCAACGCCATCATGTTCGAGAAATTCGATCGGGACGGGGTCGATCGCCTTGTCCGCCACGCCGCCCTCCCCTGCAGAAGAGCCTTCCTGGATCTCAGGCCGCTCTCATGCGTCCAAGCTTTTTGTCGACAATGCGCCCGAGACCGTCAACAAGCTTCTGGCGCTCGACATGCTGCGAACTCGTCAGCAGCCCCAGCGTGTGCATCGCGTCGATATGCGTCGAGACAGTTTCAGGGTCCAGCGTTCCTGCCGCGCCTATGGCGGTGATGTATCGGCCGAGCGAGCGCGCCGCCGCCGCCAGCATCGCGTCGCGCGTCTGGTCAGCCAGGGTTTCGGTTTCCTTCACGGCGCCATAGACCTCGCGTAGCTTCTTGCGGTCGCCGGGCGTCAGCGACTTCACCGATTCGCTGATCTTCTGGACACAGATCCGCACCACCGCACGGTTGGGTTCGGACTCCCAGGGCGGCGCGCCGGGCATGTCGTCCACCGGATCGACGAAGCGGCGCATCGGACCGATATAGTCCTCGACCATCCGGCGACGGCGGCAAGGTCCTACATAGACGGCGCTGTCGATGAACTCGCGCGGCCGGTCCAGCACGGCCTGGACGCGCAGCAGCACGGCCTGGGCTGTGAAGGGCCGCACCAGCATCTCGTCGACGCCGCTCTCGCGCGCCGCATCTAGGAAGGCCTTGGTGGGTGTGTTGGTCATGGCTATGATCGAGGTGTGCCGGTTGACATGCTTGTAGCCGCCGCGGATCAGCCGAGTGAATTCAAGGCCGGAAAGCCCGGGCAGGCGCGAAGTGGTGATGATCACCCTGGGCAAGTTTTCCTCGGTTACGTCCAGCAGATGCTGGCCGTCGCGCACATGCCTGATGTTCTCGAACCCCGCGCCCCGCAGCACCTCGGAAATGAGATTGCGCGTCTGGGCGACCTCGTCGGCGACGACGATCATGTGTTTCTTGTACGAATGCAGCATGGCGGTCCCGCAATCACCCGAAAGCTTTGAGTCCCCGTGGGACCGGCCGCTTCCACCTCCCCTCTCTTAACCCTTCGTGGTTGAGATCATGCTGAGAGGCGAAGGTGGATTTTGCCTTCCGCTTAGCACGCGCTTAACGTGTAGAGCCGGATCGCTTCGAGCGGATGGAGAATCAGGGAAAGGGGCGATCATGCTGTCGGGAGCGACCATATTGCAGGTCATACCCGATCTGGCGGCCGGCGGCGCCGAACGCACCACCATCGAGGTTGCGCGGGCGCTGCACGACGCTGGCGCACACGCTCTGGTCGCCAGCGCCGGCGGGCGCCTCGAACCCGAACTGACGGCGGCAGGGGGAGAACTTCTTCTCATGCCCGGCGCCGGCTCGAAGAACCCGCTCACTCTCCTGGCCAATGCGCGGACATTCGCCGCCATCATCCGCGAACGCAGGGTCGATCTCGTTCACGCGCGGTCCCGCGCCCCGGCCTGGAGCGCGCTCTGGGCGGCGCGCCGGACCCGCCGTCCCTTCGTCACGACCTATCACGGCGTATACAACGCACGCGGGGGGCTCAAGCGCTTCTACAATTCGGTGATGGCGCGGGGCGACGTCGTGATCGCCAATTCCGAATTCACCGCGGAGCATGTGCGCGCCGAACATCCAGAGGCCGCTGGCCGCATCGCCACGATACCCCGCGGCGTCGATATCGCGGAATTTTCCGCAGCCGCCGTCTCCCCCGCGCGCCGCGCCGCGCTGGCAAGCGCGTGGACCTTGAGCCGCGAGGATGGCCGCGCGCTCATCCTGCTGGCCGGCCGCCTTACCGGATGGAAAGGCCAGCGCGAGGCGATCAACGCCGCCGCCCTGCTCGCCGCCCGGCGCGTCCGGCCGTGGCGGATGGTGCTCGCCGGCGACCCGCAGGGCCGGGAGGCCTATGTCGCGGAACTTCACCAGCTGATCGCGCGCCACGGGCTTGACGACAGGGTCACGATTGTGGGGCATTGTAGCGACATGCCAGCCGCCTTTTCCCTCGCCGATATCGTGATCGCCCCCTCGAACGAGCCGGAGGCGTTCGGGCGCGTCGCGGCCGAGGCCGGCGCGATGGGCCGTCCCGTGATCGGGTCGGACGTCGGCGGCCAGCGCGAGATCATCGTTCATGGCGAGACCGGCCTGCTCATCCTACCGCGCGATTCGATCGCCCTCGCCGGCGCCATGGCCGACCTGTTGAACAGGGGGGCCGAGGGACGCAACCGGATGGGCGAGGCGGCGGTCGCCCGGGTGCGCGGGAAATTCACCACGGCCGCGCTCCAGCAGGCGACGCTGGCTGTCTACGACCGCCTGATCGGCCGGCCGTCATGAACGAGCCCGTTTCCGACCATCCGCCTCCCAATCCCGGCGACACGCTCCGGCGCGTGCTCGTCATCAAGCTGGGCGCGATGGGCGATTTCATCCAGGCGCTCGGCGCAATGCGGGTCGTCCGCGCGACGCATCCCTCCGCGCGCATCACCTTGCTGACCACCGAACCGTTCGAGGCGTTCGCGAAGGCATGTCCCTATTTCGACATTGTCGAGGGCGACGGTCGGCCGCGCGACATCAAGGGACGCACCGATCTCATTCGCCGCCTGCGCCAGGCCGGCTATGACATGGTCTACGACTTCCAGAACAATGACCGCACGGCGCAGTATTTCGCCGGCCTTTCGGGCAAGAAGCCGCTCTGGTCAGGCGCCGCGCAAGGCGCCTCCCACCAGCACCGCAATCCCGACCGCGCGATGATGCACAATTTCGACCGGCTGGCCGAGCAGCTCGGCCATGCCGGCCTCGGCCCCAGGCCTAAGGGCGATCCGTCGGGCTGGATCGCGGGCCAGGATCTGCTGCCTTACCTCGACTGGGTGCGTCCCGCCTTCCGCGATCCGCCGCGCTTCCAGCCGGCTTTCTTCAGCCTCGGCGGCCCGTACGCCCTGCTGATTCCGGGCTCTTCGGCCGACCATCCCGAAAAGCGCTGGCCCGTCGAGCGCTTCAGCGAACTCGCCAGATGGCTGGCTGACCTTGGCCTGACGCCGGTCATTGTCGGGGCCAAGGCTGAAGGCGATATCGGCGCCCAGATCGTTCGCGCCGAACCGCGGGCCCGCAACATCGTCGGCCGAACCGATCTTTTCCAGCTCGCGACCCTCTCGGAACGCGCCGTCGTCGCCATCGGCGGCGACACGGGGCCGATGCACCTTGCGGCGGCGGCGCGGGCGCCGGGCGTCTGCATGTTCGCGCAGGAGTGGACGTCGTCGATGGAGATCGAACTGACCTCGGTGTGGAATCCCAACACCCGCCTTGGCCGGGCAGCCCCCAGGGGCGGTCCGATGATGGTGCTCTACGCGCCGGCGCTCGATCAGCTCGGCGTCGATGACCTGAAGCGCGCCGCCCGCGGGCTTGGCGTCCTGCCGCCCGAGCCAATCCGTCCAGCGCGCACCACGCCGCCTCTGGACATCGCCCCGGTCGCGCCCTCCACGCTCTCCGACATCGCCGGCGCCAGCGAGCCCTGATCGGCCGCGTTGGAGCCCTCCACTTAACATGGAGCAGTCCGGCTTCGTTAACCGGCTTCGTTAACCGGCAGCGGGTATCAATTACAGTCTGATAGCAAGGTTCTGTACCCGTTCCGTACACGGACTGTTTTGTCCGGGCTCGGGCATCGCGTTTGGTTTGGCTTGGCTTTTTGGGGACAAAGACAAAATGGACGAGGCCAGACTGGCGGCGCCGGCGCCCCTCGACCATCTCGCAGATCGTATCCGCCGCCTCGCCAGGGGGCGCGAAGCTCTCGACATCGCGCAGTTCCACGCGATCGGGCTCGACGAGATACGCTCCGCCTACGGCGAGCGATGGCCGGAGCAGAAGGAGCGGATTCACGGCGTCGCCGAAGGTTTTCTGCGTCAGCGCATCGACCCGTCGGACCTGTTGGTCAGCGCCGGTGGCGGCTTCGTGATCATTTTCGGCGGAGCTGGCGGGGCGGAGGCCGAAGTCGCCGCCGGCCAGCTTTCGGACGGCCTCAACCGTTTTTTCCTGGGCGAGGCGGGCCATGCTCCCGCGCCCCGGTTTGGCGTCGTCAGCCATTGCGCTCCGGTCAGGGATCTCGCCGGGACATTTGGCGCAATCGATTTCGTCGCGGGCGAGCCTGAACCCGAGGCCCCTTCCGGCCCGGCGCCGCAGGCCTTCGACTGGCGTTACCAGCCGGTCTGGGACGTCCGCCGCGAGACGCTGTCGAGCTGGTATGCGGCGCCCTATCTCAGGCAGACGCAAAAACGCGTCGCGGGATACCAGTTCGAGACCACGTCGGCGTCGGCGATCCAGTTCGCCGCCATCGACGAGGCCAGTCTCCTTGTGACCGAGCAAGCGATCGAATCACTGGTAGCGCAGGGCAAACAGGTTTTGATCGGCGCCTCCATCCACGCCCGCACGCTAATAAATCTGGCCTCGCGCACGCATATTCTCGCGGTAATGGACCGTCTCGACCCGCGCTATTTCCGCTACCGGCTGATCAAGGTGGCGGGCGTCGCGCCAGGTTTTCCGCGTATCTATCTCAATGAGATCATCCAGCTCCTCAAGGCGCGGGTGACTAATGTCGTCATCGGCGCGGCGTGGGATGAGCCCGATGTCGCCGGCCTTCTGCGGACCGGCGCGTCCGCTGTCGGCCTGACGATCCCGCCGTCGATGGCGGCGGCGCCGATGCAGACCCTGATCGCCAGAATCGGGTCCGACGTGAAACGCGCCCATGCCGGCAAAGCCCGTTTCTTCGTCGAAGGCGAGATCCTTCCAGCGATCGCAATCCGCCTGGGGGAGGCCGGCGTCGACAACATCGCCTCCTCGCTGATCT
>JAWXBJ010000051.1:0-43374 GCA_034439955.1 Alphaproteobacteria bacterium
ACAACGACGAAGCTTCCATCGCCATCGGTAGCACAGCCCGCATGGGGGCGCACTGATGGGAGCCCTCCAAGACATCGCAAAAGAGATTGCTCCCCTGCTCCGTCTGCAGGCTTCTGACCAGCCCGGCGAGGTGTCTGCCGCTGTGGCGGGTATCAAGCGCAAGCTTGCCGCCAAAGGTTTCGACCTGAACGACTTCGCGGTCTGGATCGAGAGCGCGGCTGCTGCCGCTGAGCCGTCGATCAAGCGGCCAACGAGAGCAAAAGCGAGTCGTCCAACCGATCGCGATCCGCCGTCACATGCCCCCGCCAACGATGAGGTGAGGGCTGCAAGATGGTTCGAGTTGCTTGGGGCGCTTTGGCTAAACGGCCAGCACCGCCTTGGCGAGCGCGACCTGCAGTTTCTGCTCAACGTTTGGAAGCGCGCCCAAGCCGGCGCTGCGCCGAGCCCAGGTCAACAAAAATGGATCGCGGACATTCAAGCCAAGCTGGCGGGCAGAGAGGCGCGAGCGGGCTGACGAGACGACCATACCCCTGCGCTGGTCGAGTAGACAGACCGGCAGCGGCGTAGGGTTTAGGCGCTACTGTGGGGCGGAGTCCCAGCGCAATCCCGGCCCAAAAGCTCCGAGGGATGATTCCCGGCGTGATGATGACGCCGAAAGTGGGGAGCGATCTGCCGGTTCACATATGCCGGTGGAGCCCTAAGCCTCGCTACCGACTCAGGTTGACGAGCTAGGCAGGGGACAGCCTGACAGCCTTCGGGCGTCGGGGCTGTCGCCCTTTGCCCGTCACCCCGCTCCGATCTAGGTTGATCAAGGGGAACAGAGGCCACAGCAGTGCAGGCTGCGTCCATAAGTTCTGGGTCCAAACGGACGGGCCAAAAAAAATTTGACCCTGCCAAAAAAAATGCCTGCCAGAATTGGTGTAGAACAACTCAACTGTGCTGAAGGCCGGCGCTCCACACAGGTTCGACTGCACTTCCAGAAGCGCATCAAAATCGGGGTGTGATCCGTGGCTGACTGGCCTTACAACACAGTAACTTGGTTGCGCCTTCGCGCTGTCCATTTGTCGCTTGAACCGCTGTGCCGAGACTGTCGCGCTATTGGCCGCGTTGTGATCGGGAACACGGTCGACCACATCGTTCCCATCAGACTTGGCGGCCCACCCTTCCCTGACCACGATGGCTTGGCGACGTACTGTGCATCCTGCCACAGCGCCAAGACGGCACGTGGAGCTGAGGCCGGCGCGATCCAGTCAACGAAGCCAAGGAAGGGTTGCGATCCAGACGGTTCGCCCCTCGATGCGCGGCACCCGTGGCACGGAAAATCGCTCAAAGCTGACGCTTCAGGACCGACGGGCGCCATTTTTGCTCAATTAGATCGCAGAGGCGGTAAGTAGTGGGCAAGCGAGGCCCGGGCGCGTCACGGCTGCGCATCGCTGCGGCTGCGGCGACCGTTGACACATCTGCGGGGCCGCTTTTCGAGGGCAACGTCGCGCTGAAAAAACGACCGGCGACTTCATCGTTTCCGTGGGAACGGAAAAAGATGCCGCCGGCAGAAAAGGTGCTGGCGTTCCTGCGCACATTGCCTGTGGTGTCAGGCCTCAAGAGCGGTAAAAAGCTGGAGCCTCTGGCGTTTCAAGAACAGTTTGTGAGGTCGGTCTACGCCAGCACGGATGACCTTGCCCGGCGGCGTGTGCGCCTGGCGGCCCTGTCTGTGGCGCGTGGGAACGGCAAGTCTGGCCTCCTGGCCGGCCTGTCGCTGGCGCACCTGCTGGGGCCGATGAAGGAGGCCTATGGCGAGTGCTACGGGGCCGCGCTCGATCGCGAACAGGCGGGCGTGCTCTACCGGATGATGCGGGCCTATATCGAGGCGACTCCGTGGATGGCGGCTTGTGTCAACATTCGGGACTGGCACAAGGAAATCACACACGAGCCGACACAGTCGATCTGGCGGGCGCTCACATCCGACGCCCGAAAGGCACACGGCTTGGCGCCATCGTTTTGGGTGGCCGACGAAGTGGCGCAATGGCGGTCCCGGGAACTGTGGGACAACCTCGCCACAGGCATGGGAAAGCGGGCACAGGCGCTTGGCGTCACGATCAGCACACAGGCGCCGGAGGATCTACATTTCTTCTCCGAAATGCTCGACGCCGAGCCTAGCCCGACCGTGCATGTTCAGTTGCACGCCGCGTCGAAGGATTGCGCCCTGGACGATCGCGCCGCCTGGCTGGCGGCGAATCCGGCGCTGGGCAGCTTTCTGAACGAGGCCCAGTTTGCGGACGCTGCCGACCGGGCGATGCGCTCACCTTCGTTTGCACCGTCGTTCCGCCTGCTAAACCTCAACCAGCGTGTGGCGGCCGGCGAGCGATTCATTGCCCAGGCGGATTGGGAAGCCAACGGCGAGCCCTTCGACCCGATCGAGCTGGAGGGCCAGCCCTGTTACGGCGGCCTCGACCTTTCGAGCACTCGCGACCTGACAGCGTTCTCGCTGTGGTTTCCGGAGGCCGGCAAGCTCTTGTCCTGGCATTGGGCGCCGGCGGACACGATCAAGGAGCGCGCCGATCGCGACCGCGTGCCATACCCGACCTGGGCCGATGCCGGATGGATTGAGCGCACGCCGGGACGCGCCACGGATCGCGTCGCCATCGCCCGCCGGCTGGCCGATGTGCGGGCGACATATGACGTTAAGGGCATCGCTTTTGATCGCTGGCGTTTCGAGGATCTGCGCAAGCTGCTGTCAGACGAGGGGATTGAGCTGCCCTTGGTGGAGTTTGTGCCCGGCTGGAAAAGCTACGCGGGCGCTTGTGACGCCTTCGAACGCGCTGTGCTGAGCGGCCGGATGCAGCACAACGGCAACCCGCTACTCCGATGGCAGGCCGGAAACGTCGTCATCGAAACGGACCCCACCGGCAACCGCAAGCCGAGCAGGGCGAAGTCCCTGGACCGGATCGACGGCATCGTGACGGCGATCATGGCGTGCGGGGTGGCGTCCCGTGACGAAGGCCCGCCCGTCTATCGCGGCGACGGCCCGATCTGGCTGTAATCGCCCACTGAGCCGGCGCCCAATCCGCCCAGGGCTAGAATGCCGCCGATAGGCGGTCTTTCCAGGACGGAGCTACCATGAAACTGAGTGATCTGATCGAGCAGCGCGCGGCGATCATCGTTTGCATGACGCAGGCGCACGCCGCTGACCAAGGCGAGGCGTTCACTGCGGCCGAAACCGAGCTGCGCGCCCTGGACGCCAAGATTGACCGCGCCCGCAAGATCGACGCCGCCGACCGCGCCGAACCCGGTCGAAAAATCGGGGGTGATGACAAGCTTGATACACAAATTCGTTCCCGATTCAGCGTTACCCGCGCGATTGCCGCCGCCGCCGGCCTGGGCGTCGATGCGGGCTTTGAACGCGAGGTTCAGGTTGAACTTGCAAAGCGCGCTGGCCGCCCAGCCGAAGGCATCTTCATCCCCACCGAAGTTTTTGAAACGCGCGTCCTGACCACTTCGACGGGGTCCGAACTGGTGCCGATCGACCACCGGCCGGACCAGTACATCTCCGCGCTCACGGCCGCCTCTGTCGTGCGCAGCCTTGGCGCCCGTGTGCTGACCGGCCTAACCGGCAATCTCAGCATCCCGCGCGAGACCGATAGCCCGGCCATCGGCTGGGTTGCCGAGAACGCGGCCCTTACCGGTGACGACGCCGACTTCGACGCCGTGACCATGTCGCCGAAACATGCTGGAGCGCTAAGCGAGTTCAGCCGGAACATGTTGCTGCAGGCGAGCCCGGACGTGGAGGCGCTTTTGCGTCAGATGCTCGCACGCAACATTGCGCTCACCATCGACCGGGCGGCGATCAAGGGCGGGGGCAGCAACGAGCCGGTTGGCGTGCTCGCCACGAGCGGCATTCAAACGGTTGCGTCCCCGGCCTCGATCTTTGCCGGAATTGCCGACGCCGTGGCGAAGGCCGACGCGGAAAATGTCGGCGGAAGCCGGGCGCTGCTGACGACGCCGGAAGTCCGCAAGATCGCGGCGCTGGCGCTGGACGAGCAAAACCGACCGCTGGGCGTGGCGACCGTGTTCCACAACGTCCCGACGACCTTCTCCAATCAGGTGCCGAAAACCCTGGGCGGGGGGACCGAACACGGCCTGATCTACGCCGACTGGTCCGAGCTGCTCATCGGCATTTGGTCCGAGCTGGATATCCTGGTGAACCCTTACGAAAGCACGGCCTACAGCAAGGGTAATATCTCGATCCGCGCCATGGCGAGCGTCGATATCGCTGTGCGTCACAAGAAGGCGTTTGTCTCGATCGAGGACGTGACAACGGCTACCGCCGCCATGCCCGCCGTGGTCTAGCCGCCATGGCCGTGCGCGATCTGGAACAGCGCCGCTTCGCCGAGGTTCGCGCCGCCGGGCGCCGCCTGGAGGGTTATGCCGCGCTTTTCGCGAGCGAGGCCCGCATTGGCGACTTTGTGGAGGTTATCGCGCCCGGTGCTTTCCGCGCCTCCCTGGCGGGCGACGTGCTGGCCCTTCAGGACCACGCCTTCGACAAGGTGTTGGGCCGGACTCAATCGGGCACATTGCGCCTGAGCGAAGACGCCAAGGGCCTCGCCTTTTCCCTAGACCTCCCCGACACGACACCCGGACGCGACGTGTTGACGCTGGCCGAACGAGGCGATTTGGGCGGCATGTCGTTCGGTTTCCAGTTGCCCGACGGCGGCGACACCTGGCAGGGAAACCGCCGCACGCTCCGCGCCGTGAACCTCATGGAGATCAGCGTCGTTTCGGCCTGGCCGGCCTATCCCGATACCGCCGCCGAGCTGGCATTGCGCTCCCGCCGGCAGGACACCGGCACCGATCGCCGCACGCGCGCTCTCATTCTCGCAAAGGCGGGCGGATGCGCCTGATCGACAGCATCGCGGCCCGCTTCGGCTACGAGAAGCGCGACGCCGAGCACCCGAGCTGGGCCGCGCTCGCCCCGGGTATCGGCTACAACGCCGGTCTGTCAGCCCGGGCGGCAGAAAACCTCTCCACGGTGCTGGCCTGCACCAACGCCATTGCAACTGCGCTCGCCTACGTTCCAGCGCTGGTCTATCGCCGCAACGCGGAGGGCGTGCGGATGGAGGCGACCTCCCATCCGCTCAACCGGATCGTGCGCTACGGGGTCAGCGCTCAGATGACCTGGCCAGATTTCATCGAACATGTGGTCGCCAGCACAGTCCTTACCGGTAATGGCCTTGCTGTCGTCGATCGCGCGGGTAACGGCCAGCTTGCTGGCTTTCGTTACGTGCCCTGGGGGATGGTCACGGTCGCCGAGCTTGCGAGCGGGCGCCTTGCCTATGACGTGTCGGACGGTCGCGGCCGATCCGCCCGCTATCTTGAGGGCGAGGTTCTGCACCTTCGCGACCGCACCGACGATGGCTGGTTAGGCCGCTCCCGACTGTCGCGCGCCGCTGAAACCGTCAACGCGGTGGCGGCGGCAAACTCGCACGCCTCTGCATTCCTGAAAAACGGCGCCAGCCCGAGCGGCGTGGTTGAGTTTCCTGGCAATATCTCTCAGGAAGCTGCCGAAAGGTTCCGCGCCCGGTTCAAGGAGCGTTTCGCCGGCGCATCCAATGCTGGTGGTACGCTGGTTCTTGATGGAGGCGCCAAATGGTCCGCTGCGCAAATCTCGCCAGAGGACGCCGAGCTGCTGGAAACCCGCAAGTTTGGCGTGGTGGAAATCTGCCGGCTGTTTCAGGTGCCGCCACCTATCGTGCAGGCTTACGAGAACAGTACCTTCACCAATGCCGCCCAGGCCGGCTTGTGGTTTGCGACGTTCGGCCTGGCGCCATGGGCTCGCAAGATCGAGTCCGAGTTTGCCCGCTCCGTCTTTCCGATCGGCGGACCCTACGAGATTGAGCTGGACCTTTCGGGCTTCCTTCGCGGGGATCCGCAGACACGCTGGGCCGCCAACAAGATCGCCATTGAGACGGGCGTGCTCGACGCCGACGAGGTGCGCCAGCTTGAGGGCTGGAATCCAAGGGGCGCGAAGCCGTCATAGTGGGCGCACAATCTTTCCGAAGAGCTTCCCCAAAAGATCGGACCAGAACTTTGTACGCCGATCTTGCCTCCGCCCCTCGGCACCGGCCAGCCGGGCAAGTTGGTCATTTGTCAGCCTGTCCCATGGCTCGTGCAACTCATCGAGCCTACGAAGCCAAGCATCCGCATATCTTTTCTCGGCCAGACACAATTCACCTGTGTCGGCTCGCAGCCGGACCTTATCTTCTCCCCATCGTCTGAATTTTCGGTAGGCCCGTTGCCGTTCTGAATTCGTCGCTCTAGCCATGCCAAAATCTCCGCTCAGGCCGTGATCCATTCAGGTCTGCGAAATTTCTTGGAAACGCGACGCTAACCTATGTCTGCCACTGTGCGTGTGTCGCCCAAGGGGCGACCCGGGAGCCCTGGCAGGCCCCCGGATCATAGATCGGCCGCTGAACAAACAGCCCCGATCCTCGATCGCCAAGGAGGGCGACACATGCACCCTATCTTCATCACCGTTAAGAACACGTTCACCGCCATTGCTGCCGGCCGCCCGGCCTCACACCTGGCCGCAGCGACGTTGCTGGGCACCTCCCTATATGGCGTCCACGAAGGCGCTGCGGCGGTCCTTCCCGCTGGCCTCACGACCGCACTCACCGCCGCCATGATCGGCGCGGAATGGCTGCAGTGGACCGCCCTTGGCCGAATGCGCGCGATCGAGGACGCCAGCGACGACGCGCGCGCCCTGACCCTCAAGGGCCAGTGCGTGGCCATCGGCGCCCTTCAGGTTGCCGGCTACTCCCTGTTCATCTGGAATGCCGGCCGCGAGGCGGGCATGAGCTGGGGCATGGGCACGGATGCATTCTGGGGCGTCCTGGTCGGCGCCGCCCTCTTCGCCGCGCTCAACTTTGTCGCCAAGTGGACGTCCTGTGATCCGGTCGGCCGCCGCACCGGCACCGGCCCCACCGGCGGCTCGCGCATCCATGACGTGATGTTCAGCAGCCCGGCCCTTCCGGCGCCCAGCGTCGAAAGCGAGCCTGCCCGCTACACCTCCGAGGCCGGTCTGGTCGACTTCCAAGACGCCCTGCGCAAGCGTGGCGAGCTGGCGTTCAACGAGGTAGACCCGCGACTTGCTGCTTCTGGGACGCGCGACGCTGGCGAGCGCTTCAAGCTGTGGCGCAAGCGCGAGCGGATGCGGCAGGTGCGCGCCGCCGCCTAGCTGCTCTCCGCCTACCGATCTTGCAAAGGCCCGGGGCTGTATCCCCGGGTCTTTGTCGCATGTGAAAATGTGCGCGCCGGGATTGATTGGGAAGCTACTTCTCAGGCTTAGGTTTGGCTGCCTTCTTGCGCGCTGGTTTGGCTTCCCGAAGCCGCACTCCCGGTCCTTCCCCATTCGCTGAGATGAACAAAACGCCGGCCGCCTCAAGCGCAGCCTGGACTTTTTCGAACGTTGATGCCTTCAGGGCTGCGCCAGCTTCCAGCCGTTCGATCGTGCCCCGTCCGACGCCGACAAGCTCGGCAAGTTGCGGGATGCTGAGGTTCAACGCGCCCCGCGCCATCCGACATTGTGCCGGCGTAATTTTGGGCGTTTCGCCTAATTCTGTTGAGTCGGTCACCATGCTCTGTTATTAGGTGAAACGCCCAAATCGGGCAAGCCAATGGAGTCTACAATGTCGAGCACTTGCGCGGTCGCTGTCCTGCTGCCTGCTTTCCGGTTGGGACTCGACCAGCTGAACGAAAGGGTCTCGCGGGAAGTCGGCGCCAGCACTCACGAAATTGACGACGTGTGGGCAGGCGAAAACGAGGCGTGGGAGCAGCTGTGGCTGCTCGGCGACGCCGCGCTCCACGCGAAGCCATCTTCGGACATCGGCCAAGCGATGCAGCTGGCGGTTGCGATTGACGCGGTCGAGATCCTCCGCTGTTGCAAGATGGACGACGACCGGCGGGAAGACCTCTGCATCAAGGTCCAGTCGACCCTGCGGAACGTGCTTTCGCGCATGGATCTTAAGACGGTGAGCGAGCTTCGGGCCGCCGGTCTAGTCAGCCATTACGTCCGCGACGACCGGGACTTGCCCGGCAATCGCGGGCTCGCCGCACGCGGCTCGGCCTCGCCAGCCGAAAATAGTTAATGTCCAACGCAATCTTTGACTCGCTTTGCGGTCGAAACGTGATACGCGTTACGGATTGCAGAGGGTCAAGCATGTTCACGCTAGCCAGCTTTACGCCAGCCGAACTGGAGAAAATCTCCGGCCTGAGCACCACCAATCAGCGAGCCTGGCGCAGCCGCGGCTACCTCCCGGCTTCCGATGGGCACGCACGCTACGACCCTTTCGACGCAGCAGAACTCATGGTCATGAGCTCGCTCGCCGACAGGGGCGTTGGCCCGGTTCACTCCGGGGAGATCGCGCAATGGGCCGCGATAGGAATCATGTGGCACACCCTGCACCACGTCGACTCCTATGAGGGGGACCACGAGCGCACCTTTGAATGGGAACCCGAGGGCCGCGGGACCAAGCGCCCTATGGACGCCGCAGTAATCAACGCGCTTGAAGACCGCGGGATTGAGCTTCCGGAAAAGGTGAAGTTCGAGCCGCGGATCAGCTGGGGCGTCCAAGCCGGCTGGATGGCTCGCCGGATCATAAGCCGGCGTCGGTCGCATGTGATCCCGGAGCGCTTCCTGATCTGGTGGGCGAACGACGATCACGTCTTTCATCGCTCACTGGATGAGGCTTTCAACTATCACGTCACCAGCGATCCCGAGTGCGCCGGCCCTGTAATCGTGCTCGATTTGCAGGCCATGGCGTCGACGCTGGGGGACCGGGCGGGCCGAGCTCTAGTGCGTGTTGAATACGACAAGGACCGCGCCGGCAAGGTGCTATCGCCGGATCCGGAGATTGAATTCGGGGCGGTGATCCCGCTCACCTTTTCGCCACTTAGCGAGAAAGCGGCCGCCGGGAGATGAGCAGCGCGACTCTCAACCTGAGAGTGTCGCCGCGCCGGATGCTCAGCGCCCGGGAGGCCGCGGAGTATTGCTGCCTCGCCCCGAAGCGCTTCGGCCAAGTGTGTCCGGTTCGCCCCGTGGAATTGGCCGGCGGGCTTACGGCCTTCGACATGCGAGACTTGGACGCCTGGATTGACGGTCTCAAGGCCGGCGGCGCCGACGACGATGACGCCATCGTCGAAAGGTTGAGGTGATCGCGTGCCCTACGTGAAGGTCAAAGGTTTTCAGATATTCAAAGACCATACCGGCAAGGTTCGTTGCTATCACCGCAACCCACGCGCCCGCGTTGACTTGAAAAAGTACCCTCTAGGGTCCGCAGGGTTCTTTGCGGAGTGCACTCGGATAACAGAAGGTTTCGACAAAGGCGGCCACTCGAAGCCTGGAACGCTCGGCCTTCTGATTGAGCAATACCGCGCGCACCCATCGTTCACAGCCTTGGCTCGCCGCACGCGCGCCGACTATCAGCGCTGCTTCGACTATCTCGACGCGATCGGCGACACGCCCTTGGTCAAGGTTACGTCCCCGCTTGTCGTCAAAATTCGTGACCGGGCTGCTGAAAAACACGGCCGGCGGTTCGCCAACTACCTGCGAACCGTGCTCGCCCTGCTTTTCGCTTGGGGCCGGGAACGCGGCTATGTCAAAGACAACCCGGCCGCAGGCATCAAAGGCATTCGCCGGCCGAAGGATGCGCCGCAGGCAAATCGCCCATGGTCAGACACCGAACGCGAGGCCGTTGAGGCTGCCCTGCCCGCTCACATGCGCTTGGCCGTCGCCCTCATGATGTACTGCGGGCTGGATCCGCAGGACGCGGTAAAGCTGCCGCGAACGGCCATCAAAGACGACAGTATCGACATGCGGCGCGGCAAGACGGGCGAAGGCACACACTTTCCCCTGCCTCAGCGCGTGCGCGACACACTTGCGGCCTCACCTAAGCACAGCGCCATTACCCTGTGCGCCAACAGCTACGGCAAGCCGTGGACTGTTTCCGGTTTCCGGGCGTCCTGGGGCCCCGTCCGCAAACGTTTGGAGCGCGAGGGGCTGGTGCAGCCCGGCCTTACTCTGAAG
Organism: Alphaproteobacteria bacterium; assembly: GCA_034439955.1. Classification (GTDB taxonomy): domain Bacteria; phylum Pseudomonadota; class Alphaproteobacteria; order Caulobacterales; family Hyphomonadaceae; genus UBA7672. The sequence continues at coordinate 10,079 of JAWXBJ010000051.1, forward strand.
GGCTTACGTCACACGGTTGCGACCATCCTTGCGGAGATGGGTCACGACGAGCGGACGATCGCCGACATGCTTGGCCAGAAGACAACTGAGATGGCGCGGCACTATTCGAGGCGCGCCGACAAGAGCGCAAAGGGGGCCGGCGTGGTCGTCGGTTTCGATGCTGAGTTGAACAAACGTCGGACGAAAATTGTCAAACCCGGCTGAGGCCGCTGTCAAACCAAGAGAGGCCGCGTTCTGCGAATGACCGAATGTTCTAATGAATTCAAAGCGAAAGCATGGTGCCCAGGGACGGAATTGAACCGCCGACACGCGGATTTTCAATCCGCTGCTCTACCAACTGAGCTACCTGGGCCCGTCGCCTGCGCGATGAGCGGCGATGTATAAGGAAACCGTTTTGGGGTGTCCACGATTTTTCCGCCCCAGCCCTTGCCGGTTGCTACTCGTCGGAAAGTCCGTCGCCAGCTGGAAGTCGAGGCGTAGCGTCGCCCTCATCCTCGGCCGCCGCACCTGGAATAGCGTACAATCCATTCAGCCAGCGGGACAGATCGACATCTGCACAACGCCTGGAGCAGAAGGGGTCAAAGGCTTGGGCGGCAGGTTTCAGGCACATCGGACACGCGGAACTCATCGTAGGCTCCACACTCGCGGTGGGCCGGCTGGCCGCTCCTCGACCTCCATGACCCAGCGCCTGCCAATGCGATCCGCCAATGCGGCTTTCCATCCAATCGGGTCGTTGTCGAGCCATGCCATGGCGCCGGGCGAGACCCGCGCTGCAATCCGGGCCCCCGGCGTCGCCCACCCCTCGCTTTCGATCAGGCGCAACACGTCCAGCGCCTCTCTTTCATCCGGTCGCGCGGCCAGCGCCTGCCGGATTGGTCTGTTGCGTCGAGCGAGAGAGGCTTCGCACACGCCGAACGGAGACAGCTCGGCGACCTGGCTTTCACGGCCCAACCGGGCGGTCAGAGCCGTGCGAAAGGCTTGAGTCACCGCGGCCCGGGCGCTCTTCGTCGTCATGCCTACAAAGTCCATGATGACCAGGCCGCCAATCCCGCGCAACGCGATCTGACGCGCTGCTTCGCACGCAGCGGCAAGATTGACTGCCAAATGGAAGGCATCACCGACGCCCAAGGCGCCTGCGAATGCGCCTGTGTCCACATCTATCGCCGTGAAAGCCCGCGTCGCCTCGATGCAAATGTCGCCGCCCCCTGGTGTGGGACAGAGGGGCTGAAGCGCTTCTTCGACAGCCGCGTCGATCTCCCGCCGGGCCTCAATCCCCGACAGGGTGTCAACGATCTCGCATTGTCCAATGAATGTATCGGTCGAAGCGCCCGAGTGTCGGCCGGGACGGGACGGCCGCGAAGCGTGTGGCGACATGTCCGCCAGACTTAGGAGCGGCCCTTTCTCATCCCACGCTTCAGCCTTCACCCTGACGGGGATCAGATCGCCCTCAACGATGGTTCGCGACTTCGTCGCTTCGATCACACCGTCAGGACCAAGCCCAAGATCAACAAACCAGCCCCTTCCCCCGGATGATCTCGCCCGCGCCCGGCCCCACCAGATTTCGTCAAGTTTGACGCGGTTGTCCCGCTCGCTCCACCGTTCCACGTGAAGGGCAAATGGTCGACCGTCGAGATCGATTAGGGCGCGGCGATCTTCCCCGACCGGGCAGTCCTCGCAAAGTACAGCCTTCATGGCTGGCTCCAGCGTTGCGCGGCGGGATAGCCCAGGCCTTCGAGGAGACAGACAGTTTCGTACAGCGGCAGTCCGACCACGGCCGAGTAGGATCCAGCGATGCTCGTGACGAATGCGCCCGCCATTCCCTGAATGCCGTACCCCCCCGCCTTCCCCAGCCATCCGCCAGAACCAAGATATCCCTGCAGTTCGGCCTCGGTTATCCGTTTGAACGACACCCGGCTTTCCACGACCCTGCATGCTTCGCGGCTATCCGGGCCAATGACGACGACAGCGGTCATCACGTCGTGAGCACGACCCGAGAGCATGCTCAGACAGGCGTTCGCCTGTTCTCGCGTTTCCGCCTTGGGCAAGATACGACGGCCGACGGCGACGACAGTATCGGCGGCCAGGACGAAAGCGGCGGGATTAGACGACCTCCCGGCGCGCGCTTTGGACAGGGCGAGGCGCACGACCAGCTGCCGCGGACGTTCGTCTCGCCGGGGCGTTTCATCGATGTCGGTTGGATGAATGCTGTCGGGCGCCAGGCCGATCTGCGCCAGCAGGTCTAGCCGGCGGGGGCTGGCGCTTGCCAGCACCAGAAGGTGGAGGCCGTTCACTTGAAGCGGTACGTGATGCGCCCCTTCGTAAGGTCATAGGGCGTCATCTCGACAAGCACCTTGTCGCCCGTGAGGACACGAATGCGGTTCTTGCGCATCTTTCCAGCCGTATGGGCGATGATCTCGTGCTCGTTCGCCAGCTTCACCCGGAACGTGGCATTGGGCAGCAGCTCAACGATCGTGCCTTCAAACTCGATCAGTTCTTCCTTCGCCATGCACTCCTCTTTCCCCGCGCCTTTGCGGGAGCGACCCTATATACGCATTCGGAACGTCCCGTCGACTCAGCCGCGGGAATGCAGCGCGCAGACCAGCGTAAACAGACGCCGGGCGGTGTCGAAATCCACATCGACCTTGTCGCTGAGACGCTGAGTCAGCAGCTCCGATCCTTCGTTGTGAAGGCCGCGTCGGCCCATATCGATCGCTTCTATGTGCGCCGTTGTGGCGTTCCGGATGGCCTCATAATAGCTTTCACAGACCATGAAGTAGTCTTTGATGACGCGACGCAGAGCCGTCAGCGAGAGGATGAATCGCCTGACGTGCTGGCCATTGGATTCCGAGACATCAAACACAAGCCTGTTGTCGGCGAGGGATAGGACAAGCGCGTAGGGGCCGCCCACGTGATCGACCACGGCGAAGCGGTTGTCTTCGATCAGGTCGAAGATTGCGATCTTGCGCTCGTGCTCAGCATCCGGGCCGGCAGGGGCAAGGCTTTTCTCGTCGAGTTCAATCGAGGAGATGCGCTGGTTGCCGCTCATCGACCCTCCCTTCGGATCGAAATTGACCGGCCATGAGCGGGCAGGCCTTCGCAAGCGGCAAGAGCTTCGGCTGCATCCGCAAGCGCCCTGAAACCTGCTTCCGGAATGCGCTGCACCGATGTTCGTTTCATGAAATCCAGAACCGAAAGTCCCGAGCCGAAACGAGCGGCGCCCGAGGTCGGCAGCACGTGATTGGATCCGGTGACGTAATCGCCAAGCGCCTCGGGCGCCCAGCGGCCGAGGAAGATGGCTCCAGCATGCCGAATGTGGTTCGCGATGGCGTCAGGAGCGGATGTGGCGATCTCGACATGCTCGGGTGCGATTTCGTTGACAATGCTCGCAGCCTCCTCAAGTGGCGCCATCACAACCGCCGCAAAATCGCGCCAGGCAATTCGCGCGACACTTGAGTTCGGCAGGTTATCAAGCTGCCTTGCGGCGGCCTCTTCGACCCACCTGGCGAAAGCGGCATCGTTCGTGATCAGGATCGATTGAGCCAGCGGGTCGTGCTCGGCTTGTGACAGCAGATCGGCCGCTATCCACTCGGCATTGTTCAAGCCGTCCGCGACAACGGTGATTTCCGAGGGCCCGGCGATTGTATCGATGCCGACGTCGCCAAAAACGACCCGTTTGGCGGCCGCAACGTAGGCGTTTCCTGGCCCCACGATCTTGTCCACCGGCTTGAGCGCCCCTGCGCCATAGGCCAGAGCGGCGACTGCTTGCGCGCCGCCGATGGGATAGAATTCACTCACGCCAGCGCGCATCGCAGCATAGGCGACTGCCGGATCTAGCGTACCGCCCGGGACCGGCGAAGTCATTGCCAGTCGACCGACACCCGCAATTTTGGCGGGGATGGCGTTCATGAGGACGGAACTCGGATAGCTTGCCCTGCCTCCCGGAACGTAAAGCCCGACTGCGTCGATTGGGCTCCACCTCCAGCCAAGCTCCAGCCCCGCCGGGTCTGTAAAGCTGTAATCTGCGGGGCGCTGCCGGGCGTGATACGCCTCAATCCGGGTCGCCGCGAAATCCAGGGCGTTCTGGATGTCTGCGGGGCATTTTTTTGCTGCCTTGGCCAAATCCATGCCGGCGGCCGAAAGCGTCTCCGGATCGAGGTCGAGCCCGTCAAACTTTGCCGTGTATTCGTGGACAGCGACGCCGCCTCGCGCCCGTACATCCGCAACAATCCTCGCCGCCGCTTCGAAGACGGTCGGCGAGCTTGCGGCCCGTCGCAAGTCCAGGAACTCTCTGAACACAGCCTTGAAACATGGGTCATCCGAATTGAACCAACGCATCGTCATGCCGACGCTCCATGGTCGGGCTTCCTGCGCGTGGGCCAGTGCTGGCCCGTGTCGAGAAGCGTTACGTCGATGCATTCGACGTCCAGCCGGATTCGGCCTCCTTCCGCGAATACCAGCTGGACGATACCGCCCGGGGGATCCGCCGCCGCCGTGAACCGGACATCGAGCAAGGCGAGGACGGTGTCTGCCCGGCGCGGCAGCGCGGAGGACTGAACTGTCTCTACGCCCGAAAACACCAGCACCGCCCGCGAGCGGAAATAGGGCGCCCTGCTGCCAGCCACCTCCCACCGGAACCGGTTCATTGCGATGACAAGCCCCCGTGCCCTGGCGTCGAACCGGATTTCGCTGGGCCGCACCAACGCGTCCTGAACCGCCGAAGCTATGACGCTGAGGCTCTCGGCGTCGTCCGCAAGCAGCTTGAGAACATTGGCGTCCATCTGGCCTCGCGGCTCCGTCAGGGGGCTTTACGGCCCGCGCGACCGCACGAAGACCCGAGGCTCGCATGCGTGCGGTCCCACTAAAGCAAAACGCCGCCCCGCTCCAGTGCGTCTTCACCAGGTTCGAACCTAGATCGATCCGCCGAGGCGCGTGACTTTGGCCCCGCATCCGCCCAGCTTCTCCTCGAGCCGCTCGAAGCCGCGGTCGAGGTGATAGACCCGGTTGACCATGGTCTCCCCCTCCGCGACGAGCGCCGCGATGACCAGACTGACCGACGCCCGCAGATCCGTCGCCATGACCTGAGCGCCGCGCAGTCGGGGCACGCCGCGCACAACGGCCTCCCTGCCCCGCACGGTGATGTCGGCGCCCAGGCGATTGAGCTCCGGAGCGTGCATGAAGCGGTTCTCGAAAATGTTTTCCCGAATCGTACTGACGCCATCCGCGACGGTCATGAGGGCCATGAACTGCGCCTGCAGGTCGGTCGGAAAGCCCGGATGGGGCTGCGTATCGACATCGACGGCCCGGAGCGGCGTCCCGTCGCGCCTTATCCGGATCCCGCGATCCTCGATCCCGACAACGACGCCGGCCGCGCGCAGATGGTCAATGAGCGCAGCCATGTCGTCCGCCCGCGCGCCGACGAGGAGGACGTCGCCGCCAGTCGCGGCGGCGGCGATCGCGTAGGTGCCAGCCTCGATGCGGTCAGCGATGACGTCATATCGTCCGCCGCCAAGTCGCGACACGCCTTCGATCCTGATCTTTGACGTTCCGGCGCCTGTGATCCTGGCGCCGACGGAGTTGAGGCAATGGGCAAGGTCGGTGATCTCCGGCTCGCATGCGGCGTTGATGAGCAGCGTTTCGCCTTCCGCCAGAGTGGCCGCCAGCATGGCGTGCTCCGTCGCGCCGACCGACACGAACGGAAACGTGATTTTCGCGCCCTTGAGGCCCCGCAGCGCCGCCGCTTTCACATATCCCTGCTCGATCACGATGTCGGCCCCCATCGCTTCGAAGGCCTTGAGATGCAGATCGACAGGCCGGGCGCCGATCGCGCACCCGCCGGGCAGCGACACGGTCGCATGACCAACCCTAGCCAGCAGGGGGCCGAGAACGTTGAATGTCGCCCGCATCTTGCGGACGAGATCGTAAGGGGCGAGGCTGGACGAGACCGTCTCAGCGTCGAGCTGGCAGGTCGAGCTGCCCACTGGCCATTCGACCTTGACGCCCAGCGATTCGAGCAGCCGCGCCATGAACCGGGTATCCGCGAGGTTGGGCATGTTGGTGAGCACGAGCGGCTGGTCGCACAGCAACGCCGCGGCCATGAGCTTAAGGGCCGAGTTCTTCGCCCCGGATATCTGGATCGAGCCCTCCAGAGGCCCGTTCCCTAGAATCGACAATCTATCCATGGAAGGACATTAGGTCGCCAATTCCGGCGGCTGCAAGGCGATGGGAGGGCTATTCCTTTCCGGATGGCGGTCCAAAATCATCGCCAGACTTTGTCGAGGGCCGGGATGGGGGACCCTTGCGGCGCTTGAGATTGGCCCTCAGCGCCTCGGCCCGCCGCACCTCCCGGCGCTCGGCCTCCGTGACAGACCCTCCGGACTTCCCGCCTGTCGGCCGCGCCACGCAATCCTCCAGGGTTTTGCCCCTTTCCACGGCAGGGCGTTTCAGTTATGCGACGCCTTCGCGAAAGCGGAAAGCCGCAGTAGCTCAGTGGTAGAGCGCATCCTTGGTAAGGCTGAGGTCGGGAGTTCAATCCTCCCCTGCGGCACCAGCATCGCTCGCCTGTGTTGCATATCGGGAGCGCACCGCCATCAACTGACGGGCATGATCGAGGTCTTCCCTGGTATCGACGTCGGCGAGAAGCGGCGGCGGGGCCGCAACTCCGATGACCCGGAACTGACGGTCGCGCATCAGACTCCTGGCGCCATCCTCTCCATCGAGACGCTGCAAGGCCTCAAAACAGGCGCCGTCAAAGGCCGTTGGAGGTCGCTGCTCTTCCGTTCCGCCCGAATGCGCGATGTTGACGCCCGCAGTCCCACCCAGCGCATCGGCAAGATTACAAAGCGTGGCCGGCTCGACGAACGGCATGTCCGCCATGCACAGGATCACCGCTTCGGGCCTGAATTGCATCGCCACGGTGACCCCGATCGCAATCGAATGACCGAGTCCACGCCTTTGGTGCTTGTTGACGGCGATAACGAAGCGGTCGCTCAGGCTTTCGCCAATACTGCGATGATCTGCAGGACAGACCGCGATCTTCGTGAGGCAGTTCAACCTGGCCGCCACGCCCGCTGCATGTTCCATGAGAAACTTGCCATCGAGGTCCTGCAGAAGCTTGTCCTTCCAGCCAAATCGACGGGACAGCCCCGACGAAAGGAGGATGACGGCCGTTTTTTTCAGGGCGATGCTCATGACGCCGTCTGACCGGACCGGAGAGAGAGAATTTCCGCAAGTGCGGATACCGCCAGTGTTTTTGGATCGCGCGAAGGAAACAGGCCCAAAGGGCCTTTCAGGCGGGCGATCTCGTTTGGCGAGGCCCCGGCTTGCATCAGGCTGTCGAGCCTGCGTTCGTGCGTCTGTCGCGACCCCAGCGCGCCGACATAATATGCATCGCTGCGCAGGGCGCCGAGCAGGAGTGATGTTTCCCACTCGTGTTCATGAAACAAACAGGCGACGGCCGTGTCCTTGTCAAATGGAATTGGGGGTAAAGCGTTGGGCGTTGTCAGCTCTATCAACTGGTCGCTGAAGGGGCGACAATAGTCGAGCGTCGCGGGCTCCTGGCTGGCGACGACGATTTCGCAGTCGGACGAGCGGGCGAGCCTCGCCATCGCGACAATCTCCCAGCCGCGTCCGGCAAGCACAATTCGCAATCGCGGACGGAATTGCCGCACAAACCCCTGAGACGCTGTGTCCGCATTCTCGACAAGCCGGAGGCTTGCCCGTTTCGAGGCCGGGTCGAAAGCAAGCGCAAAAGGCTTTCGGGCCTGACCAATGGTTATGGCTTGCGCCAGGACACCCGCATTCAGGTTGACATCGACAGCGAGGTCGATCCCGCCGCCACAGGGAAGGCGGACATCGATGTAAGGGGAGCCGCGGCCATAGCGCAGCGTACGGTTGTTTCCCTCTCCCATTGCGCTGCGGGCCTCTTCGGTCAAAGCAGCTTCGAGGCATCCTCCCGAAATGCTGCCCACAAATCGGCGATCGCGCGCGACCGCGATCTGAGCGCCCACTGGCCGGGAAAAGGGTCCATCGAGTCCGATGATCGTGACGAGCGCGGCGGGGCGCCCGGAGGCTAGCTCCTCGGCGGCGAACGCCAGCACGTCAAGGTCGCTGGCCAGACCGGGCGGAAATTCGGTCGCCTTCATGCGGGCGTCTCGCAGGCCGGCGCATCATAAAGTGCTGCGGAACGACGAGGAGGCGCCAGGAACATGGGTCGCATACTATCTCATCCCGTTGGCGGCGCGGGTCGGGAACACTGGCCTCGACGCCGGATCCTTTTATCCGCAACCCGATCCAGCGCCACGGCGGCGAACCCCTTGCCTCCCCGCCCGCATCAGGCATAGCGCATAAAGGTGATTTGGTAGGGTCGATGAAATGACGGGTCAACGCGCGAATGCTGTCGGGAGCCCGTGATGGAGTTTGCCGGCGGCGGACTTTTTGTCCAGATTGAAGGAGCGATCGGTTGGCTGACGATCAATCAGCCCGCGCGGCTCAACGCGATGCGGCTCGACATGTGGCAGGCGCTGCCCGCCGCCATGGGTTTTCTGGAGCGAGACCCCATTGTCCGCTGTATTATCGTGCGCGGCGCGGGGGAACGAGCTTTTGTGTCGGGCGCGGACATCGCGGAATTTGACGAGGTGCGCTTTGACGCCGCCAGCAATGACGCGTTCGTTCGAACCGTGAGCGCCGCCTCGGCCTCGATCGTGGAGACCCCCAAACCCGTCATCGCGATGATCCGCGGTTACTGCATCGGGGGCGGCATGGTGATCGCAAGCGCATGCGATCTTCGTTTCTGCTCCGCAGGATCGCGCTTCGGCGTGCCGGCAGCAAAGCTCGGCATCGGCTATGAACTTGACAATTACCGGCGCCTTCTTGACCTGGTTGGGCCCGGCCGGGCTCTTGAAATGCTGTTGACCGCCCGGCAGTTCGGCGATGCCGAAGCGTTCGCGGCCGGCTTCGTCAACGGCGTCGTGTCGCCGGACGAGTTGGAACAGCGGGTCCGCGACTGCGCAGCGATGATGGCCGGGAACGCCCCGAGGAGTCTTGCGGCGGCAAAACTGGCGAACCGTGCGGGCCTGGACCGCAGACTCGACGCAGACGCGCAGGCCGCCATCGACGCTTGCTTCGACAGCGCAGATTTCGCCGAGGGCAGGACCGCATTCCGGGAAAAGCGGCGCGCGATTTTCAAGGGCGTCTGAATTCTGCTACGAGGCGCCCATGATGACATCAACAGATCTGCTGGCGAGCGCCTTCGCGACCATGCCCGACCTGATCCGGGCGCATGCAGTCGAGCGCCCTTCTCACCTGGCGCTGATCGAAGGCGAGGAGACGCTCACCTACCGGGAACTGGACACTCTTGTCGACCGGGCCGGGGCGGCGCTTCAGCGCGATGGCGTGGCCCCGGGGGACGTCGTCGCTATCTGCGCACCGACGTCAGCCCGTTATGTCGCCGCCTTCATTGCGTCCCTTCGAGTGGGCGCCGCCGTGTCGCCCCTGTCGCCGGCGTCAACGGCGGAGGCGCTCGCCGCGATGATTCGGGACTGCGGCGCTAGGATTCTTTTTGTCGATGACGCTGTCTCGGCGGCTCTCAACGGCGTCGCCGATTCGGTCACCGTGCCCCGTATCTCGCTTGAGGGGTCCGCAGACATAACCTTTGAAACCTGGCTGGAGCCGCCGGGCGCCTCGCCTGCGGCCGTCAGTATCGAGCCTGAGGACGCATTCAACATCATCTATTCGTCCGGCACGACCGGCACGCCCAAGGGCATCGTGCAGCCTCACCGGATGCGTTGGGGGCATGTGCGGCGCGCCGAAAACCTCGGCTATGGGCCAAACTCCATCACCATCGTATCGACTCCGCTCTATTCCAACACAACCCTCGTAAGCCTTATCCCGACCCTGGTTCGCGGTGGGACCGCTGTCCTCATGCGCAAGTTCGATGCGCGGGGCTTTCTGGAACTCTCGCAACGGCGCCGCGCGACCCATGCCATGCTGGTGCCGGTCCAGTACCGGCGCATCATGGATCTGTCCGCATTCGGCGAGTACGACCTTGCGTCCTACGAGATGAAGACCTGCACGAGCGCGCCGTTCTCCGCCGATCTTAAGGCCGATATTCTCGCGCGCTGGCCCGGAGGACTTGTCGAGATCTTCGGCATGACCGAGGGGGGCGGCTCCTGTGTACTCGCGGCACACGTATTCCCGAACAAGCTCCATACCGTCGGCAGACCTGCTCAGGGCCACGACATTCGCATCATCGACGACGCGGGCAAAGAAGCTGGCCCCGGCGAGTCAGGCGAAATCGTCGGCAGGTCGATGGCGATCATGACCGGGTATCACAACCAGCCGGAGAAGACGGCCGAATCCGAATGGTACAGTCCAGAAGGCGAACGATTCATTCGCACGGGCGACGTCGGCCGGTTCGACGAGGACGGCTTTCTGGTTCTTGGCGACCGCAAGAAGGACATGATCATTTCTGGCGGATTCAACATCTATCCCAGCGATCTGGAGCGAGTGCTCGCCGAGCACGCCGCCGTTGCAGAGGCCGCCGTCGTCGGCATGCCGTCCCGGGAGTGGGGGGAGACCCCGGCCGCGTTCGTCGTGCTGAGACCGGACGACCGCATCGAAGGGGAGGCGCTGCGGATATGGGTCAACGACCGGGTCGGAAAAATGCAAAGGCTGAGCTGGCTGGAGATCGTTCCCTCCTTGCCACGCTCGTCCATCGGGAAAGTGTTGAAGCGCGAACTCCGCGACACGTTCAGGCCTCCCGCGCCCCACCCCGACATAGCGGCGATGTCCACCGATGAATTGACGGCGCGCGGCCTGATCCTCGCGCGGCATGCCCATGAGCGGCCTGAAGCGCCAGCTATCCTGTCTCCGAATGGAGACCGTTCCTGGCGGGAGCTGAACGCCCGGGCCAATCAGCTCGCGCGAGCGTTCCGCAAGCATGGGCTGCAGGCAGGCGACGGCGTGGCCATCCTCGCGCACAACGCACCCGAATTTGTCGAAGCCTGGGCGGCGACCCAGCGCGCGGGTCTGCGTGTCACCGCCGTCAATTGGCACCAGTCGGCCAACCTTGTCGCCTACGTCGTCGATAACAGTGACGCGCGTGCGCTCGTGGCCAGTTCGCGATTTGCGCCCGCCGCCGTTGAAGCCGCAGGGAGGTCCGGGAAACTGGCGCTTATGCTCGCTTTCGCGGGATCCATCGAAGGTTTCCGCGACTATGAAGAAGTTCTTGCCGCCGAGAGCGAAGAAAATCTTACTGATGCCGAAGCTGGCTCCACCATGCTCTACACATCGGGAACAACCGGCCGACCGAAGGGAGTCTTCCGCCGAAGCCGTCCCGTCCTGTCGCAGCTGACAAATGTGGTCAATGAGACGGCGGGGTGGCGGCCCGGCCAGGACACGGCCCTGATAACCGGCCCGCTGTACCATGCCGCCCCCCTCGGCATAAATCTCGTCATACCGCTCAATGCAGGTGTGACCTGTGTCCTGATGGACAAGTGGGATGCGGAAGAAACGCTCCGCCTGATACAAGAGCACCGCGCCACGCATACGCACGTCGTTCCGACAATGATGCACCGCATGCTGCAACTCACGGATGCGGTACGGGCCAAGTACGATGTTTCCACGATGCGCTGGATGATCCATGGCGCCGCGCCCTGCCCCGCGCATGTGAAGCAGGCGATGCTGGATTGGTTCGGACCGGTGCTCTACGAATACTACTCCTCGACCGAGGGAGGCGGCGTCTGGATCGAGCCGCACGAGTGGATACGGAAGCCCGGCACGGTCGGCAGGCCGGTTGCGGGCGTCGAAGTGCAGCTTCTGGATAGCGATGGAAGCGAGGTTCCCGTCGGCGCGGAGGGCGCGATCTACATCAAGGCGCCGACGACCGGGCGCTTTGAATACTACAAGGAGCCAGCCAAGACCGACAGCAGTTATCGCGGGGACTGGTACACGCTTGGCGACATGGGCCGCTTCGACGAAGACGGATACCTATTCCTGACCGGACGAACCGCCGAACTTATCATCTCGGGCGGCGTCAACATCTATCCCGTCGAGATCGACGAGGTGCTGATACGCCATGAGGCGGTTGCCGACGCGGCGGTTGTCGGCGTTCCGAACGAGGACTGGGGTGAGGAGATCAAGGCGGTCGTCGAACTGAAGCCTGGCTTCAAGCCAGACGCCGGGACGATCCAGTCGATACTGGAATTCGCAAGGGACCAGCTTCCGGGTTTTCAGCGGCCTCGAAGCGTTGATTTCGGCGATACGCTGCCGCGCAACGCTGCGGGAAAGGTGCTGCGCCAGCAGGTGCGGGAACCGTACTGGAAGGATCGCGCCCGGAAAATCTAGTCGGGGTCCATTTCGACGGGAGGCGCCAGAGACGGCGCCGGCTTTCCTGATAGGGCGGCCTTGAGCATGTCACGGTCGAGTCCGCCTTCCCATCGGCTCACCACGATCGTGGCCACCGCGTTGCCGATGGAATTGGTGAGGGCGCGGCACTCGGACAGGAACCGGTCGACGCCAAGGATCAAAGCCATCCCGGCGACCGGAACCGTCGGCAGGACCGCGAGGGTCGCAGCCAGGGTTATGAACCCCGCGCCCGAAACGCCGGCAGCGCCCTTCGAACTCAGCATCGCCACCGCCAGCAGGATGAGTTGATCGCCCAACAGGAGCGGCGTGTTGGTCGCCTGCGCGATGAAGAGAGCGGCCAGCGTCATGTAGATGTTGGTGCCGTCGAGATTGAACGAATAGCCGGCAGGTACAACCAGCCCGACAATGGGCTTCGCGCAGCCCGCGCGCTGAAGCTTTTCGATGAGAGCCGGCAAGGCTGATTCCGACGAGGAGGTTCCCAAGACCAGAAAAAGCTCGTCCTTGAGATATCGGATGAGACTAAAGATCGAGAACCCGGCCCAAAGCGAGACGGCTCCAAGCACGACCACAATGAACAGGAACGAAGTCAGCCAGACCGACAGGATGAGGAGACCGAGCCGAAGGATCGCATCTATGCCCTGGGTCGAGATGAGGTAGGCGAATGCGCCAAACGCCCCGATCGGCGCGGCGCGCATCAGGATGCTCACCATCCTAGAGACGCCCTGGCTAAGCGACTCCATCACTTCGACGGCGGCGTTCGCGCGATCACCCACCAACGCAAGCGAGACGCCGAAAAGTATCGAGATGAACAGCACCTGCAGGATGTTGCCGGCGGAAAACGCTCCCACGAATGTGTCAGGTATGACCCCGAGCAGAAAGCCGACCAGCGTCGTGTCCTGGGCCCTCGCCTCATAGCCCTGAACTTTTTCGAGGTCGCTCGCGTTCAGGGACGCGACGTCCACGTTCATTCCGGCGCCTGGCTGAACGACGTTGGCGACAACGAGTCCCACGATGAGCGCGAGAGTCGAGAAGAAGAGAAAATAGGAAAAGGCCTTGAGTGCGACGCGGCCCAGTTTCGCCATATCGCGCATGTGGGCGATGCCGATGGTGATGGTGAGAAAGATCACCGGCGCGATGATCATTTTCACGAGCTTGATAAAGCCCTGACCCAGCGGGTTCAGGTATTGCTCGACCCATGGATTGTCGGCGGCTGGAAACATGGCGCCTACAAAGCCGCCTGCGATGATCGCAAAGATCACCTGGAAGTAGAGTTGCCCATAGAAGGGCGCTCTGCGGCGCGGCGTGACGGCAGGTCCCTCTGTCGTCAGCATCCTTTGCTCTTCCCCAGCAGGCCCGTCAGGTCGCCGGCGGGCGACCTCTCGCACCGTCCGGCGAAAGCGCTCCCGTCAGAACAATCACATGTCGGACGCGCCATGACGATGATGTCAGGATGCGGCCGGGGCGGCATCATCAGCGAGCGCGGCCTTCGAGCCCGGAATGCGCCCAGGCAGATACATCAGGAGAGGCGCCGCGACGAAGATTGACGAATACGTGCCAATCACGATCCCGAACACGATGGACGCGGCGAAGCCAAACAGGACGGGACCGCCGAGGAACATCATCGCCAACGCCGCCAGACCCGTCGCGACGGACGTGATCAGGGTACGCGAAAGGGTCGCCGTGATCGACCGATCGATGATCTGTGACAGCGGAAGCTTCTTGTACTTCTTCAATGTTTCCCGGATGCGATCGAATACGACGACGGTGTCATTGATTGAATAGCCCGCCACCGTCAGAACACCAGCGACTACGGTAAGATCGAAGGTCATGCGGGTCAGCGAAAACAGGCCCACGACGGCGTACACATCGTGAAAGGTGGTGATAAAGGCCGCCCATCCAAACCGGGATTCGAACCGGAACCAGACATAGATGCCGATCGCGACGACCGCTAGAACTGCTGCGATCACTCCGTCGCGAAACAGTTCCCCGCTCACCTTGGGTCCGACAGCGTCGGTCTTGCGAATATCGACGCCATCGCCCAACGCTTCCGTGATAAGCCGCGTGACGCCCTCCACGTCGGCGCCCGTCGTATCGACAGGGACGCGAATGAGCGCGGTCTTTCCGGCATCTGTGGTCGTGACCGAAATGTCCTCGAAACCTGCGTCTGTGACCCGATTTCGGACGTCCGCGACGTCGAAGGCTTCGGGCTGCGCGGCTTCGACAAGCACCCCGCCAGTGAAGTCGAGGCCAAGATTCAGGCCCTGGGTGACCAACGAAACGGTCGTAATCGTGAAGACGATCGCTGTGACCAGGAATCCAATCCAGCGCATACCCATGAACGGGAACGCTTTCATATCCGGCTTTGGCTGGCCGCCTTCAATTTGCTTATCCCACCACATCCAGGCCCCTGAAACTCAAAGCATCCACTTCGCCGGCATTCGGACGCCGTATGGAACTCCGGTCCTGCGATACAAGCTGCCACGCCAATGCGCCATTCAAAAAATTTGTGACAGCGGCTATGGACAGCCGGGAACGCGAAAGGGACTGTCCGGCCGCGTCACGCGTGCGGCGCCAGGGAGCGCCAGGTTCGTCCTTATACTCGATGTTCCCTTCACGCGGACAGGAATTCAGCCGGCCATGTCGATCGCCTCAACTCCCCGCGACGCCCAGGAAAAGGGCGCGCGGACCTCCGCGCTCCTCCTGCGGGCCGTCGAGGGCGACAGCGAACGGATCAGCGTCGGCCAGATACTTGATGCGCTGGACGCAAGAGCGTTCGGACTTGCGATTCTCGTGTTTTCCCTGCCCTCGATCGCGCCCATGCCGCCCGGCGTTCCAACCGTGGTGGGCGTCGCCCTTCTGATCGTCGCGATTCAAATGCTGCTGGCGAGGCACGAATTGTGGCTACCGGGCTTCCTGTCGAAACGAAGCTTCCCACGACCCATGCTGGTCTCGGCGTTCCAGAAATTTGGGCGAACGCTGGAAACCGTCGAGAAGATCATGAAGCCGCGCTTGCTGTTCATGACGGGTCCGGTCGGGACTTTCCTGATCGGCGTCATTGTCCTCGTGATGGCGGTGGTTCTCATCTTGCCCCTGCCGTTTGGCGGCAATCTGCCGCCAGCGCTCGCCTGCGCGGTGCTGGGAATGGGGCTGGCGGAACGCGACGGCGCTGTCGTTCTTGTCGGCGTGGTGGCGTCCATCGCCGCGACGATAGCCGTTACGGCCCTTACCGTTACCTTCCTTGACGCGCTCCCGGCCATGATCGACTGGACGGCGGCCACGGCCAGAAATGTGGCGGCATGGTTTATCGGGTTGTTCTAGCTGCACCGACAATTTGCGACAATCGAGGCCATTCGCCGGGGCAAGTCCGCGACATCCGGGCGGTAGCGTTCCAACTGAGGGACGATTCGCCTGGAAGGGACTTGCCTATGAATACCACCACCCGAACACTGGTCGCCGCCGCGCTGCTCGCGTCGATCGGAATTGCTCACGCCCAGGGCGGGCCGCCCATGCAGGACCGTCTCCGCGCTGGCGGCTTTGCTGTGATGCAGCACGACGGCGACTCCGATGGCAACGTGACCAAAGCGGAATTTGACGCCGGTCAGAAAGCCCGGTTCGCCGGCCTCGACGCCGACAAGGATGGCTATGCGACAGGCGAGGAGATCAAGGCGGGCATGCAAGCCGCCCGGTCCAAGGCGGAGGCGGCCGGGCTTGGCGAGAGACGCCGTCCGGACAAAGGCAAGCGGGAGCGACCGGGTCCCGGCGCTGGCGGCGTGGGCGGCCAGGATGCCGACAAGGACGACAAATTGTCGTTCGAAGAATTCGCGGCCCGCGGATCGGCCGGGTTTATCAAGGCGGACGCCAATGCCGACGGAGTGGTGACGGCGGCGGAGGCCAAACCTTCAAAACAGTGACGGGGACTCTACCCGCCAGCCGCGCCCCCTATCTATTTCCCCCCGGGGCGGCTGGGACCTCGAACTCCGTGGACTGTTGCGTGGACGCGAGTCGGCGCCGCAAGCTGCGGAGTTCTTTTTTGCATGATTGACGCGGCCGCCATGTCCCAGAGCCTCCTGATCGTCGAGGACGAGATTTCCATCCGGGAGCCTCTCGCCCGTTACTTCGAGACCAGCAAGTTTCGCGTCAAGACGGCCGCGCACGCCGGAGAAGCAAGGACGCTTCTGGCCGCCCACGCTTTCGACCTCGTGATCGCCGACATCATGATGCCGGGCGAGGACGGATTGAGCCTCTGCCGTCACATCCGCGAGACAAGCAATTTGCCGGTGATCCTGCTGACCGCCCGCGCCGAGGAACTCGACCGGATTCTCGGACTTGAGGTCGGCGCCGACGATTATGTCGTCAAGCCTTTCAGCCCGCGCGAACTGCTTGCCCGGGTCAAGGCGGTGCTGCGGCGCGCGAACAGCCTGCCGCCGAAACAGGCGGCGCCCGAAACGGCGGGCTACGCATTCGGCGACTGGGTGCTCAGGACCGGCGAGCGCGAGCTCGTCGGAAGGGATGGCCTCACGGCGCCTCTGTCGACCGGAGAGTACAATCTTCTGCTTGCCCTGATTGAACGGCCCCGGCTCGTGCTGACCCGCGACCAGCTGCTCGATCTCACCCAGGGCCGCGAAGCGTCACCCTTCGATCGCAGCATCGACAACCAGATCAGCCGTTTGCGGCGCAGGATCGAAATCGACCCGAAGGCGCCGCGCTACATCAAGACGGTATGGGGCGGTGGCTATTCCTTCGCCGCCGACGTGCGCAAGCTTTGAGGATTCTGCCTCGCAGCCTGTCGGGCCAGATCGCACTGGTCATGACCGCCGCTCTCTTGCTCGCCAGCGCGGTGAATTTCGCCTTTCTCCTGGCGGAACGCTCTCGCGCCGGTCTGATCGAGGCGAGCGGTCCGCCTCTTGCCCGTTATGTCGATATGACGTCCGAGATCGCCAGCGCTCCCGGCCCCGACGTCACCCGTCCGATGTCGCGGAACCGGCCAATCCTCGGCGGCCGTTTCTTCGTCAACCGCGAAAGCCTCGCCGACAGGGCGCGCTTTACGCGACAACCCCGGCTGGAAGGCCAGCTGACGGCGGAACTGCAAGAAGCCGGTGTCAGTTTCACGGACGCGCGCGCGGCCAGCCGTCCGATACGCCGTTCCCAGATCGATTCGCGCGGGCCTCTCGCCCAGCGACTGGACAAGAAGGGCGCGAATACGAACGTCGCGCCCCGTGGCCAGGAAATCGCGTTCTCGACCCGTTTGGCCGATGGACGTTGGCTCAATGCGCTCTTCTTCGCTCCTGCGCAGCCGCGCGGCGAAATTTTGCGGCTGGGGGCCAGCACCTTTGTCCTCTTCATCTGCACGCTCGGCGCGGCGCTCTGGGTCGCTAACCTCCTGTCGCGCCCTTTGCGAGACATCACGGCGGCGGCGGCCCAGGTCGGAGCCGGGCACGAGCCGCACGAGGTCGCCGTCCGCGGACCGATCGACATCCAGCAAACGCTCGAGGCCTTCAACCGGATGAGCCGCCGCGTCAGCCAGCTTCTAGGCGAGAAAGACATCATGCTGGGGGCGCTTGGTCACGACCTCAGAACCCCGCTCACCTCCTTGCGGATACGACTTGAGACGATGGAGCCCGAGGCCGAGCGGCAAAGAGCCATCCGCACGATCGACGAGACGGGCCTTCTGCTGGAGGCCATTCTCGATCTCGCGCGGCAGGGACGCTCCAGCGAGCCTCTCCAGTCGATCGATTTGCGCATTTTAGTGCAGGACATTGTCGAGGACTATGCCGAGACCGGGGCCGCAGTCTCGCTGGCGGCTAGCGAACGCGCTCCGGTCGCCTGTCGTCCCATTCAGCTGACGCGTCTCTTGCGCAATCTTGTCGACAACGCCCTTGCCTATGGCGGCGTCGCACGGGTTTCGGTCTTGAAGATCTCGACGGGCATCGAGATCCTCGTCGAGGACGACGGGCCGGGCATGTCGCCCGAAGCGCTGCTCACAGCGACCCATCCATTCGTTCGCGGCGAGGCGTCGCGCAATCGCGGCGCCGGCGGTTCGGGCCTTGGACTGGCTCTGGCCGAGGCGATCGCCAGGACGCATGGCGGCTCGCTGACGCTGACCAACCGCTCACCGCATGGCCTGTCGGCACGGGTGCGGCTTCCGGGCGTGGCATGAGGACGCCTGGCCAGCTCCCGGCTGCGCCATTCGCGACATGGGGAAGGACAAGAGGACGCTCTGGTTATTGACGCGATGGGTTAGAAGGGAATCTCGTCGTCGAAATCGTTGCGGGAGAAATCCTCGCGCTCGCCGCCGGTCTTGCCAGCCTTAGAAACGGCGCCGCGTGATCCGCGGTCGTCGCTCATCCGGTCGCCGCCTGAGCCCGCGCCCGCCCCGTCATTCTTTCCGTCCAGCATGGTCAAGGTCGATCCGAAATTCCGAAGGACAACCTCGGTCGAGTACTTGTCGTGGCCATCCTTGTCCTGCCATTTGCGGGTTTCGAGCTGTCCCTCGATATAGACCTTCGAACCCTTCTTCAGATACTGCTCGCAAATGCGCACAAGGCCTTCCGAGAACACCACGACGCGGTGCCATTCGGTCTTTTCCTTGCGCTCTCCCGAAGTCTTGTCGCGCCACGATTCCGAGGTGGCGATCGACAGGTTCGCAAGGGACGAGCCGCTTGGAAGCGACTTGATTTCAGGATCGCGCCCGAGATTGCCGATGAGGATGACCTTGTTTACCGATCCGGCCATGTTCTTCTCTCCAGATTGTGCTCCGGCCCCGGCGAACTTCTCCCGCCGCTCCGGTTCCTGACACGCTTTACCATAGACCCGCGCCATGATCGGAACACGCCAAAGCGCCGGACTCTACACAGAAGATATGTTCCGTTTTTGTTCCTGTTGCAAGTCTGACTTCAAAGCCGAGCCACGGGAGCGCGATAGCGAGCCAGCGCCCAAATAGAAGGTCCACCTCTGCTCGCGTGAAATGCCCTTGCCGTCAAAGCCGGTCAGCAAGAGTCAACGCTGTTGAAAATTCAGGACGAGGGCAGACAACAAACGTGGTTCCACTTATGTTCATGGGCTGGCAATCGACTCGCGGCATCGCTCGCTGCAAAAAGACTGGTTCACTCCTCCCGAGACGCCCATGTCATCCGACCTATCCACGATCCGCGTGCGCGGCGCGCGCGAACACAATCTGAAGAATATCGACGTCGATATCCCGCGGAACCAGCTGGTCGTTATCACCGGCCTGTCGGGGTCCGGCAAGTCGTCGCTGGCGTTCGACACGATCTATGCCGAGGGGCAACGCCGCTATGTCGAGTCGCTGTCGGCCTATGCACGGCAATTTCTCGAACTGATGCAGAAGCCCGATGTCGAACGCATCGAAGGCTTGTCTCCGGCCATTTCAATCGAGCAGAAGACCACGTCACGCAATCCGCGATCGACCGTCGGCACGGTCACCGAGGTCTACGACTATATGCGGTTGCTGTGGGCGAGGGTGGGCATCCCCTACTCTCCGGCGACTGGCCTTCCTATCGAGAGCCAGACGGTCTCCCAGATGGTCGACAAGGCGATGGCTTTCGGTGAGGGCGCCCGCTTCCATCTCCTCGCGCCGATGATTCGCGGCCGCAAAGGAGAGTACCGAAAAGAATTCGCCGACCTGCTGAAGCGCGGCTTCCAGCGGGTGAAGGTGAATGGCGAGTTTCACGAGTTGGAAGATCCGCCGAAACTCGACAAGAAGCTGAAACACGACATCGACGTCGTCGTCGATCGCATCGTCATCAAGGCGGGGCTCGAACAGCGCCTGGCGGAGAGTTTCGAAACAGCGCTGGACCTGGCCGACGGCATCGCCGTCGCGGAGTGCGCGGAGAAGGAGAAAGGAGGCGAACTGCCGAAGCGTGTGACGTTCTCGGCGAAGTTCGCCTGTCCGGTGTCTGGGTTCACGATTTCCGAGATAGAGCCGCGGTTGTTCTCGTTCAACAATCCGTTCGGCGCATGCCCGGCCTGCGACGGTCTTGGCGAACAGCTAAAGATCGATCCGGATCTCGTCGTGCCTGAACGCGACAGGACGCTCAACCAGGGCGCCATCGCGCCTTGGGGAAAATCATCTTCGCCGCTTCAGACCCAGACGCTGCAGGCGCTGGCCAAGGCCTACAAATTCTCGCTGGACGTCAAATGGTCGAAGCTGTCCGAGGACGTGCAGACGAAAATCCTGTCCGGCACCGGCAAGGAAGAGATTGATTTCGTCTACGACGACGGCATGCGCCGGTACGAAGTCACCAAGCCGTTCGAAGGGGTCGTCGCCAATCTGGAACGGCGCTGGCGCGAGACGGACAGCGCCTGGATGCGCGAGGAGATCAGCCGCTATCAGTCGGCGGCGCCCTGCCCAGTCTGTCGCGGCGACCGCCTTCGCCCCGAGGCGTTGAGCGTCAAGGTGGCGGGCGAGACAATCGCGTACGCCTCCATGCTGTCGATCCGGGAGGCGCGCGGCTGGTTTCTGGCCCTGCCGAAGGCCCTGACAGGCAAACAGAACGAGATCGCGGTTCGCATTCTGAAGGAGATCTCCGACCGGCTGCAGTTCCTGAACGATGTTGGGCTGGAGTATCTCTCCCTTTCGCGAGCGTCGGGAACGCTGTCGGGCGGCGAGAGTCAACGGATCAGGCTGGCCTCGCAGATCGGATCGGGGCTCTCGGGCGTGCTCTACGTCCTCGACGAACCGTCGATCGGACTCCACCAGCGGGACAATGAGCGACTGCTGGAAACGCTGAGGCGCCTGCGGGATCTCGGCAATTCGGTGATCGTCGTCGAACACGACGAGGACGCCATCCTGACGGCGGATCATGTCATCGACATGGGACCTCGCGCAGGCGTCCTCGGTGGGGAGATCGTGGCCCAGGGCAAGC
Source organism: Alphaproteobacteria bacterium (assembly GCA_034439955.1). Classification (GTDB taxonomy): domain Bacteria; phylum Pseudomonadota; class Alphaproteobacteria; order Caulobacterales; family Hyphomonadaceae; genus UBA7672. The sequence continues at coordinate 31,324 of JAWXBJ010000051.1, forward strand.
CGCAGGACATTGTCGATCATCCCGCGAGCCTGACTGGCAGGTACTTATCGGGCGCCGAGGAGATCGCAATTCCGGAACGGCGGCGCTGGAGCAAGCGCTCGAAGTCGGTCAAGGTCTTCGGTGCGACCGGAAACAATCTCAAGAACGTGACGGCGGAAATTCCACTCGGCGTGTTCACATGCGTCACTGGCGTCTCGGGCGGAGGCAAGTCCACCCTGGTGATCGAGACCCTTTACAAGGCTCTGGCGCGGCGGCTGAACGGGTCAAGCGACAGCCCGGCCCACCACGACAAGATCGAGGGCGTCGAGCACCTCGACAAGATCATCGACATAGACCAGTCGCCGATCGGCCGCACGCCGCGATCGAATCCGGCGACCTATACAGGCGCCTTCGGACCCATACGCGACTGGTATACCGGCTTGCCTGAAAGCAAGGCGCGCGGTTATCAGGCGGGACGCTTTTCCTTCAACGTGAGGGGCGGACGCTGCGAGGCATGTCAGGGCGATGGCGTCGTCAAGATCGAGATGCATTTCCTGCCCGACGTCTATGTGACGTGCGATGTCTGCAAGGGCCGGCGCTACAACCGCGAGACGCTGGAGGTGCTCTACAGGGGCAAGTCGATCGCCGACGTGCTCGACATGACGGTCGAGGAGGCGCGGGTGTTCTTCGCCGCCGTCCCCGGCATTCGCGGCAAGATGGAGACGCTGTCGCGGGTCGGGCTCGGGTATGTCAAAGTCGGCCAGCAGGCGACGACGCTGTCGGGCGGCGAGGCTCAGCGGGTGAAGCTGGCCAAGGAATTATCGAAACGGGCTACCGGCCGGACGATGTACATACTCGACGAGCCGACGACCGGCCTGCATTTCGACGATGTGCGGGCGTTGCTGGAGGTGCTTCAGGAACTGGTCGACAGCGGCAACACCATCGTCGTGATCGAGCACAATCTCGACGTCATCAAGACCGCCGACTGGATCATCGACATGGGCCCCGATGGCGGCGACGGCGGTGGGCTGGTGGTCGCAGTCGGGACGCCCGAAGAGGTTGCCGGCAACGCTGCAAGCTGGACGGGAAAGTTTCTGAAACAGACGTTTAAGCGTCAGGCTGACCGGCGCGCGCGCCAGGGAAAACGGATGCTGTCCGCTGTTGGCCCTGACGCAGCGACGAAACCGGTGAAACGCAAGGCCAAGGCGACCGCTGCAGATTAAACGCGCGAAAACAGCCGTTTTGCAGGTTAAATGCGACTCTAGGTGTGGAAAGCCTCGATCCGCACGCTTGATTTGCAAGGCATACTAGGCTTCGACAGGAGCAGGCGTCGCTGAAAGCTCATGTCAGCGTAGTCGACCGACCTGATCCAGATGGAGTTTCCACGACATGGCCACCGCTACAAAACCTGCAGCAAAACCCGTCGCCAAGACGCCCGCGAAACCTTCCGCCAAGGCCGGCGCCGCAGTGAAACAAAACACCGTCAGCCTCAAGCATCTCGCTGCGGCGCTATCGACCAGCCATGACATTCCGAAGAAGCAGACCGAAGCGGTGCTGAACGACATGGTGGCGCTTGTCGGCAAGCACCTCAAGAAGGGCGACCGCATCCGCATCCCTGGGCTTGGCATTCTGGTCGTGCGCAAGCGCGCCGCGCGGATGGGACGCAATCCCGCGACGGGTGCGGCCGTCAAGATCAAGGCGAGCAAGAAGATCGCCTTCAGGGCCGCCAAAGATCTCAAGGACGCGATGTAGGACGGAGACTACAGCACCAAGCTTCCGATCAGACGCACACAAGTTGCGACGGGACTTTGGATCCGATCCGTCTGCCCGACTTCTGTTCAATGCGCTGGAGGCGGGCTGATCCAGAGCGAGCGCAGGGCCTGGAGGCGGACCCGCGCCGCCGTTGCAGTATTGCTATTTCGGGGCGAAATCCGACGGTCGTAGCCCGCGATAGAGGTGCGCCGCCAACGCCAGGACCGGAATCTGGGCGAGCGCGCCGACAAAGCCCGCAATGGCGCCTGTCGCGAAAAGCTGAAGGTCCGACACATTGTCGGCGCCGACGACGAGCGGGCTCGAAACCAATCCGCTGATGAAACCCGAAATGATCATTCCCGGCAGGAGCGTGAGGAGAAGCGCGGCCAGCACGCGCCGCACATTCCCACGGGTCCAGCCCCAGGTTTGAAAAATCATCATGCGGCGCTCGCCGATCGTGGCCGCGTTGACCATTGCGAGGCGTGCGGCGACGATCGCGAGACCGGCCACGCAGACGAGCATGAAGAGAAAAAACGCGAGCGTCCCGGCCGGTCCGAGGCTTTCGCTCAGCGCCGCGCTCAGGGCTTCCGGGTCCGAGAGGATGGCTTCGAGATCCGCGCTGGAGGACGCGGCCCTGCCGAGGACAATAAAGACGAGCACGAACGAGACCAGAACTATGAACGGCAGGAAAACCAGCATCAGGGAGACAGCGACGCCAACGAGCCGGAATTCGTCGGCGCCAAAGCCGAGCCCTATTGGACCCTCCGCCTCGCCACGCACGGCCTTGCGGAGGACAGCGGCGGAAAAGACAGCGCCGACGGTCAGGCCGATGGCGAAACTGGCCGCCATGGCCCCGAGGCTGAATGTCTGGGGCTGGCCTTCGACGGGCAGAGGCCCAGCGAGCATCTGGGTGACGCCGGCCCCGGCCGCCACGACCAGACACGCCGGTATGAATTGCAGCCAGTTGGCGAAGAAGAACCGCCAAGCCTCGGCCATGCTTTCGATGACGGGAACTTTTCCCACAGTTGGGTCTGCCATGCCTTGCTCCCGGCGCCGACAAAGCAGCGGCGTAGATGAATCGGCTGGACGCGGCAACGGGTCCGATTCCTTTCCGCTTTGAACCGCGTCCAAAGCCATCCTAGTAAGACCCGGATGAACAACCAACCCATCCACATAATCGGCGGCGGCATGGCGGGATCTGAGGCCGCTTGGCAGGCGGCCAATGCCGGCGCGCCCGTCATACTCCACGAAATGCGGCCGGTGCGCACGACAGACGCCCATCATACGGACCACCTGGCCGAACTGGTGTGCTCGAACTCGTTCCGGTCGGACGACTGGGAGCACAATGCGGTCGGCCTGCTCCACGAAGAGATGCGGCGCGCCAACGGGCTGATTATCACCATGGGCGACCGGCACAAGGTTCCGGCGGGATCGGCCCTGGCGGTTGATCGCGACGGGTTCGCGGCCGATGTCACGCAGGCGCTGGAGGCCCATCAACTGGTGACGATCGAACGCGGCGAGATCGACGACTGGCCGCCCGCCGACTGGTCCAGCGTGATCGTGGCGACGGGACCACTCACCTCCAATGCGCTGGCGCAGGCGATCCTGGAAAGGACAGGCGAGGACTCGCTCGCCTTCTTCGACGCCATCGCCCCGATCGTCCACATCGACTCAATCGACATGAGCCGGGCGTGGCGCCAGTCGCGCTATGACAAGCCGGGGCCGGGCGGCGACGGCGCCGAGGCCTACATCAACTGTCCGATGGATCGGGCGCAGTATGAGGCGTTTCTCGCGGCGCTGAACGCGGCACCCAAGACCGAATTCAAGGAGTGGGAAGGCACGCCCTATTTCGAGGGCTGCCTGCCGATCGAGGTGATGGCCGAACGCGGCCCGGAGACGCTGCGCTATGGACCCATGAAGCCGGTCGGGCTCACCAACCCGCACAACCCGGCGGTAAAGGCCCACGCCATCGTGCAGCTGCGGCAGGACAACAGGCTGGGCACGCTCTGGAACATGGTGGGGTTCCAGACCAAGCTGAAGCACGGCGCGCAGACGGAGGTGTTCCGGATGATACCGGGACTCGAAGCGGCGCAGTTTGCACGGCTGGGCGGCATCCATCGGAACACCTTCATCAACTCTCCGACCCTGCTTGATGGGCAGCTCCGGCTCAGGGTCGAGCCGAGGGTGCGCTTCGCCGGCCAGATCACCGGCGTCGAGGGCTATGTCGAGAGTGCAGCGATGGGACTTCTGGCGGGGCGGTTCGCGGCGGCCGGGGTGCAGGGCCGACGGATCGACGCGCCGCCCGCAACGACGGCGCTGGGCGCTCTGGTCGGGCATGTCACGGGCGGACACCTTGCAATGGCGGGCGGCAGCTTCCAGCCGATGAACGTCAATTACGGTCTGCTCCCGGATATCGACGCATTCGAAACGACGGGTCCGGACGGCAAGCGTCTCAAGGGCGCCGAGAAGGGACGCGCGAGAAAGCGCGCAATGTCGCTGCGGGCTCTTCGTGACCTTGAAGCCTGGCTGCATGAGTGCCAGCCGGCAAACAGCAGCGTCGTACCGGCTCAATCCCTCAAGAGCTTTTCCTGACCAGGTCACGCAAATTGCTGAAGGATTCATTGCCCCGCCGGACAAGATCGCCGTCGGGCGCATCCGCATTGGTTTTGACGCCCCAGATCGTCTTGAAGATGATGAGGGCGAGGACGCCGATCATCGGATCGCCAAGCAGGATGAGCGCTCCGGCGCCGGCGAAAATGCCTATGTGGAGCACCACGATCCTGGCGTAGGGCGCCATCATCTCGGCCATCGGGTTCGTGGTCTTCCAGTCGCCCTTGAGCCCGAACTGCCAGGCCAGAACGAAAACCTGAAAGGCGAAGGTGAGCGCCAGGACCCAGTTCATGTGAAGGCCCGAGGTCAGCGCAAGCCGGACCATGCCGGGAATGTCCATGGGCTCGAACGGCATGCCGTTTTCGAGGCCGCTGAACATGCTGAAGAAGACCAGTAGGAATGTGCCATGAACGGCGCAAAACAAGCCATAGTGGAAAATGAAGAACGCGCTGAGGAACATGCCGCCCAGCAGACCGAACGGACCATAGTTGGCGCCGGAGACAACTATGCGGGGAAGCGTCATGACCCCGGCCAGCAGGTTCTCCAGCCAGTACAGCATGACCAGCGGAGCAGCGCCCCATCCCCAGGCGAGAACGCCGTACACCGGCGCGAGATCGACAGCCAGCCCCACGAGCACGGTGGGACTGCGCAGGGCGCGCGCCCAGTAGGCGCCATCCAGGAGTTTCATGACCCGTCCCAGCTCGCATCAACCGGTCGAGAGAAGACCGGATAAGGCAGTTTGGCGAGTCACGCTTTCCGCATTGCTAAAGCCTGCGCGTCGCAATCGCCCAGAAAACGCGCCAACGACGTTTCAGCGGCGAAAGCTCTCGCGATGCAATCGCAAGGTGGACGATGGCGGGCCAGTAGGCCGCTGAAAGATTGCGGGAGGCCTCGCGGGCGGTCGCGAGGCGCGATGCGGCGTCCGGGAGAGAGGCTCCGACCGCAACGTAAGCCTCACCGCACCGCGAGAGGGCGTCGAGTTGGGTCGGGCTGGCGTCCGGCGCGAGCGCACGGCCGGCAAGACGGGTCAAGGAAGCTTCGGCGGCGAGATGACGGGCCTCGTGAACGCCGCCATGCGCGTGCTTCACGCCATGAAGGTGATCGTCGAGCGCATCATCGAAACGATCAAGGAGGTCGCCGAAGGCCGGGAACAGGTCGCGGCGGAGAGCCAGGACGCGGGCCAGCTCGATGGACAGATCGTGCCTCCGCGCCGGCTGGCCGGCGGCAAGACTTTCGAGTGTGTCGCGCCACCATTGAACGCGAATCCTGCCCAGCATTGGGTCGGACAATGACAGCGCCCGCTGAAGCTCGTGATTGAGGCAATAAATCGCCATGAGGCGCTCTCGATCAGCCTGCCGCGCATAGCGCGAGGCAATCCAGCGATTCTCGTCAGTGCGCTTGAGGCGCAGATCGAAATCCCCGGGGTCCGTCAAGGCTGCGTCGCCAGCAGGATTTCCCCGGGCGCCCCTCTCGGTCATGTTCAAAGTCGCGGACACCAAGCGAGCATGATCGATCTGGAAGCCCTGTTCGGAAACCTGAATTGTGCTCGACGCCTTGGGTGAGACGAATTCACGCTTCAAAAGCAAGCGCAACCTGTTCCATTTGAGGCGATCCCGCCCTAGGTAGTCGTCAAGCACGCGAAAACAGACACGCCAGAGACGAGGCACGATCATGGCTTTCACGCTTCCCCCCCTGCCCTACGCCCGCAACGCGCTGCAGCCGCACGTGTCCGAAAACACCCTCAATTTTCATTATGGCAAGCATCATCAGACTTATGTCGACAATCTGAACAAGCTCGTCGCGGGGACGCCCTTGGAGAACGCCTCCCTGGAGGAGGTCATTCGGGAGAGCCATGGCAAGACGCCTGGCGTGTTCAACAACTCCGCGCAGGTATGGAATCACACCTTCTATTGGCATTCGATGAAGCCGTCCGGAGGCGGCGCGCCGACCGGTCTCGCGGCCGAAAAGATAAAGCAGGCGTTTGGCGACTATGAAGGCTTCAAGAAGGCCTTCGCCGAGGCCGGCGCCACACAGTTCGGTTCCGGCTGGGCCTGGCTGGTGCTGAACGGTGGCAAGCTCGAGGTCCGCAAGACCGGCAATGCCGAGACGCCACTCACCGACACGGGCGTGACGCCGCTTCTGACCATGGATGTGTGGGAGCACGCCTATTATCTGGACTACCAGAACGCCCGCCCCAAATACATCGAGACGTTTCTTGACGAACTGGTGAACTGGGATTTTGCCAACGCTAACCTGTCGGACGCGAAGTAAGCTACCGCGCTACGACCGATGGCGGGGCTCGCGAGGCCAGGCGGCTTTGCATGTGGCGTCCGGTCTCCGTGAGCAGCGGGGCAAGCCGGTCCACGTTGGACGCTCCGGTCTCCGTGAGCAGCGGGGCAAGCCGGTCCACGTTGGACGCTGCAGCCTCGATCTGACCGGACTTGGCTTCCGCTTCGATCGTCTCGCAGAGAGCCGCCAGCCGGCCCGCGCCAGAACTGAGACACATGGATTTTAGCGCGTGGGCCTGCCGGCTCAACTCGGCGGCGTCGATCGGCGTCGAGGCGACTATCGACTCAATCCTGGTCACGCCAAGAGGCGCCTGTCCGGCAAAAAGTTTCCAGATCTTGCCGACGAGGTCACGCCCGGAGCGCGCGGCGACGCCTTCCATCGTGGCGAGGGCTTCTTCGTCGATGAAATCGACGGTCTCCCCGCTTTTGTGGTCGAGAACACCTGGGCGAAGAACGCTGCTTGAGGGAAGGGTTGGATCCAGGACTTCACCAGCATAGGAGGCCGGCGACAGCCTGGCCTCCGCAAGCTTCAACGCATCGACGAGCCTCGCGGCCGTGAATGGCTTTGTCATGTGCTGGTCGGCGCCGGCGGCGTTCCAGGCGTCCGCATCGGCGCCGCGGACCTGGGCTGTCAGCGCAATGATGCGCGCCGGCGTCCGCCCCGACTTTGATTCATGAGACCGGATCAGCGAGGTGGCGGTGAAGCCGTCCATCACCGGCATGGAGCCATCCATGAAGATCGCATCATAGCGCTGCGCTTCGGCGGCGGCCACCGCTTCTTCGCCATTCGAAGCAAAGTCGGGCGACACGTCCAGGGTCAGCAGGGCTTCTCGCAGCACTTCACGATTGACCGCATTGTCATCGACCGCAAGAACGCGAAGGGCGGCGAAGCTTTCCCGGGTCAGCATGACCCCTGAGCCGCCGAGCGCCGAAACACCGCGCCAGGACTGGCTGTTGGCTCGCACGACAAAGTCCCAGAGCGCCCGGCGACCCACCGGAAGAGAAAGCAGATCCGCCGCCGCGCCCTGGCGCAGAAGCTGGTCGGCCCGGCTGTCGCCGACATCCGACAGGCAAACCGCAACGACGCCGCTGGCCGCCGGTTGGGTCGCGAGGAGGTCTGAATCCGCCAGCACGATTTCTCCGGGCTCCGCTTCATCCGGGCTGGCGATGCGTCGAACGCCGGCGCCGACATCCCGCAATGCGCGGGAAAGACACCGCGCCATGAGATTGGAGTTCACCGCGATCGCCATGCGCAGGTCCGCAGCCTGCGGCGCGGGGGGAGCGGCTTCCTCGATCGGCAGGTCGACGATCACCGAGAAGGTCGAACCCTGCCCGATCTCGCTTTCGACTCGAATGGCGCCCGCCATGGCGTCGACGAGGCGCTTGCAGACCGTCAGACCAAGGCCCGTACCGCCAAATTTCCGCGTCGTCGATTGATCCGCCTGGGAAAAGGCCTCGAAAATCGAACCGATCCGGTCTTTCGGGATTCCGACGCCGGTGTCAGCGACGGCGACCTTGATGCGCGCGCGATTGCCCGCGCTTGCCGCCGTCACGCTGACGGTGACGCCGCCGGTTTCGGTGAATTTGAGCGCGTTGTTGACCAGGTTGGTGATGACCTGGTTGAACCGCGTCGGATCGCCAATGACGAGGTGTGGCGTCTCCGGAGCAATGTAGACGGCGAGTTCCAGCCCCTTCGAGCGTGCACGTTCCCAGAACAGCGCGGCGACGTCCTCGACCAGCGCATCAGGAGAAAACGCCACGGATTCGAGGTCCATCTTGCCGGCTTCGATCTTTGAAAGGTCGAGGATGTCGTTGATGATCGTGAGAAGGCTTGCGCCCGATCGCGAGATGATTTCCGCATAACGCCTGTGCCGCGCCGACAGGTCGGCCGCGGCGAGCATCTCGGCCATGACCATCATGCCGTTCATCGGCGTGCGGATCTCGTGACTCATGGTGGCGAGGAAGTCGGATTTCGCGGCGTTGGCGGATTCCGCGTCTTCCTTGGCGAGCCGTAGATCATGCGTGCGCTCGTCGACAGTTGCTTCAAGCGTTTCGAGATGGCGCGCGATGCGCTGGTCGCGTTCGCGGATATTGTCGATCATTCCGTTGAACGCCTCGCCGAGCACGGCCGATTCGTCGGTCCGGGAGGTGGGCGGCATGCGGCGGGAGAAGTCCTGCGCCGAACCGATCTCGGCCATCACGGCCGTCAACTGGCGCAGCGGTCGGGTGAGGCGCTCGATCATCGCCTGCGCGACCACCACACCGCCGACGATGGCGGCCAGCGCGATGGCCGCCGTCCAGAGAAGGCTGGCCAGCACGTCGGAACGCAGATCACTGATATCCGCCAGGATGACGATCTGGCCGATCCGCGCGCCGCCGCTCATAACGTCCTGCGAAATCGTAGCGCTGTTGGCGCTGAGAAGCTCCAGCCCTGACAGGTCACGCAGGTCCCGATCCCGACCTCGAAGCGCGACGCCTCCGCCAAGTTGCGCAAAGACGACACCGTCGGCGTCACGAACGGCGGCGTGAAGAAACCCGGAAAATTCCCTCAAACCCCGAAGACGTGTATAGGCGCCCCGTGCGTCGTTGTTGATCAGCGGTTCGTCGAGGTTGGCGGCGTAGCTGGACGCCGCCGCCTCCAGGAGTTCCGCCCGTGCATCGGCCGACTGGTGCAGGTCGCGCCAACCATTGACCGCCGAGGCCGCTATCACGGCGACGAAGATCACGGCGGCAAGAACCAACGAGAGCCGGAACCGGATCGAGCGCTGGAACGGAACGGCATGAACGGACATGGCACCGCCTGGCTGTGGGCTGCAGATCGCTGCCACAACTGTCTATCGATCCCGTTAACCGCTGAATTCGCCGCTAAATCCGACGGAAAAAGCCGCCCCGGCATTTTCGCAGCCTGGATTAGGAGTTCCGTGAGCATTTTCAGACAGGGTGGAATTTCAGACCTCGGGATCCGGACCGCCAAAGCTTGACCTATCGAACCGCCCTTATCGTGGACGACGATCCGGTCTTTGGCGCACTGGCCGAGGATTTGCTGCTTGACGCCGGGATCGAGACGATCGAGACGGCGGCCGACGGGGGCGAGGCGCTGGCGCGGATCGACGCGGGCGGGCCCGTCGCCGACATCATGATGTGCGATCTCAACATGCCGACCCATGACGGCGTCACCGTGATGCGGGGCCTCGCGGAACGCAGATATCCCGGCCGGATCATCATTGTGTCAGGCGAAGCTGACGCGGTGCGCGACACGGTCGTCAAGCTGGCGCGCCTTCAGGGCCTCAACATTCTGGGTTCAACGCGCAAGCCGCTCACGCCTGCTTCGCTGGCGGAACTGCTGGCGCGGGCGCCCTCCAGCGCTCCAAAATCAGTTGAACAGGCGCCCGCGACATCGAGCCTGCTCGACGCGGCGATCGAGCGGGGCGGGCTGCACCCCTTCTTCCAGGCCAAGATTTCGATGGCCACCGGGCGCATTTCGGGGTCTGAGGCTCTGGCCCGCATCGCGACTCCGATATCGCCACACGCCAATCCGGTTCCCTATGTCGAACTTGCCGAGCGCAATCATCGCATCGATGCGCTCACGTTCGCGATGACCCGCGCCGTCGCGCGATGCGTCCTCGCCTTCAACTCGACTGGGGTGAAAATGCCCTGCTCGATCAACATCAGTCCGGCCTCGCTCAACCGGCTGGACTTTCCGGACCAGATGGCTGGCCTCATCACCGATGCCGGGCTGTCGTGTGAACAGTTCACGCTGGAAGTGACCGAGACGCGGCTGGTCGAGTACGGCCCGCGCGTGCTGGACGTGATGACACGGCTGCGCATCAAGGGCTTCGGACTGTCGGTCGACGACTTCGGCACCGGATACTCCAACATCGACCGGCTGCAGATGTATCCGTTCACCGAACTCAAAATCGACCAGAGCTTCACCAAGAAAGCTCTCGAAGAATCCTTCGCCCGGGCCTGCGTTGAGACCAGCGTGCGACTGGCAAAGGAGCTTGGCCTCAAGATCGTCGCGGAGGGCGTCGAGACCCGCGAGATGTGGGACTTTCTGAAACTGCTCGAAGTCGACGAGGCGCAGGGATACCTGATGTCCAAACCCCTGCCGCCTGCGGACTATCGCGCGATGCTGGTCGAGGGTCGGACGTTCGAGGTCTGATCAACCCTGGGCGGATTGCCAGACCGGCCTGCCCTCCTCCATGCTGGATCAACCTGCATCCTCTATGACGCAGACAAGTTGCTCTACACTTATGAGGTAGAGCAACTTTCTTCGGTCAAACGGATCCAGTTTGACCGAAAGATGCTCTAGCGCCGGAGATGCGCCCATGACGACTTGCAAGACCATCACCGTCCGGGCGTTATCGCCTGTTCTGGGGGCGGAAATATTTGGCGTCGATCTTGCCAAGCCGCTGTCGAACGAGGCGTTCGACGACATCCACAACGCATTCCTGAAGCATCACGTGATCTTCTTCCGTGACCAGTCCCTGACGCCGGAACAGCATCTTGCGTTCGGGCGCAAGTTCGGGACGCTGAACGTGCATCCGTATGTGAAGGGGATGCGAGACTATCCGGAAATCCTGGAGATCATCAAGGAGCCTGCCGACCGCGTGAATTTCGGCGGCGGCTGGCATTCCGACATGAGCTTTCTCGAACAGCCGGCGCTGGGATCGATCCTTCATGCAATTGAGGTGCCGGATGTTGGCGGCGACACGCTGTTCGCCAGCCAGTATGCGGCGTGGGAGGCGCTGTCGCCCGGCCTGAAGGCGACGCTGGAAACGCTGACGGCCGTGCATTCGGCCGCGGAGGAATACGGCGCGGGCGGGCATTCCTCGCAGAAGCGTGCGTCGATGGATTCGGAAGTCGTGGGCGATGAAGTGCCGGAATACGAGCACCCGGTGGTGCGCACGCATTCCGAGACGGGTCGCAAGGGGCTTTACGTGAATCCGGCCTTCACGATGCGGTTTGCGGGCTGGAGCAAGAAAGAAAGTCGGCCGCTGCTGGACTATCTGTTCGAGGTGTCGCAGCGCGAGGCCTTCACATGCCGCTTCCGGTGGGAAAAGGGATCGCTGGCCTTCTGGGACAATCGCTGCGTCTGGCACCATGCCCTCAACGACTATCACGGGCAGCGAAGGCATATGCGAAGGGTGACGGTGAATGGGGGGAAGGTCAGTTAGCTGAAATTCTGTCTGGATCTGAACAAAGGATCTCAGTAGATCCGATTCAGGACAAATCAGTGTGGGGGAATAAATGCCGACGTTTCGCGTGCTCATGCGGGTTGACGCTTATGTAGAATATGAGACCGCCATTGAAGCCATAGATGCTGACCCAGCCCCCTGAAATCCGGCCACGAATTTGCAGAGTCCTCGATAGAGAGGATGCAAGATGCGCAAGAGCAGATTTTCGGAAGAGCAGATCATCG
>JAWXBJ010000052.1:0-13613 GCA_034439955.1 Alphaproteobacteria bacterium
CGACGCCACTCAACGCTTGGCTATTTCAGCCCGGTTGCGTTCGAAGAACAGGCGGCGTTAGCTTAGGTGCGTGTCCACGAGACCGGCAGCAGGCCATGATGACGAAACTGACTGGATCTTGAGCGGTTTATCTTGATCTCGCCGACCCGAATCGAACTGACTTCCAACCGATCTTTGACCTTCTGCAAAGTCGCCGGGGTCGCGCTTGCTTGTCACGCCCATCAAGCGTCCGACGCCCGCCCGCTCAAGGGGCCGAGGCTTCGGGCCCAGCAAGACATCTGGCCCCTGCAGGCCGCACCAACCCCTTGCGCGTTCGACGCTTCGCTTGGCTGTCCGGCCGCTTCGTTGGGGTGTTCGCCAAGCGCGAACCCCGACGGGGCTGATCCCGCCGGGATCACAAGGAAGATCGCCATGGACCGCGCCCAGTTCGAACTCATCGGCAATGTCGGCAAGATCGAGATCAAGCCGATCAAGGACAGCAAAAAGTTCGCCCTCATCTCCCTCGCCACCTCCGAGCGCTGGAAGACAGAATCCGGCGACTGGAACGAGAAATCCTACTGGCATCGCGTGGCCATCTTTGCGCCCGCCAAGGTCGCCCTGATCGAAACTGCTGTCCAGAAAGGCGCCCGCCTCCGCCTCGTCGGCCAGATCCGTCCCGGCTCCTAGGAAGATGAGCGTGGCATGACCCGCTACTCGGTCGAGTTCGTCGTCACCGGTTTCGGGGAGGTCGAAATCCTCGCGCGGGGCAAGCCGAAGGCCGAAGAGCAGTCCGATCCCGAACCTGAAGCGCCTGTGAAAACCCGCCGTCCGGGACGCGGCAAGGCTGCTGCCGGCGAAGCTGTAGCCGCTTGACGGTGAGGCCGGCAGCTTACACCGCCGGTCTTCTTTCTTTTCAACAACTCTATTTCAGGGAGGTCGTCATGATCGCCGCCAACGCGTTCGTGTCGCTGTACGACACGGTTACAACTCGTATCATCGCCGAACTCGAACGGGGCCGATTCCCTTGGGTGCAGCCTTGGGCGTCAGCTTCGCCAACGCAGCTCGGTCTGCCGCAGAACGCGGCCACCGGGCGGACCTATTCCGGCATCAACTTCCTGTTGCTGTGGGCGGCCGCCATGGAGCAGGGCCGGGCGTCCCAGCGCCGGCTCACCTTCAGGCACGCGCCCGCACTCGGCGGCGCCGTGCGCAAGGGTGAGAAGGGGACGATGGTCGTCTATGCCGACACATACATTCCCGGCGCTGAACGCGAGAAGGCTGTGGCGTCCGGCGAAGATCCTCTGCGTGTCGGCTTCCTAAAGCGGTTCACCGTCTTCCATGTCAGCTAGTGCGACGGCCTGCCGCCGGAGGCGGACGCGGCCCTTGCATCGGTCGCGCGGAGATCATCCCGCATGTCGAGGCGGTGATCGCCGCCACAGGCGCCGACATCCGCATTGGCGGGGACATGGCCTTCTATGCACCGGGTCCGGACTTTATTCAGGTCCCACTGCAGGAAGCCTATTTCGAGCCGATCAACTGGTATCGCACCAAGCTCCACGAGCTTGGCCACTGGAGTGGCCATGCCTCTCGCCTGAACCGTGATTTCACGGGCAAACGGGGAGGGGGCGCCTACGCCCGGGACGAACTGGTCGCCGAGCTTTGCGCGGCTTTCCTGTGCGCCGAGTTGTGCGTCGCTCCCACGGTCCGGCACGCAAATTATCTGGTCGCCTGTCTGGAAGTGCTCAAAGCCGACAATCGGGCGATCTTTCAGGCCGCTTCGCTGGGCTCGAAAGCGGCAGAGTTCGTGAAGGGCCGGAAACCGGCAGGCGGCACAGGCTATGTCGCGGCGAGCGCTTTGAGCTCGGCCAATCCGTCTTGCGCCAACTCAAGCGCATGATCGTACCAGTCGAAGGGGCCTTGCACGGCCAGACCCAGTTCGATCTTGGAAATTGCCCTTCGATTTTTGTTGCGTTCATCAGGCTTGCCTGCTCGGAAGCTTGCTCCAGGTCGCTGAATGACGCTTCAATCTGGCGGTTGAGGGAGCGCATGGCGCGCGCTTCCGGCATGTTGCGTCGGCAAGCCGCTGCGCAGTTCATTTTCAGCTCGTGGGCTTTGTCGAACAGGTCGCTCTTCAGCCACTGCCATTTATGGATCATGACTTCGCGCCGGGCATCCTCGGCAATCCAGGCCGATGCCGCAGCCACCAGAGGATCTGGCGGCAGAAGCGTCGTGGCTGCCTTTGGCGTGAGTGCTGCGGCCAGTGGAACCGCAAGGGGAGCCGGTTTTCAGCTTTCGACGCGAAAGATTGCGCATTGTCTGCTCCCCAAAAGCATAAGTGCTTTAGTGCAGGAGCTGAGGCGCGGTTCGTCACCGTAACGACGATGGAGCTGTCTTTTTTAGCGACCCGGATGACGGCGTTTCATGAACTCGTCGAACAGCGGCACGGTGAAAGCGGCGAGGCCGTATTTCGGGCTGTAGATCATTCCGCTCCGGATCAACGCCTCGCGGACCGGGCCAAGCTGCTGCGCCGTCTTGCCGAGGGTCTTGGCGATGTCGCCCGTCTTGTGCGCCCCGGGGCCTAGTTCAGCCATCGCGCGGAGGTATGTTTTTTGCGGATCGCTCAGGCGCTCATAGCGGTGGTGGAAGAAGTTTTCGTCCAGCCGCTTGATGGCGACGCGGCTGGCTTTCTCCACGTCTTTCAACGTGATCGGAGACGCCTGCGCCGTGTTCCAGGCCTGATAACCCCATTCCTGCAGAAAGTAGGGATAGCCCTTCGTTCGGGCGATGATCGCATCGACAGCCGCTCGCTCGTAAGCCACGCCAGCGTCTTTTGCCGGTTGCACGATGGCGCGCCGCGCCTCCTCAGGGTCGAGCGGGCCAATGCTCGGAAACTCGAACAGCCTCTCGGAGTAGGATTTCGCTTCACCTGTGAGTTGGACGAGCAAGGGAAGGCCGGCGCCGACAATCAGGATGGGCAGGCCTTTCTGATCGACCCGGTGGACGGCCATGATCAGTGCCTCGAACTCCTCCCGGTCGAGGTTCTGGATTTCATCAATCAGGATGACGATGGAAGCGGAGCGAGCCTTGGCGGCTTCGCCTGCTGCGAGAAACAGTTCGGGAAGGTCGCGGGACAGCGTGCCGCTGTCGGCGACGCCCGCCTCGGCGTCGATATCGACCGAGAGTTCGACATCGCCGTGCTTCACCTTGATGGCGGAAACGAAGCTCTTGAGGACGCGGAGGCCGCGCTTCACCTGCTCGCTTACGCCCTTGAGGCGATCAAGCTTGAGGAGGGAGGCCCGCATGCTGGCGATGATGACCTTGGATAGCTTGGTGCTGGTGCTGACTTCGATGAAGTCAGTCAGCGCGTCTTCCTTGTCAGCGATTGCCTGGATTTCATTGAGCAGGACGGTTTTCCCGACCCCGCGCAGACCGACATAGATGAAGCTGCGCGCCGGCTTGCCGCCCTTGTTTCGGCGGATGGCGAGCTTGGCTTCGGCTAGCAAATTGTCCCGACCCGCGAGTTCAGGTGGTGGCGTGCCGGCGCCGGGTGCGTAAGGGTTTGCGCCGGGATTGAGGGACACGTTTGACCTATGGCGAGTTTATCGGACTGTTCGATAAACTTCTTAGACGATTCGATTGGACGCATCTAGGGAGTTTATAGCTGCCCCTGCTAAACTGGCGGCTACGCGTATAGCAAGTTTACCCCGGTCTGACATAAACTACGCCCAGCGTTTGGACTCACCGGAAGCCCTGCTGGCATTCCGGCGCGCGCGCAGGGAGCAGATTGCCAAGTGTCGCCCGAGCGGGTCCGAGGTGTTTTCACCCTACCGAAAATTCGCTGAGCGCGGGAATTGGCTGGAGCCGAGTGTGATTAGGCGTGGAATAAGGACCCCGTTTTCGGGGTTATAGGCGTCCAATCGGGACCCCGGCGACGACAGGGTTCAGTGTGCCTCCGGGTTGATCGGAGGCGGGTTGGGGATGCTGGTCGTGGAGACGATTGCGAAGATACGCCGGGCGCATTTTGTTCAGGGCAAGTCGATCAAGGCGATCTGCCGCGAGTTGAACGTCTCCCGGAAGGTGGTGCGCAAGGTTCTGCGGAGCGGCGCGACCGAGTTTTCCTACGAACGGAAGGTCCAGCCCAAGCCGAAGATCGGGCCCATCAAGGACACACTTGATGCGCTGCTGGCCGCCAACGAGGCGCGGCCGGCGCGCGAGCGGCTCACCGCGGTGCGGATCTTCGAGGAAGTCCGTGGGATGGGATTCACAGGCGGGTATGACGCCATCCGCCGATATGTTCATGACTGGCGGGAAGAGCGGTCATCAGCCGCGGCGGCGGCTTTTGTGCCGTTGAGCTTTGCGCCGGGCGAGGCGTTCCAGTTCGACTGGAGCCACGAGATCGTGCTGATCAACGGCGCGACGGTGACCGTGAAGGTCGCCCATGTCCGGCTCTGCCACAGCCGCATGCTGTTCGCCCGGGTCTATCCGCGCGAGACCCAGGAGATGGTGTTCGACGCCCACGACCGGGCGTTCGCCTTCTTCAAGGGCGCGTGCACGCGCGGCATCTACGACAACATGAAGACGGCGGTCGATGCGATCTTTGTCGGCAAGGAGCGCGCCTATAACCGCCGCTTTCTCCAGATGTGCGGCCATTATCTGGTCGATCCGGTGGCCTGCACGCCAGCCTCGGGCTGGGAGAAGGGACAGGTCGAGAACCAGGTCGGCCTGGTGCGCGAGCGCTTCTTCACGCCGCGGCTGCGGGTGAAGAGCTATGACGAGATGAACGCCTGGCTCATGGACCAGTGCATCGCCTATGCGAAGGCCCATCGTCACCCCGAGTTCCGTGACCAGACGGTGTGGGAGGCGTTCGAGGCGGAGCGGCCGAGCCTTGTTCCCTACGCGGGCCGGTTCGACGGCTTCCACTCGACGCCGGCCTCGGTGTCGAAGACTTGCCTGGTCCGCTTCGACAACAACAGATACTCGTGTCAAGCGAGCGCCGTCGGCCGCCCGGCCGAGATCCGCGCCTATGCCGACCGGATCGAGCTGCGCCAGGATGGGCGTCTCGTCGGCGAGCATCCCCGCTGCTTCGGGCGCGACCAGACCGTCTATGATCCCTGGCATTACGTGCCGGTGTTGGCGCGCAAGCCGGGAGCGCTGCGCAATGGCGCGCCGTTCAAGGACTGGGTCCTGCCCGCCAGCCTTGAGCGCGTCCGCCGCAAGCTGGCCGGCTCCAGCGACGGCGACCGGCAGATGGTCGATATCCTGACGACGGTGCTGAGCGACGGGCTGCCCGCAGTCGAGGCCGCCTGCGCCGAGGCGTTGCGAGAGGGCGTCCACTCCGCCGCTGTGATTCTCAACATCCTGGCGCGCCAACGCGAGCCCGCGGCGCCGATCACCATCATGACGCCCGATGCGCTCCGCTTGCGGCATGCGCCGGTCGCCGACTGCGCCCGATACGACAACCTGAGGAGAGCCATGTGATGGAGCGTTCCGAGATCATGTTCGCCATGGGCGAGTTCAAGCTCTACGGCATGAAGTCCGCGTTCGACGAAATCATCGCCACAGCCGTCAAGCGCCAGCACGAGCCCCAGCGGAAGCGTCGGGTGCATTCAAAGGCAATGTCGAACGGCTGAATGTCGCCAAGCCGAAAGCGGCGCTTTCTGGCTCACGATGATGTTCGCAATCCAAGGTTATAGCATGCCGGGACTAAACACCTAGAGCGGCAAGGATCTTGGCGGCGCGTCTGCGGCTGACTGGAATTTGCGCCCCCGGCAAGATGAGGGAGCGGCGACCGGCAGGGAGAGTGCGGACCTCCTGCACGTGGACAAGATTGACGATATGCGAGCGGTGGACACGTCGGAATTGCGATGGCAGGCGCTTCTCCAGATCATCTAGGCGCGCGTCATGGAGCGCCTTGCGCCCGTCAATGAGGGTGACATCGACATAGTCATCTGCGCCTGACAGTGCGACGATCCGGCTAAATGGAGCGAGCTGAATGCGTCCGCCGGAGCGGACGGCGAGGCTCATCTCGCCGACGGCTGCAGGCGCCTTGAGCGCGCGGTCGAGTGCGCGGGCGAGGCGGCCTTCTGTGACGGGCTTGGAGACGAAGTCGATGACGGCGTTATCGAAGGCGTCGATCGCACGATCGGTGCGGGCCGAGACAACAATGGTTCGCGGAGCGTCGGGCGCACCGCGGATGATCTCGAAACCGTCTGCGCCGTTTAGGTCAAGGTCGAGCAGGACGAGATCAATGCGCCGGGCGGCGATGGCGAGGCGTCCGGCGGTAACAGTCTCCGCAATGGCGATGTCGCATAGCTTCGGTCCAAGCGCCGCAGCGACCAGCCGTTCAAGACGGCGGGCGGCAACGGCTTCATCTTCGACGATCAACACTCTCATGCGGGTTTGGGCCGTGCGCGCGGAAAGGTGAGAATGGTGCGCCAGCCTTCTGGTGTCGGTCCACTTTCGGTGTTGGCATCGGCGCCAAAGGCAGCATCAAGCCGCCCGCGAACATAAGCGAGACCTCGTCCACCGTTTGGCTTGCAGCCCGGCGAATCGGCGAGAGGCGCGGTGAGAATGAGGCGAACGCCGTGGGGCATGCTCTCCTGTATCAGCCTGAACGAGGCGCCGTCGACGAACCGACCGTGTGTGAAAGCGTTCTCGACCAGTGTATGCAGCACGCCGGGCGGAACCTCCAGCGTTTCGTCCACGCCGGCGGCGTCCAATGTGAAGGCGCGGTCGGTGCGGTAGGACATGACATCGAGATGGCGGCGGCAGAGCGCCAGCTCATCAGCGAGTGGGATCAGATTGCGGTCTGCGACCTGAGACAACAATCGGAATTCGTCGGCGAGCGCCTCGATCATCTTCACGCCAGTCTTGGGATCGGACTCGACCCACTCGGTAAGCGCATTGAGCGTGTTCATCAGGAAGTGCGGCGCTATGCGGCGGCGCAGCAGTTCAAGTTCGAGCGCAGCGGCCTTCTGGCTCACCTCGGCGGCGGTCACGCGAGCGCGACGGAGATCGAGCGCCTGGTCAATGAACAGGACGAGGGCGAGGACGCTGATGGAGAGATAGAAGTTCTGATCAAGGAAGGTCTTCGGCCCGATTAGCTGCAGGGCGATGAAAACGGCGAGCGCCAGCGCCGTGATGATCGCGCCTTGACGCCTCGCAGCGATGCCCTGTCCGGCGGCGGCGAAGGAGACGAATGACGGCGCCAGGATCAGGCCGAGCGTCATGCCGTCGAAGCCGGGCATGATGGGCAGCATCACGACACCCGATAGCGCCGCGAGCATGACATGCAAAAGCCAGCGTTTCGGAACAAAACGGCCGGCCACATACGCAGTCATGGACAGGGCAAACCCGAAGGCGAGGATGGCGATGCCCATCAGCCGCCAGACCTGTATCGGATAGGGGAAGGACAGAAAGCCGCGAAGGCTTTCGAGCCACAGCTGGGCCACGGCGAACAGGCACATCAGCGCGATGAATAGCGGTCCAAGCACACGGCGGTCGGAGAAAAACGAACACCCGAAGAAAATCGCCGCAGCTACAAGTGCGCTGGTGACAGCGAGCACCGGACCATAGGCGATGAGGAGATTGCGGCCGCCAAAGATTCGGTCGGCATAAGCGTAGTGCAGCGGAGCATTGACCGGCAAGGGCAGCTTGAAAGTCGAATAGCGGATGTCAACCGCGTTGTCGCCCGTGCGCAGAAGATGTGGCGGAATCCAGGTGACAGCGTCGAGATCGCCGGCCGTTTCTGCGTCGCTTGACGCGCCCACACGGCCGATCTGCCCGATGCGTTCGCCGTTCCACCAGATATCGCGGGCGGCGAGCGCGCCGGTGTACAGTGCAAAGGGTGTATCTCGCGGATAGTCAGCGCGGATGTCGACTTGGCCGCGCAGCCAGAGGACCCGGTTCTGGGTGTCGATCTCGTCGAGGCCGCCAACTGGGCGGCAGGTCGCATCGTTGATGTCGGAGAGATTGTCGTACTGGCCGAGGCTGCCGCACACTTGGCGGTCAGTGAGAGGCGACTGCGAGTGCATCCCCCCCTGCGCAAACGCGTCAGGGGGTAGAAGAAGCGCTAGGAGGAAAAGGACGGCGCGAAGCATGAGCGCACTCTAGCCGGCTTTTGGTGCGGGCGCGGCGCCACTCGCCGAGTATTCGTCGCCGCTGGCCGAATAAATCGCGAAGTGCGCGGAGGCGCGTGGTTCTCTTTGGCTGCAATCCTCCGGAGAACTCTCATGAAGAAGACGGCCTTGGTTCTGGCGCTCCTCGCCTCTGTCCCGGTCTGCACCGCCTCCCCGCAGCAGACCCAAACGTCTGCAACTCCAGCAACACGGCCTCTGGCAGCGCCCGGCTCGCCGACGCTGACGATCGAGCCATACACGTTCAACGGGCCGAATGGCGTGAAAATCGAGGCGGAGAAGGGAACGTATGAGGTTTCCGAGAATCGCGCCAATCCCAAGTCTCGCAAGATCAAGATCGGTTTCGTGCGCTTCAAGTCCACATCGAAGACGCCGGGCGATCCCATCGTCTATCTCGCGGGTGGGCCGGGAGGCACAGGAACCGGCGCGGCGCAGAGCGCGCGCTTCCCGCTGTTCATGGCGCTGCGCGAGGTGTCCGACGTAATTGCGTTCGACCAGCGCGGTACGGGCATGTCGAGCAGCATGTCGATGTGCCGGGCTGAGAACCCGCCGATCATCGACATCAAGGTGACGCGCGACTTCCTTGTCTCGTTCTTTCGAAAGGAAATCGCGCGCTGCTTCGACTGGTGGGAAAGCCAGGGGGTCGACATCGATGGCTACACGACCATGGAGAATGCCCACGACCTTGAAGATCTTCGAACCGCGTTAGGCGCCAGGAAGATCAACCTCTGGGGAATCAGCTACGGATCTCACCTCGGCCTGACGATGTTGAAGTATCATGGCGGCTCAGTGAACAAGGCGGTGCTGTCCGGCATCGAGGGGCTGGACCAGACGGTGAAACGGCCGGCGCTAACGGACAAGGTGTTCCTGCACATGCAGGAGATCATCGACGCCGATCCCAAAGCGAGGGCGCTTTATCCCGATCTCGCCGGTTTGATGCGGCGCGTGGTGGCGAAGCTGAACGCCAATCCCGTGACGGGGTCGTTCACGCCTCCGAACGCCCCGGCGCCCATAAAAATCACCTTTGATGGGTTCGCGGTGCAGCTGATGACGTCCCAGACCACGGCAGATCCCTCGGGTTTCGCCAATGTACCGCTTATGTACTACGCGCTGGATCACGGGCAGTATGATCGCGTAGCGTCCATGCTGTATGGGCCGATCCTGCAACAGACGTCCGGCTTCCGCGGCATGCCGGAGGCGATGGATCTTGCTTCGGGCATCACCAATCCGCGACTTGCGCTGGTTACGGAAGAAGCGAAGACCGCCCTGCTAGGCGATGCCCTGAACTTTCCGATGCCGCAGGTGCTTGGCATTCGCGACGTGATCGACCTGGGGGATGAGTTCCGCGCACCATTCAAGTCGAACGTGCCTGCGCTGTTCATTTCGGCGACACTGGACGGCCGCACCTACCCCGACGAGGCGCGCGAGGAGATCAAGGGCTTCGCCAACAAGACCTGGCTGATTGTCGAGAACGGCGGTCACAACATATACGAGGCGGACAAGCGGGTCGCCAATGCAGTTGTTGCCTACTTCAAGGGGAAACCCATTCCGACCTCGATCGTGTTCGACCCGCCCAAAATCGCTATGCCCTAATTTCGGCGCAGCGGATTAGATCAGGGAATCTCGCGTCGAGGACCGGCTTGCCAGCTTCCGTGCAGTATTCGAATTGCAGCTTGCAGCAATCACGGCTTTGGCGCTCGCACTTTCGACAGCTGCTCCCGCCACGTCGAAATCTGGTTCGGGTGAATGTCGAACTGCCCAGCCAGGTCCGACCTCGTCTTCTCACCGCGTATCACAGCGCGCGCCACTTTCGCCAGGCAAGCCGGGCTATGGTTCCGGCCGGGTCGTCTGCTCATCGTCGTTCGTGCTCTCGGACGTCACGCCCATCTCAAGCGTAAACGCCACGCAGCCCCGTATACAGATTTCCCAAGCCAGCTCTGACAAATTCTAAGCGCGACCGCCGCTGTGACCAGGCGTCAACTAATGTCACGTCGATTCGCGTGAATTGAATGTGGGCATCCCTCAAACGGGGGATGCCCGACTAGAGGGTTCGTGCAGACATCACGCAAGAAATCGTGGGGACGGGTCGAAGGACCGACGGGTGTGGATGCGGGCGGGTCAAGATAGTCGGCAAGACAGGCGCTCGCGCGCTCGAGACGCCCGCTAATTGCGGTCCAGCGTCGGAATTCAACATTAAATCAGTTTGCGATTACAGGGGGTCAACTTCCATGGCTGACGGTCTTCTTGCACTTTCTCCGCTGTCGTACTGGGCGCTCGATACGATGTCGGGGACCACGGCGGTCAACTCCAAATCTGGCGGTGTGTCAGCTACGCTGCGCAACGGAGCCGTGTTCTCTGCAAATGGGACGAAGGGACGAGGTGTCACGCTTGATGGCGTGAACGATATGATCTCGGTCAATCACGCACCGGCCTACGCCTCCGCGAACGGCGCAATCGGCCTATGGTTCAAGCCGGATGCCCTGGGCTCACCGCAGGGCCTCGTTTCCAAGAACAACGCAGGGCTGGACGCCGGCGGCGGGTTTACAGCGCTGCTTCAGGCCGACGGGTCAATTCTTTTCACCCTGGAAAGCGCCTCTGCGTCCTTTACGATCACGTCCTCCACAGCCGCGACGGCCGGCGCCTGGAATAATCTCGTGATCAGCTGGGGCGCCGGCGGTATGCAGGTGTGGCTCAACGGTGCGCTGGTCGGCGGCAATGCATACACCGGCGGGCTCGTCGGCGCCGACGATCCGCTCGTCTTTGGCGCCAGCACCGCGGACGCAGCAGATAATTCGCTGACTGGCGCCACCAATTTCTTCAAGGGCGGCATCGATGAAGCCGTTGTCTTCACGCGCCAACCGACGGCGGCCGAGATCTCCGCGCTGAATCTGAACGGCTCGGTGCAAGGGAACGCCAGTCCCGCCGCCGCTGCAGACGCTCTTGGCCTCCTCGAAAACGCGGCCGGGCCAGTCTCCGGTAACGTTCTCTCGAACGATACCGACGCCAACAGTGAAGCTCTTTCGGTGTTTGCCGTCAACGGAGTGACGGCGAATGTGGGTGTGGCCGTCTCTGGCGCGTATGGCGTGATCACCGTGGCTGCTGACGGCACTTACAGCTATACCCTCAATTCTACGGCCTCCAACGTTCAGGCTCTCCGCCAAGGTCAAGTGGTCACAGAGACATTCGTCTACACCGCGACGGACGGTCGTGGCGGGCTCTCGACGGCAAATCTCATCATCACAATCACAGGCCAGAATGACGTTCCGGTTGTCACTGCGGAAGCGAGAATAATTACGGAGGATCCGGGTGCGCCGACCCTGACCGGCAATGTGCTGTCGAACGATCGCGACCTGGATGGGGGAACTCTTACCGTCTCGGCTGTGAACGGCATTGCCGGTGATGTCGGCGCCACGATCGCTGCCGCCTACGGCACGATGAATATCGCGGCCAACGGCGCTTACACCTATACGTTGAGTAATGCCGCGCCAGTCGTGCAGGCGCTCAAAGCGGGCCAGATTGTTACCGACACCATCACCTACACTGTATCAGATGGGCAGGGCGGCACATCGACGACGTCGATCGTCGTTTCGGTCACTGGCAAGAACGACACGCCGGTGGTTACGGTCGATTCCGGCGCAGCCGCCCCTGGCACGTCCCCTACCGCCACCGGCAATGTGCTCGCCAACGATGTCGATGCAGACGGCGACACCCTGTCCGTGACGGCGGTCAAGGGCCTGGCGGCCAATGTCGGTGCAACGGTTGGAGGGATCTATGGCTCCCTCTTGCTGAATGCGGACGGAACCTGGACATACACTGTCAATGCGGACGCCGCCGCCACCCGTGCGCTGGCGCCGGGCCAGACCGCGACAGACACATTCGCTTACACGGCGCGCGACGGAGCGGCTTCTGCATCATCGAGCCTTGTCATTACGGTGACGGGATCGAACGACACCATGACGCTCGTCGCGGACGCTCGAACAATCACTGAAGACCCGGCCGCAACTGCGTTGACAGGGAACGTGCTGTCGAACGATAGCGATCCAGACGGTGGCGTCCTGTCAGTCACGGCCGTCAACGGTGCGCCGGGTAATGTCGGCGCCGTGCTACCCAGCCTGTATGGCGAGATATCGATCGCCGCCAATGGCGCTTACACCTACACGCTGAACAACGCGTCCGCTGCGGTGCAGGCCCTTAAGGCTGGCCAGATTGCGACGGAGGTCTTCATCTATACGGCCTCCGACGGGCAGGGGGGCGTGGCGTCCTCGACCGTTACCATCACCATCACCGGCAAGAACGATGCCCCGACGCTTGTCGCCGACATGGCGACCGTTGGCGAGTCGGCCTCCCAGACGGCCGCCGGCAATGTGCTGACGAACGACGTCGATATCGACGGCAACTCGCTGGTTGTCAGCGCCGTGAAGGGCTCGGCCGCCAATGTCGGCGCCGAGATCGCCGGCGCGTACGGCACGCTTCGGCTCAACGGGGATGGAACGTACACCTATACGCTGAATACAGCGTCCGCAGCCTTCATACAGGTTGGCCCCGGACAGACGGCAACGGACACCTTCGCCTACACGGCGTCTGACGGGACCAGCGCCGTCTCGTCCAGCCTGGTCATCACAGTCAGGGGGTTCAACGATCAGCCGACGGCCGTGGCCGATGTGCGTACGATTGCCGAAGACCCGGCCAACAATATTCTAACGGGCAATCTCGTCGCAAACGACACCGATCCCGACAACGGAACCGTCCTTGTCGTCGCCCAGGTGAATGGCGTGACCATGCCGGCCGGCAGCCTCACCACAGCCGGAACGTACGGCACGCTCGTTGTTCAGGAGTTTGGCGCCTACACTTATACGCTGAACAATGCCTCCGCCGCCGTGCAGGGGCTAAGGGTTGGTCAGACCGCCACCGAGACATTTACGTATCAGTCCACGGACGAGTCGGGCGGCTTCAGCACGACCACACTGACGATCACCATCGCCGGGAAGAACGACGCGCCGACTCTCACCGCCGACACCGGCGCGGCCGATGCAGCTTCGGCGCCAGTCGCGACGGGCAATGTCCTGGTCAACGACACGGACATTGACGGCGACACACTGGCCGTCAGCGCGGTCAAAGGCTCGGCGGCGAATGTCGGCGCCAACGTGAACGGGACCTATGGCGCGCTGCGTCTCAACGCCGACGGCACGTACACCTACACCCTGAATCCGGCTTCGGCCGCGCTGGTGGCCCTGGCTCCCGGAGCAGCGGCGACGGAGAGCTTTGCCTACACGGCGTCCGACGGCGCGGGCGGCAGCGCCACGAGTTCCATTGCCTTCACCGTCACCGGCGCCAATGATGCGCCGCGGCCCGTCAACGACGCTCGCTCCACCAATGAAGACACCGGCACGCCGACACTCACCGGCAACGTGCTGGCCAACGACACGGACCCAGACGGCGGCGTTGTCACATTAACCGGCGTGGCGGGCTCCGCAGCCAACCTTGGCGTGGCGCAGGCTGGGA
>JAWXBJ010000053.1:0-14170 GCA_034439955.1 Alphaproteobacteria bacterium
CTCCGCGAACGCCGCCCGCGCGCCGGGCTGGACGCCCGCCCGCCCGATCGGCTGGCCGATCGAATAGGGATCCTTGCCGACATAGAGCTGGTAAGTGCCCGGGCGGATCGGCGTGAACGAGAACGCCGCCTGCCCGGCGGCATCGAACTCGATTGCGCGGAACACCATGCCCTGCAGATGCACTTCCACATCGTTGATCGTTACGACCCGAAGGTGCGAGTTCTGCAGCAGGTCCGGAACCTCGACGCGCCACACCTGCCCGCCGTCGCTCCTCAGGGTCAGCCTGTAATACTCCCCCGTGACCAGCTTGAACTGTGTCGGCGACAGAACCGGCGCGCCGGAGGCGTCCGTCCTGATGTCGAGACGCACATCTACAGCGGGCAGCGCGGCGAGGTTGCCGCCGACCTGAGCATGAGCCTGCCCGGCTAAGACCAGGACCTGAAGTCCGATGGCCAGGGCGGCAGGACGCTTGATCATTTATCCCTCCGGGCTGCGGATGAAATCCGGCGCCCTCGCTTGTTTAGTCGCGACACGCGCTGAAAACTGCGCGTGCGCCAAACACCACAACGCCATCGCACGTTGCTTCCAGCGAAAGAAACGCGATCTGCCGCGTGCGCTTGTCGGACCGCGACACAAGACTGACCGCCCGCCCTGCGCCAGGCGCTGTTGACGACAGATCCAGAGCGAACGAGGCCATTGTCATGTCCGGCCCCGCCAGCCGGGTCAGCATCTCGATGGCCAGCTGCGAACATCGCACCGGCTCGCACCGGTCGGGCGCGCCGAGCATGCTCGAAGACAGTTGAAGCTTTTCGCCTCCGACGGTGTCAGTGGAGTTGTCCATCGATTGCCTCCACCGCCCTGACTACAGCGCAAGCGGCGGCTGTCCAGCGATCCGTTGACCGGATCGGGCGAATGCTCTTTTCCGAAAGCAGCGTTCGGTTTGCTTGGATTGGATTGGGGGAAGTATCTTCCCGGCGGGCAACCTTGGGGGGTCGGGGGGGACGGAAAAGGCCGCCAGCGCCGGGAAGACTTCCGACAGAATGCCAACGGCCCTCTGTCGTTCCCGCTATCTGGTGATTTTTTTTGACTGTAGAAGGCCCGCCCGATCACGCTGCGGTGATCAGGACCGGTCCGGTTACCTAAGACGCACTTCGGGCGCTGGAACGACCTGCTTCGGCCTGTCCCAGAACGTCGCCCAGATGACCGACGGGGCCAAGCCCGCATGCGCCTTCTGCGAACGCACCGATGGCAGGGAACAGTGCGCCGATCCCGGCATGGCCAAGACCCTGCTGGTGAAGGAGGCGGATCATCTGTTCGGTCACGGATCTGCGGCCGCCGGGCGTCTGCTCGATCAGTCTTGCGATGACGCCGGTCGCCGCGCCGTTATCGGCGCCGATTTTCGCCGACAAAGTCCGCGCGCCCGGCATTTTCCTGTAGAGTTCCGTCACCATGTCGGCGCCTTGCCTTTCCGCAGCGTTCAGGACGATCCCGAGCGCGCAGCGCGCCTTCCCGGGCGTGAGGCCCGTCGCGACGGCCACGTGCTTGACGAAGGCGTTGAGCATGTCCGAAACCCCGGTCTGGAAGGTGCGACCTTGTCGGGCGGTGGTTTCCAAGCCCTTAAGGCGCTGGGGGGCCAGGGGGTCACAGGCTCCGTATATCGCGGCCCGCTCATTCGTGAGGCGGGCCCAGAGCTGGTCGCCCCACGAATAGTGCCACCACTCCGTCGGGTTGTTGGCGAACCCCGCCTCGGTCATCGCCCAGTAGAGCAGCCTTCGATTAGCCCGCGCCTCCTCGTCGGACATTGAGGGCGTCTCGCCTACTGACAAGAGGTCCGGCTCGAAGCCATCGGTCCAGGCTGCCCGCGTCAGGTCGTCGAAAATGCCGCCCATGTAGAGTGGCTGGCGCGTCTCACGAAACATCAGCGTCAGATCCACGGCGCCGCCAGTTGCGTGGGGCGCGGGCGAAGATGGACCGGCCGAGGGCGCCGCCCAGTATTTCTCGACCTCGTCCAGCAACGCCGCACCGGCAAGATGCGGCGATCGGCTTTTGAGGTAGGCGGGGAACCACTCGTCATGGAAATATCGCTGGATCGCCTGAGGCCGCCATGCGTCGAAGAGATAAAGCGCGACGCCCAGACCGGCGAGCCTGGCGTTCACCCCGACCAGCTTCGCGCCCACAGCCGCGCGGAGATAGAGCCCCGGAATCGATCCCGGCACACACTCATAGTAAGGCGGGTTGAACGTGGAGTTGTAGTGATTGTCGCCGTCAAGACCAAGAGACCGCGCCTCGACGCAGGGCTCCCGTTCGCCTTCGCCGTCTAGGTCGATTGGGGTCTCGCGATACCCTTCCTTCAAGCCAAGCGCCGCCATCGAGGACGGGACGGGTTTGAGTTTCAAGCCTTCAAGGTCTTCGCTCATGCAGGCAGGCTACAGCGACCGGCGCCGCTTGGCACGGGAGCATCCTGCGGAACATCCGGAGCTTGCCTACGTTGCGCATTGGAATGCGGAGCGCCCACGACATCGCCTCTCCTGGCGCCATACGACTGCGCGACTGGCGCGCCATTCTTGTCCGGGTCTTCAACCGCATGATGGCGGACAATCTCGGCGTGCTCGCCGGCGGCGTGGCGTTCTACGGATTTCTGTCCGTATTCCCGGCGCTGGTGGGCGGCCTGATGGTCTGGGGAATGTTCACCGACGGATCCTCGCTCGTCGATCAGCTGTCGGCTGTCCAGGGACCCATACCCGGTTCCGCCTACGAGCTCGTGGCCGGGGAGATGATCCGGATCGCCAGCCAGAGCAGCGAGGGGTTGCAGCTCGGCGCTGTCTTCACCCTGCTCCTCGCCTTGTGGAGCGCGTCGCGCGGCGTCGCTGCGCTGATCGGCGTCATGAACATGGCCTACCACGAGACCGAGAAACGCGGATTTATCCGCGTGAACCTGATGGCCCTGGTGTTCACCGTCGGGGGGGTCGGCTTTGTCGTCGTCTCCGTGCTGGCCATCGCGGCGGTTCCGCCCATTCTGGAAGCTCTCTACCTCGGATCCTTCATCGAAGCTTTTCTCGGCGCGCTCCGTTGGCTGTTCATGATCGGCCTGTTCCTGGGCGCGGCTGCGATCATCTACCGCTACGGGCCTTCGCGGCAGAAGGCGCGCTGGCGCTGGATCATGCCGGGCGCGGCGGCGGCGGCGCTCATCTGGCTGGTCGCGTCGATCGCCTTCTCTTTCTACCTGTCCAATTTCGACGCCTACAACGCGACGTTCGGTTCGCTGGGCGCCGTCGCCGCGCTGTTGATGTGGTTCTGGCTTTCCGCTTACGCCATCTGCATGGGGGCCGAACTTAACTCGCAGCTCGAATTGTTCACGACCGTGGACACGACGGTGGCCGACGATCACCGCCCCGGCGAACGCGGAGCCTACGTCGCCGATCACATCGAGAATCCCGAGACCGCCGAGGGTCCGACGCCACAGGCGGAAACCGTTACAATACCGCAAAGTTTGGAACGAAGCGTCGATAAGACACTTGGTTAGGCAGGTCCAAACATACGGAAAGACATCACAATGAGACTGCTTCTTGCTTCCACGGCGATTGCCGCCGCTATGGGTTTCTCGACCGCTTTCGCGCAAGTTACGATCGCTCCAGCTTCCTCGCCGCCCACAGTTGAAACGCCCATGCCAGACGTCGATGGGGACGCTGAAGGCAAGTTGATCGTTGACGGCGTCAGCCCCGCCGATGCGCTGTCCGCCATCGACACAAGCAAGCTCGTGGACAACCCGCCCGCAACTCCGGCGCCCGCAACGGCGACCATCGAGGCGGAATTGGCCGACGATGCCGCCGTGAATGCGGAAGCAGACGTTGAAGCCGATGTCGAAGTGGCAGCCGACGAGACATCCCCTCCGGCCTCTGCGGTCGCCGCCGACTCCACATCCTCCAACGACGTCCAGATTGCCAGCGAGACGACGGTTGATGCCGAGGCGGAAACCGAGATCGCCGCAACGCCCGAGGCCTCGGCCGCTCTCGACAAGATGGCCTCGATCGAGGTCGAGCTTCCCGCCGAAGTGCAGGCGGTCGCCATGAACGACCGGTACACAACGGCCGATCTGGTTGCGGCGCAGCTCGCGGCGCTCCGGAATGCTCCCATGCCCGCCGAGGAACCGGTGAGTTCAGAGCCGGGCGCGCCCGTCTTTGACCGTTCAGGAGAACCCGGCGCATGGAGCCAGTCGGCCGGCGCTCCTGGCCAGTCCGAAACGTCCGACGCAACGGATGCGCCGGCGCCGTCTGACGAGCTATAGCATTTCACAGCACTGCGTTTGGCGGCCCGGACTGCTTCAGTCCGGGCCGTTCGCGTTTGTCTCCGCCGACATTGCAATTCTTCTGATCATGGCGCTTAAAGTGTCGGCGATGCGAGCGACGCGATGTCCTCGTTCAAGACAAGCGCGCGGAGAGACACATGCGTGAGGCGGTTATCGTTTCAACGGCTCGCACGGGCCTCGCGAAATCGGCACGGGGCGGGTTCAACCAGACCCACGGGGCGGCCATGGCGGGTCACGCCATCAAGCATGCCATTTCCCGGGCGGGGATTGAGCCCGGCGATGTCGAGGACGTCTATCTCGGCTCCGCCGCTCCAGAAGGCGCGACCGGCGGCAACATAGCGCGCCAGGCGGCGCTGTGGGCCGGTTGCCCGGTCACCGTCGCCGGCGCCACCGTCAACCGTTTCTGCTCCTCCGGCCTCAACGCCATCGCCCTCGCCGCCGGACAGATACGTGACGGCACGGACATCGCCATCGGCGGCGGCGTCGAGTCGATCTCCCTCGTCCAGCTCTCGGGCAAGGCCAACCGCTTCATGACGGCCGATCCCAAACTCTCCGAAACCATCCCGGCCATCTACATGAGCATGATCGAGACGGCGGAAATCGTCGCTGACCGGTATGGCGTTTCACGCGAATACCAGGACGAGTACGCGCTCATGTCCCAGCAGCGCACGGCAAAGGCGCAAGCCGCCGGCCTCTACAAGGACGAGATCGTCCCGATGGCCACAAAAATGGCCCAGACCAACAAGGAAACCGGCGAAGTCACCATCGTCGACTACACGGTCGTCAAGGACGAGTGCAACCGTCCGCAAACCACGCTCGCCGATCTCCAGAAACTGGAGCCGGTCTTCAAGGGCGGCCAGAAAGTCCAGCAGGGCAAATACGTCACGGCCGGCAACGCCTCGCAATTCTCGGACGGCGGTGCGGCGCTCGTGCTGATGGAAGCGAAGGAGGCTGCGAAACGCGGCCTCACGCCGCTCGGCGCTTTCCGGGGCTTCGCGGTCGCCGGCTGCGAGCCCGACGAGATGGGAATTGGTCCGGTCTTTGCCGTGCCGCGGCTGCTTGAGCGTCACGGTCTCAAGGTGAGCGACATCGACCTCTGGGAACTCAACGAGGCCTTTGCTTCGCAGTGCCTCTACGCCCGCGACAAGCTCGGCATCGATCCGGAGAAATACAACGTCAATGGCGGCTCGATTTCGATCGGCCACCCCTATGGCGTCACCGGCGCGCGCTGCACCGGCCACCTGCTGCTGGAGGGCAAGCGCCGCAAGGCGAAGTATGGCGTGGTCACCATGTGCATTGGCGGCGGCCAGGGCGCGGCCGGCCTGTTCGAGATCTACAACTAGCTTGGCTTTTGGGTTCGGGTCAGCGACGCCTCTCCCCGTGCTGGGCAGGGCTATCTCATATGGGCGCAAAGCATTCAGTGGAGTCATTCTCGGACAAGCGAAGCGCGACCCGGGAATCTCTATCTGCTTGCCACATTGGATTTTTCGCGACCCGAAAGGGTTCTCGGGTCAAGCCCGGGAACGACTTCACCGCCATATGCGATAGCCCCGTGTGCCGGGGCAGGCGTTCATTTTTGGGGGGTGATGTGGGCGATCCGGAATTCATTGACTTCCCGCGCCTTTATTGAGCCGAGCTGCAGAAGCCTACCGACGTGAAGTCGCTGCTGCGCGATCCGGATCGTCACTGGAAGGTCGGACGTTTGGCATACGAGTCCGCGCACTCCAGGGCGTTAACCTGCGCTTGGGTTGGGTACGCCACACGCCTTCATCCTGGCGCCGACCGCTCACTCCAGCTCCATCACAGCATAAAACTCCCGGTCCCAGAACGCATAGAGCAGCCAGTCCGGAAATCCGTAGGCGGCCTGCACATAGTCCTCCTGCGAGGCGTGGATCTTCCACCCGCGCATTTTGGCCGGCACATTCCCCGGCATCGAATGCGTCGCCTCCGGCTGGTTGTCGGCGACGAATGCTCCGGTCTCGCCCCCGAACGCCCTCAGCCCCTTGCCCGGCGTCACGACATAGACCAGCCAGCGAGGCCCGCGATACGCGCCCGTCGCCGCAGCCCGGAACCCCTTCGCGGCCGTCTCGGTCGCGAGCCCGATGCGCATGTGATCCTTGTGGCCGGTCGCCCCGCTCGCCGGCCAGAATGTCACCACCAGGTCGGGCTGCACCGCCGCGATCTTGCCCCCTATCCGCGCGACGATCTCCTCAACGGGCACATCCGGCACGCCGCCGTCGGGATAATCCCACACCTCCTGGTCATCGACGCCGAGCGCGAAGCCGTTCTTCAACGCCGCCGCCTTGCGCACCACCCCGAGATCCTCCCGCCGGGCGACGACTGGAACCTGTTGGCCCGCCTCGCCCTTGGTCGCCGTCACCATCGCGGTAAAGGCGCCGTCCTTCTGATCGGCATGGGAGAAGAACCCCGTGACCAGCTGCTCGTCGTCGGGATGCGCGAACACGCCCAGCACGCGCGTGGCCCCCAGCGCCCCGACGACGGACGGCACGGCGCGCGCCACGGGCGCTGCGAAATAGGTGCGCATGTAGAGGAACCCGCCAAGCAGCGCGACTGCCAGAACCAGCGCAGCGCCGCCAAGGATGATCGCAATTGTCTTCAACATGCCGTCCTCCCGCTCCCATGGCAGGATGCTCTATCTCAAGAGCGTAGAGCAACCTGCGTCCCGGCGGGGCAGTGTCTCAATTCGAATTCGCCGTGTCCGCCTTCCAGCGGAAACCGGCCGCCTGCGTCGCCAACTGAAGCGACACTTGTTGGTCCGAAGCGGACCTTCGGTCTCCAGCGCGAACGTGCGGACACTTTTCTTCTGATTGGCTTGATCGTGATATCCAACTTGTTTTAGCGGAGATGGTGGGCGCTTGCTTTGAGTGTCACGCCAGCGGAAGCGTGTTCTGACCATGTTTGCTGATCACGACGCCTACGTAGCTGAGGCTCCCAAAGACCTCCGCCCTCTGCTGGTTCGATTGCGCGCTCAGCTTGCGCGCGCGCTGCCTGACGCCGAAGAAATCATCGCCTACAAGATGCCGGGGTTCAGGATCGGAAAATCCATCATCGCGGGCTATGCAGCGTTCAGCAATCAGTGCGGCCTCTATCTGTTTCCTTCCGCCATCACGTCGCATGCCGATGACATTGCAGCGGCTGGGCTCAAGTTCACCAAGACTGGCGTCACCTTCTCTCCGAGCCGGCCAATCGCCGACGCGCTCGTCAGGAAACTCGCTCTGGCATCCAGAAGAGATCAAAATCTCTGAGCGGTCGGCTCGGCAAAGGTCGTTTGTCGATGCTTGAGGCGCCGGTTCAGGAGAGAACGCGCCTCAACCTATCAGCGTCCTCGCCGAACGTCCACTTCTGGCGATATCGCGCCTGATGGGGGGCGAGCCCGGCGCGGAAGATCTGGAGCGACCCAGCCTGTGGTAACAATGAGGCGGCGCAGGTGATGCTGGCCCAAACTGGTCGCAGTCAAGCATGATTCTTAGGACGTTTGGAGCGGCCATACCTCAACGACACCGTGCGCGACTGCGCAGGGCGTTCTTGAGACCATATCAATCGCGTCTGACAAGCTTGCCGCCTCGATGATGGCGAATATGGTGTCGACGTCCATAGCGCGCTTCCTCTTTCTGCAATCGATCGCGCGCGATCTCCGATACTTTCGCAACGTTTCGATAAGACGCGTGTTCCGCTTCCGGTCTTCGAGGTTGCAAATGGCCGGGTTTGGCGATTTTCTCCCCGTCGAGCAAGGCGGTCGAAGGGCAGGTTTTGGCGAAGGCAGCCGGTCAGGATTTGAAACTGAGACATCACCCCAGGCGGACGAGAGGTTGCCCTGGCCAAAGGCCCCGGCGACGGCAATTCCCGATGCTTCCGACAGAAAGAAAACGCCCGCCCCCTTCGCTGGTGGCGGGCGCTCAAGTGTTTCGACGGAAAGGTCGGCTACGGCCTGATCACGACGGCGACGTCCGCGCCCCGGTGATCGCGATGAAAATAATGGCCGCCTGGGCGGACGATGACGTCGATGGGCCGTTTCGGCTTGCCGAACCAGCCTTCCCTCGGACCCTTTTCATAGCTCCACGCGGACGCCGGGCATCGCACCACCCGTTCGTCGCGGCGACTTTCGACCCGGTCACCCGGACCGTGGGTCACCCTGTCATCGCGGCGGTCTTCTTTGAGATCGGGGCACTGCGCCGGTTGCAGGCGCCATTCGCCAGCGAAGGCGGCCGCCGGCGCGAGCAGGATGAGTCCCCCGGCGACCAGCGCGGATCGCAGCGTGCGTTTCGTGGTCGAGTTCATGATCTGGTTCTCCAATTGCAAGTGTCCCTCCCGGATATCGAACCATTGACCCGTCTCTCAGCTGTGTCGGTTCCCGCTCTTCTTGTCTAAAAGTGTAACAACTACAACAGGTTAATGAACAGACGTTCAGCCGACCGACCCCGCAGCCGGCAGCCGGCAGCCGGCCGCCGGGCGCGCGGCGCTTGTGCGCGCACATTCTGGAGCTTCCTTGATTTCTTTGGGATCATGCCGCGCTGTGACGGTTAGAAGGCCTTTCACCATGACGTCTGGTTCACCACTCCCAACACCCATCCTGCTTGCCGCACTTATTGCGCTGGCCGGATGTGATCGCGGCCAGTCCGCAACCGAAGCGCCGGCGCCCCCCGCCGCTTCCGCCGCCGCCGCCCCAGCAGGCGCCCCGGCTGCCGCTTCGACCGACGCCGCATGGCAGACCGCCGGCGATTCCCACGCTCTCATCGGGACGACGGCTCCGCCGTTCCGGGCGCAAACCTACTGCGGCGCCCCGCCGGACGGGCAATGCCCCGAGGTCACTCACGCCGGCCTTGCCGGACGCTGGACGATCCTGGCTTTCTGGGGCCTCTGGAGCGACGACAGCATTGCCGACGCCCGGTACATCCAGGCGCTCAATTCAGCGGCGGGTCAGGACCCGGATCTCGACTTCCTGTCCGTTCACAGTCCGCCATCTCCCGATCGCGCCGACGAGGCGCTGGGCGACTTCCTGTCGCTGGGATCCTGGTTCAAGGACCAGGGCGGCGCCTGGCCCACCCTCGTCGATGCCGATGGCGCGATCGCGGCGGCTTACCGGATCGACAGCGCGCCGGTTTACCTGTTGATCGGTCCGGACCTCACCATTGAGGCCTACCGCACGGACCTCAGCTCGACGCCCGACGACGGGACAAATCGGTCATTCGCGGCGTCGCTGCAATCCGCAAGCAGATCGCGGCGCCCGGTTGATTTG
Source organism: Alphaproteobacteria bacterium (assembly GCA_034439955.1). Classification (GTDB taxonomy): domain Bacteria; phylum Pseudomonadota; class Alphaproteobacteria; order Caulobacterales; family Hyphomonadaceae; genus UBA7672. The sequence goes on from JAWXBJ010000053.1 coordinate 9,564, forward strand.
ATCAGACATACCCCTCCGCGCCCGCCACCGACATGGAGTTGAGCGGGCTGGAGCGGGGGTCGTCCCGCAACTCCTCGACCGCAGCGAGAGTCGCGGCGTCGGCGACTCCCGTCAGCGGCATGCCCGCGCGGTCCTGCGCGCCGATTACGCCGAGGCGCGTGTCCTTGCCGAAAATTCCGTCGGCGGAACCCACGCACTCGAAGCCAAGTGCGAACAGATCGGCCTGCAGCGCCGCTACGCGCGGACCCCGGCTGCCGACCGTCAGCGCGGCGGCGGCATCGGGCGCCACGACCCCGACGGGATCACGAAACAGTTCGATCACCCTGTTGGTCCACACGATGCGCTTGTCCTCGTCATGCGCGCGTCCAGCGGACTTGGGATCGCCGCGATTCACTCCGCGCGAGACGGCGGCGGCGTTGTTGGCGTCTGCATAGGCATTGAGCCCGTTCGCCCGCCAGTAAGCTGCGGCGACCGCGACCGACAATTTGAGATCGCGCGCAAGACAGTCGGGATCGGTCAGGAGGTCCGTACCGGAGACGTCCGAAAATTTCCGGTAATTGTCCTTGCCGGTGATCTGGAAAAAGCCTCGACCGCGATACTTGAAGCCGTCGCCGGGCTCGCTGTTTCCCATCCGCCCGCCATAGGCCGTCTCCCCGATCAGTTGTTCCTTCCCGGCATGCTGTCTGGCGAGGTCGGGATTGTTCCGGTAGGCTGAGAACGTCCCGATCAGGCCCTCCGCCTTGTATTTCAGGCTTTCGACGGCGTAGTTGAGCCAGCCGGTTTCGATCAGACCCTGCCCGATGAAATGCGCGACCCGCCTGGGCGTGTTGACGCCCTCCCTGTCGAGCGTTTCCCACGAGCCAAGCATGGCGAGGATGTATTTGCCCCGGGTCCGGGTCCTGAAAAAATTGAAACCCGACTGGCCCGTGCCTGGCAAAAGCTTCACCAGCGCATCCAGATTGATCGCGTTGACGTCCTGAACCTGAAGAAACCTCGGCATCGTAACCTCCCCCGCGCGCTTCTGTGTTGCGCCGTTGTAGCACCCGCTTGCGACAGCGCGATGCACGCCCCGGCCTGGGCCTCACCGCCCCAGCATGTATGCGCCGCCCTTGTCCAGCGCCCGCCGCCAGGCCGCTCGCGCATGCATCCGGTCGAGCCACGCGTCGAAGGTGGGATAAGCCGCGAGCTTGCCCTGCGCCCTCGCCACCTCCGCCACGAAACTCATTGTCACGTCGGCGCCGGTGAGCCTGTCGCCGACGAAATAGTCGCGGCCCTGCAGCGCCCCTTCGATGAAACTGAGGTGGTTGGCGATCTCGCTCTCGATGCGCGGATGGAGGGGCGCGCCGGCCTCCTTCAACCGCCCGACATACATGTTGAGCATCAGGGGCAGCATCGCCGAGCCCTCGGCGTAGTGCAGCCACTGCTGGTGACGATCGTAATCCGGGCTGTCCGTCGCCGGCGCCATGCGCCCGCCGCCATGATGCCGGAGGATGTAATCGACGATTGCGCCGGTCTCGATCAGCGTCGTCGCGCCGTCCGTGATCACCGGGGACTTGCCGAGCGCGTGGACCGACTTCAGCTCCGGCGGGGCGAGGCGCGTCTGCGGGTCGCGAGCGTAAAGCGCGATCTCATAGGGCGTTTCCAACTCCTCAAGCAGCCACAGCACGCGCTGCGAACGCGATTCATTGAGATGGTGGACGATCAGCATCGCGGGGCTCCTTTTGAGCGATCAGCCTACACGAGCGCGTTGCGCTATCCACACCCGACTTTCGCCGAATCACTCCACCCTTGCCCTATGCTCACCTCGCGCCCGACCTTCCTCGAATTCTTCGCTGGCGGCGGCATGGCTCGGCAGGGCCTCGCCGGAATGTTCGACGCTGGCTTCTCCAATGATTTCGACCCGATGAAGTGCGCAACTTACCGGCGCAATTTCGTCGGCGAGCCAATCGCCGAGAGTGATGTCTGGAATCTCGACGCATCCGCGCTGCCGACCGCGCACCTCGCCTGGGCGTCATTCCCCTGTCAGGATCTGTCTCTCGCCGGGGCCCGCCGCGGCCTCAATGCTCCGCGCTCCGGCGCCTTCTGGGGCTTCTGGAATATCATCGAGGCGCTGGATGCCTGCGGTCGCGCGCCCCGCACGCTGGTTCTGGAGAACGTGACGGGGCTTCTTTCGTCCCACAACGGACGCGACTTCGCATCACTGGTCTCCAACCTCGCGGACTCTGGCTACCGGGTGGGCGCGCTCGTGATCGACGCCTCGCTGTTTTCACCGCAATCGCGCCAGCGCCTCTTCATCGTCGCCCACAAGGGGCGCATCGCGGATGGCTTTTCCTCGGACCAGTGCGATCCGGGCTTCCACCCGCAGGCGCTTCGCCAGGCCGTCGCCGCCCTGCCCCACAATGCGCGCCTTGCCTGGGTCTGGTGGACACTTCCGCATCCTCCCCGGCGCAATGTCGTTCTCGCCGCCGTGCTGGATCGCGATCCGCCGGCGCCGGCATGGCGCTCCTACGCCGCGACACGCAAGCTCATCGGACAGATGGCGCCCCTCCATCGCGCCAGGTTCGACGCGGCGCTCGCGGACCGGAACTGGAACGCCGGGGCTGTCTTTCGTCGCATCCGGACAGAAAACGGCAAGAGAATCCAGCGCGCCGAAATACGCTATGACGGCCTTGCCGGTTGTCTGCGCACGCCCGGCGGAGGCTCTTCGAAACAGCTCCTGCTTGTGACCCACAATGGCGAGGCCCGGCTGCGTCCCCTGCTGGCGACCGAGGCCGCCCGCCTGATGGGTTGCGACGAAGGCTTTGTCCTGCCCGAGAAGGAAACGGCCGCGCTGAAAGTGCTGGGAGACGGCGTCTCGGTGCCTGTCGTGCGATGGCTTGGACGGCATCTCCTTCTGCCCCTTGTCGAAAGCCGGGCTCGTCTCGACGCTGCGGCCTGATCTCACGAATCGCGCCCGATGTCGCCGAGGATGACTTGGCGCGTCGAACCCGGCAGGCTCGCGGGAATGGCCGACACCCTCACACCCCTTCAGCGATCGGCCGCCATGCGCGCCGTCAAATCCAGGAATACGTCGCCGGAACTTCGCGTCCGCCGCGCCGCTCACGCGCTCGGTCTGCGCTACCGCCTCCACGGAAAGGATTTGCCGGGCAAGCCTGATCTCGTATTTGCAGCCCGGCGGCTTGCTGTCTTTGTTCATGGCTGCTTCTGGCATGGCCACACCTGTGTGCGCGGCGCCCGCATGCCCGCCACGAACGCCGCCTACTGGAGCGCGAAGATCGCCCGGAACGTGGCGCGGGACGCCGCCGCAACCCTCGCCCTCTCCGGCGCCGGCTGGCGACCGGTCATCATCTGGGAATGCGAAACGCGAGAGCCTGCCGCGCTTGCGCGCATCATCGCAACGCGCTTGGCCGATCCGCCTCCCAACTGATTGAACGCGAGTTCGCTTCAGCCTGCAAAACCATCGCCGAACTCCAGTCTCCAGGTGAGGTTTCTTGACGCGGCGCCGGAAAGGCCACATCTGGCGGCCATGTTGGCTGGGACCGTGACATGCTGCACGCCTCGACGCGAAGACTGATCCACAAGCTTTGCGACCTCACGGCGGGCGGCGACATCGCCTGGACGGAAGGCGAGAGCGGCAGCGTGCGGTTCGACACCGAGGGCTATGTCGTCGAAATTGCTCCCGAGCCGCCCGGCATCCGCATCCTCGACGCCGCCGGCCGGGAAATCGAGCGCGCCGACGCCGCCGACCTCGTCGCGACGCCCTGGCCCGGTGACGAAGGCCGCAGCTACGCGCAACACGTTTCGGCGATGGCTGCCGACGCCCACCGCATCGCGCTCGGCGCCGAGCGCGCAATTTCCCGGATCCTGACCTCCCTCTCGGCCGCGCCTCAGGCCGACACGCCAGCAAGCAACCACGACGAGGCAATCCCGGCGTCACATCCCGCGCCGGTTCCAGCGCAAGACGTCCCGGTCGCGCAGGAATCTTCGGTTCCACCTCCGGTCACACCGACAGAACAAGCCGCGCTTGCGACGCCCTTTGAGATCGAAGGCTGGAGCAGCACGACGTCGGGCGGGCTGGCCGAGGCGCAATCCGTCCAGGCCTCGTTCGATTCGCTGCTCATGGAAGATCAAGCCGAGCCATTGGTGGACAACACGTCCATCCAGCCTGAACCGCTGGCCAAACCGGATCCCGCGTCCATCCCTGCCGGGAGCACATCGTCTGTCGGTCATGCCAATGGCGAAAGGGCCGGGACATTCGGCGGCACACGCGGCTTCTCCCTGTCGGCGCGTTCCACGCCGAACTCACCCCAGCCATCCATGCCAAGGGACAGTTTGTTGAAGATCACCGCGACCGGCCTCGTCCTTTCGGGCATTCATGCAACAACCGTCCAGACGCCGCGAGAGCATCGCCTCCCCCAGCCAGGCGGTATTGACTCCACTCCTTCTGGCGACCTCATCGACCCGATGGAAGCAACAGGGGACGCTACGCTCGACCCTGGCGGCGCTTCCTAGAGCCTGATGCGATCGACCTGGATCAGGTAGATCGTTGAATCAGTTTCTATACCCATGAAGCCAGAGCAACTTTTGTCGATTGATCGGGATCGGTC
>JAWXBJ010000054.1:0-10758 GCA_034439955.1 Alphaproteobacteria bacterium
GATGACAAAGCGTTCCCGTCGCATTGCAAACCTCCCAAAAGGAAGTTTGAATCAGCGTTCGGGCAGCCTGTGAATCCCTAATGTCCACAGGGCCTAGCGTTTGGCCGCAGTGGGCAGGGAGATTCGGGCATGCGCAGCGTGGTGATCACGGGCGTCTCGACGGGCATAGGCTGGGGCGCGACCAAGGTCCTGACCGGCAAGGGCTTCCATGTCTTCGGCAGCGTGCGCAACGCAGCCGACGCCGCCCGCTTGAAGAGCGAGTTCGGCAACGCGTTCACGGCAATGGTGTTCGACGTCACGGACGAAACGGGCGCCCGCGCAGCGGCGCGGTCCGTGAGGGAGGCTCTGGCCGGCCAGACGCTGGCTGGGCTGGTCAACAATGCGGGCATCGCCGTATCGGGGCCGCTGCTCTATCTCGACATCGACGATTTTCGCCGCCAGCTGGACGTCAACCTGACCGGCGTGCTGATCGTCACACAGGCCTTCGCGCCTCTCCTCGGTGCGGATACGTCCCTCAAGGGAGAGAAGGGCCGCATCGTCAACATCAGCTCGGTGGGCGGCCGGAGCGCCAGCCCGTTCCTTGGACCCTACAGCGCGTCGAAGTTCGCACTCGAAGGGTTCTCGGAGAGCCTGCGTCGCGAGCTTTTGCTGTTGGGAATCGACGTCATCGTCATCGGTCCCGGCGCGGTCGCGACCCCGATCTGGGGGAAGGCCGAACAGGAGGACGTGTCGCGCTACGCCAACACGCCGTTCGCGCCGGCCCTGGTCAAGGTGCGCGATTACATGCTCGGCCTGGGCAAGATCGGGCTCAAGCCGGAACGGATCGGCGAGGCGATCCACCTCGCGCTGACCTTGCGCAAGCCAAAAGTGCGCTATGCCGTGACGCCGCAACCCTTGCAGGAGTTCATGACGCGAACTCTGCCCAAGCGTCAGGTCGACAAGATCATCGGCAAGAGGCTGGGGCTTTTGCCGGAATGAAGGCCGGGGCGTTGGCGGCCGGGCGTCCAACGGCAAACCTGTTCCCGCTTCGCCTGAAAACGCTTTAGCGATTGGCGCCAGGGACCCATTTGGCGTCATCCGCCCCGTTCGCGTTGGCGCGGCGGCTCGCGACGAAGAGGAAATCCGACAGCCGGTTGGCGAAAGCGAGCGCGGGGGCGGAGACGTTCTCGTCCGGCGAAGACGCCAGCTGGGCGATCAGCCGTTCGGCCCGACGGCAGATCGTGCGGGCAAGATGAAGGTGGGCCGAAAGGGCCGAGCCGCCGGGCAGAACAAAACTGTCGAGCGGCGGGATCGCGGCGTTCATGCGGTCGATCCCGGATTCGAGACGGTCGACCTGCGCCTGAACGATGCGCAGCGGGGTCCAGGCGAGCGGCTTGTCGCGCTCTGGCGTCGAGAGGTCCGCGCCGAGGTCGAAGAGATCATTCTGGATCCGCATCAGCATGCCGTCGAGGTCCGGATCGGCGCCGCAATGCTGCCGCGCGAGGCCGATGGCGGCGTTGGTCTCATCCACTGCGCCGTAGGATTCGACCCGCAGATCCCATTTTGGAACACGCTCGCCGGTCGCGAGACCGGTTGTGCCGTCGTCGCCGGTGCGTGTGTAAATCTTGTTGAGAACAACCATGCTCGCTACCCGAACGCGCCGGCGAGGAAGCCGATCGCCACAATGATCAGCACGGCCGCGAACTGCACCGCGACCCGCAGGCGCATCAGCTTGTTGGAACGGGACCTCGCGTTGGCGTCGGTGCGGACGAGGTTGGTGACGCCCACCGCCAGCACGGCGAAGAGGATCGCGATGACACCGTAGAGCGCGTAGGTGAGCCAGATCTGCATGCGCTAGACATAGGACCTGGCGGGACGCTGCGCCATGGGCGCCAGCGGCAAGCCTGGCTCCGCTGCGGCGTTGCGGGATCGGCAAGCCTAACTCCGTTCGCCCGTTGCGGGATCGAACGTGTCATTGGTCCAGACAAGGTCGTCGAAGCGCATGGCCACGCGCAAGGCCGAGATCATCTCCCGCGTCCGCTCGACGCCGCATCCCGCATCGTAGATGACGGTCTTCTCCTTGCCTTCGCCCGTCCGCCAGGTGACGCGGACGGTTGGAGCGCCGGTTTGGCAATTGGGAAGGGTGCGGGGGGTCTGAATTTCCTTCATGGTCCAGAATTCGGCGCTTTTCAGCACGGCGTCGGCGGCGGTCCAAGCGTTGGTCCCGACATTTCCTTCCGTTACGCCCGTGGCCTTCACGAAGCGCTCGCCGTTCAGCAGATAGCGGCCGTCAGGACGCAGCGTCAGATCATAGACCGGGCAGGTTGACGCGCAGGCGCCTTCGGAAATGGCGATGACCGGATCGCCCGTCTGGGTCTGAAACACCCCTGTCTCGCTGGGCGCGCAGGCGGCGGCGAAGCTCACAGCGGCAAGCGCCACAGCCACCAGGTCGAGCTTTTGTCGCCAGCGACTCATGCCGCCAAGCTAGAGCAGGCTGGTCCCAATGGCGAGGCCGGCCTGTCATGCGTGTCGGCGCCAGTGTCCTGATTCTGAAGTTCGCAAGATTGTCGCGGCTGGCCTTGCAGCGAACTTCAGAATCCAAAGGACACTAGAATCATCAGCTTGCCAGTGTGGCTAGGGTTCAGAAGTTCGCAAACCGGCCGCAGTGAGATCGTGCGAACTTCTGAACCGTCACGCTAGACAGGCTTCTTGTAGCGCAACAGGAATTGATCCGTCCGGCGGCGGATCGATTCGTCGAACACGCCCTTGGTGTGGTCGTCTTCCGGATTCGCCAGCAGGGGGCTTTCTTCGTCCAGCACGAAGCCGGCGGTTTGCGCCGCCGCCTTGACGTGGGCCGGATCGATCCGATGCAACGTGCCGCCGACTTCCGTTCCCGACCCTGCGGCCGCCGCGTGTTCGAGGACGACGAAATAGCCGCCAGGCTTCAGGACGCGGAAGATGTCGGCATAGGTCCCCGCCGGATCACCCAGACCGTTGGGCGCGTTCTCGGGCTTGAAATAGATTTCGTGCGGCCCGAGGAACCAGGTGACCACATCGACCGTCCCGTCGGCCGCATCCAGCTTGTCGAAATGCGACGCCGAGAAGGTGACGTTGGCGAGCCGGTTGTCGAGCAGGCGGGCGGCGAGACCGTCCTTGTAGAAGCCTTCGAATTCCGCCGGGGCTTGCATGATGACCTTGCCTGACGGGCCGACCGCGCCCGATAGCAATTCGGTATAGTAGCCGGCGCCGGCTTCCATCTCCAGAACGGTCTGACCCGGCATTATTTTCGAGAAGGCGAGCACCTCGACGGGTTTGCGCGCGGCGTCGTCGGCGGCGTCCGCCACGGGCCGTGTTCCCGCTGTGAGCAGAGCGGCATAGTCCGGCGCGGCGGGGGCAGGCGCGATCACCTCTGCGGCTGGCGCGGGCGCCGGTGTTTCGGCCGGTTCGGAGCAGGCGGCCGAAGCCAGGGCGATCAAGCTCAGTCCCGCTAATAGCAATCGGTGATGTGTCATGGCTATCCCTCGTCCTGTTGGAAGACTGGCGTTATTCTACACCTCCATCCGTTTTGTGACATCGCCTCCCAAGTGAAATAATTTTCGTGAGTGTCCAACAATCACTTGCACATAGTTCGACGTTGAACTATATAGTTCACCACTAAACCAACCGGCGGACGTGGGCCGTCGTCTGGAGCCTCCCCGAGCCAGCGTTGCGTAAGTTGTCAAAACACAAAAAAAGGATCTGATATCATGAAGTCGTTCTCCCCCTCTAAGACCTTCGCGATGCTTGCCGCCGCCGGCGGCGTCAGCCTTGTCCTCTCCCAGCCGGCGTCGGCAGGCGTTTCGATTACAGCTGGGCGTTCGCTCTGCAAGGCGGCGGTCGCCGAACAGATTGAACCCGTCCCGACCAGCACTCGCTTCATCGACGAAGGGCTTTCCGTGAATTCCGACACGATCACGCTTCGCTTGAAGCTGTCGTTCGGCGAGCGCGGGAAATCGGCGGCCGTCTGCGTGGTCGATCGCGCCACATCGGTCGCGACCGTCACGACGGACCTGCCCGTAACGACCTTGGTCCAGCGTTAGCAGCCTGTTCCGCCCGCGGGTCGAGCGATCGATCGGTGGGCGGACATCGGCTTTTCCCAATCCCAGCGTGCGAGGCGTCCATGACCGCGATACGAGTATCAGGAGCGGCGCTGCTGCTGTTCCAGGCCTTCTTCATTTTCGCGCCAATGGCGATCCTCGGGGCGGCGATCGACTGGCCGGCGAGTCTCGATTTCGCGCCCGACGTGGCGCTCCCGCTGATTCATGCAAATGCCGAGGCGGTCCGGCTTGGCTATGGCCTTTATCTGGGCTGGTCTCTCGCCTTCGCGGCGAGCGCCGCGCTGATCGTCGCGTTGGCGCGCGGCCCCCGGCCGCTAGACGCCTTGTCAGGCCTTGCGATTGCACTGGGAACAGTGTCGGCGCTCGCCCGGGCGATCGGCATTGTGCGCTGGCTGACCGGCTCCTCGGCGCTGGCGTCAGCTCATGCGCAGGCGCCGGACGGCTCGGCCGAGCGTCTCGCCATCGAGACCACCCAGTTGGCGCTCAACGCCTATGGCGGATCGATCGGAGAAGACCTTGGCGTCTCCCTTTTTGCATCATTCTGGCTGATGTGCGTTGGCGCCGTCATCCTGAAGGACAAGGGATTGCCCGCCTGGCTCGGCTGGACGGCTTTTCCGGCGGCGGCGATCTCGTCCATGCCCGCCTGGGCGATGCTCGGGGTCGAACCGCCGCTCGACATCATCGTTTCGACGGCGTCCATGCTGCTGTGGATCGCAGTCGTGGCCATCGTCCTTTTGTTCCAGACCGTTCGGGCCAAAAGGCCTGCGGTCCAAGACGCTCTTCTTGAGGGGACCCCCTGACATGACGACGCGACGCGGAATCCTGAAACTGGTCGGGGGCGGCCTTGTCCTGGCCGCTGTCGGCGGCGGGGCCTTCTACGCCCTCAACGCGCCTTCGGCAGAGGCGCGAGAGCCCTGGCGCGCAGCTGGATCGCAAACAGCTCATCGCGAGCGTTTTCTCTCGTATGCGCTGCTGGCGCCAAACCCGCACAATCGGCAGCCCTGGCTGGTGCGGCTCGATGGCGAGGACAGCCTGTCCCTTTTCTGCGATCTCGACCGGCGCCTGCCCGCGACCGATCCGCCGGACCGGCAGATCACGCTGGGCTGCGGGGCGTTCCTCGAACTCCTGTCGATCGCGGCGGCGCAGGAGGGGTATCTCGCCGAGATTACCGCGTTTCCGGAAGGCGAACCCGCCCCGCGTCTTGATCGACGCCCGGTGGCCAAGGTGCGGTTCATCCAGGGCGCGGCTCAGCCCGATGCCGCGTTCGCTCATATCCTGACGCGCGTCACCAATCGCAACGACAATACCGACCAGGTCCCGGATGCGTCGAATCTTGCGGCCATCGCTGCGGCGGGGTCGGTTCATGGCGCGGTCGTGAAAACTACGGCTGACCCGGCCAGGGTCGCGGTGCTGCGGGACCATGTGTTCCGCGCCTTCGAACTGGAAAGCGGCGTTACCGCCACGCACGAGGAGTCGGTGGCGCTCATGCGCATCGGAAAAAGCGAGGTCGAGCGCTTTCGCGATGGCGTCTCGCTCGAGGGACCGATGATGGAGGCGCTGAAGCTTGCAGGCATGCTGGACCGCGAGGCCATGAAAGATCATGGTTCGACATCGTTCAAGCAAAGCCAGAGCATGTGGCGGGCCAAGGCGGACTCGGCCCAGGCTTTCGCATGGCTCACACATGACAACACCAGGGCGGCGCAGCTTGCCTCGGGGCGGGCCTATGCGCGGCTCAATCTCAAGGTCGCCGAACTTGGCATGGCCGTTCACCCCTTCAGCCATTCGCTGCAGGAATTCCCCGAAATGGCCGGACTTTACGAGGAGGTTCACACCTTGCTTGGCGACGGCAAAACCGTGCAGATGCTGGTGCGGGTCGGCTACGCCGCCCCAGGCGTGCGATCGCCGCGGCGCGGCCTTGATGCGCACTTGATGGAGACGGCCTGAGGCATGGCGGAAGGAGCAGCGCGACAGCTGGACGCATCCGAGGCGGCTGAACTCACGACGCTGTACTTCCGGCTGTTTACCGAAGTGGGGATCATCGCCCATCTTTCGCAGAACCGGCTGGCGCGAGTTCTGCCGGAGGGTTTGTCGATCGCGCAGTTCGGCGTTCTCAACCATTTCTCGCGGCTTGGCGGGGAATCGGCGCCGGCGAGGCTGGCGCGTGCTTTCCAGGTGACCAAGGGCGCGATGACCAACACGTTGCAGCGCCTCGAGGCGCAGCGTTTCATCACCATCAAACCCGATCCCAAGGATGCGCGAGGGAAGCTGGTGACGATCACGCCGCTCGGTCTCAGGGTCCAGCGCGAAGCGGTCCTGGCTACGGCCGGTCTGCTTGACGATGTGGTCGCAACGCTGCCGGCGCAGGAATTGATTGCGATTCTGCCCGCGATGGAACGCCTGCGGATCACTCTGGACGAGAATCGCTGAACCTGCGGCGCGGCGTTCAAGAACAGGGTGAATCAGGCGCGCTCGCCGAGGATGCTGGTGACGAGTTCGGTGTCGCAATATTCCTCGTAATGCGCGATGCGACCGTCATCGAAGTGGATGACGAAGCAATAGTCGTTCTCGTAGGGCAGGCCAGTGTGGGTGACGTTCCTGCCGCGCGCCTGCACGACGATGATGTCGCCGCCGTCGATGATGCGCGTGGGAATCGTCGCCTGTGTGGCGAGGCGGCGGCGCAGCGGCCGAAAGATTTCGTCGATGACCGTGGCCTTGCCGCGGAACTCTCCGCTCCAGGAATTATGGCCGATGGTGCGCCAGACCAGCGTATCGGCGCAGGCGTCCCAGAACGGGGCGCCATTGCCGCGTGTGACTTCGTCGAAGATGTGGGTGACAAGCTGGGCGTTTGAGGAAAGAGGCATGGCGGACCTGCAGCTGAAGTGAGCGTTCACTCACACTATGGCGTGAAGGCGCAGACCGTCAAGGGGCGGCAAAGGTCGAGGCGCCAGGGCAAGAGGTTGGGCCGCTTGCTTCCGCCAGCCGTGGAGGACGGATTCAGTGGCGAGGTCGAGTTCGGATTTGGTCCATTTTCGGCCCTTGATCCCGGATTTCAGCAGACGGCGCGGTGTCATCCTTCCGGTAGGCGGCGAAATGCGGTAGCGTCCGCACGACACTCATCGAGGCGTTCAGACCTCAAACCGGAGATCGGTTCATGCTCGACTTGAGACAAGGCCTCGCAGCGACTGTGCTCGCTCTCGGCCTGGCGACGCCGCAGGCTTTCGCCGACGACGTCAAGACGGCTTCGGGAAAGCCGGATTTCACAGGCATCTGGACCAACGCCTCGCTGACGCCGCTGGCGCGAGCGCGCGGCGTCGACAAGCTGGTGGTCAGCGAGGCGGAAGCCAAGAAGATCGCCGCCAGCACGGGCCTCGCCGGCATTGCCGCCGACGATCCTGACTTCAACAGAAACACCACCTACTCGGATCCCAGCAAGGGCGCGCCGGAAAAAGGCGGCCAGGATTTCGGACTCAAGGGATACGACGCCTTCTGGGTCACGCCGGGAGATACCCTCGCCAAGGTGAAGGGCGAGTACCGCACGTCCAACATCGTCGATCCGCCCAGCGGCCAGATCCCCTACAAGGATCCAGCCGGTGTGATGAGAAAACAGATCGCCAGCTTCACGCGGTATGCGACAGGCAACGACCCTTACGAGGGTCCGGAAGCGACCGCGATTTCGGAACGCTGCCTGATCGGATTCGGAGGAACGGGCGGACCCGGCATGCTGAGCGTGCTTTACAACAACAACTACCAGTTCGTGCTGACCGAAAGCCACCTGATGATCCTGGTGGAAATGGCGCACGATGTGCGCGCCATTCCGATCTTCGCATCCTCCGCCGCCGCCCGGGCCAGCCACAGGCCCGAGACGATCAAGCCCTGGCTGGGCGACAGCGTCGCCTGGTGGGAGGGCGACACACTGGTCGCCGAGACGAGAAACGTTCATCCGCTGCAGGCCGAGAACGGCTCTTTCCCGCTGTCGCCGAAGGCGAAGGTGACGGAGCGTTTCACGCGGGCCGGAGAGCAGGAAATCTTCTACGAGTTCACGGTGGATGATCCCGACACCTACACCCGGCCGTGGAAAGCGGAGCTGACCTTCTACCCGCAGACGCGTCTCTATGAATATGCCTGCCACGAAGGCAATTACGGCATGGAAGGCATACTCGCCGGCGCACGGCTGAAAGAGAAGGAAGCGCAGGCTTCCAAGGGCGGCAAGGGCGGCGGCAAGGGTGGGCGCTAGTCCCTGCCCGCGCGGCCCCGGCAATGGACGATCCGCAGGAATCGGATCGCGACGTGCAAGCCCAAGAGCGTAGCTTCGATGTGCCGGCGAGGGGAGGCTGGGTGAACCCTTTGGCCGGCGGACCAAGCTCATGACGCGGTTGTCAAAACCGGGCTGCACCGACGTCAGAAGAAGAAGGACATGCGAGATGGCGATTTCTCTTTATGACGCGACGGTCGCGGGGTTCATTCGCACGGTCATGGCGCTTGAAGGCGTGCTGGCGAAAGGCGTGACGCACTGCGAGACGGCCGGGATTGATGCAGCCTCCGTCGTTGATACGCGCGTTCACGCCGACATGCTGCCCTTCCGCTATCAGGTGGTCGCGATGACGCAGCATTCGGTCGGCGCGATCAATGGCGCGAGGGCCGGCGTGTTCACCCCACCCTCCGGCCTGAAATCGCACGACTACAAGGATCTGCAGGCTCTGCTCGCCGAAGCGCGGGGATCGCTGGAAGCGATGAGTCCGGATGAAATCAATGCGCTGGAAGGCCGGGACATGGAGTTCCGGATGGGCGCTATGGTGATGCCCTTCACGGTCGAGGCGTTCCTGCTGTCCTTCTCGGTGCCGAACTTTCATTTTCACGCGGCGACGGCGTACGGCATCTTGCGCGCCAAGGGCGTTCCCCTCGGCAAGCGCGACTATCTCGGCCAGCTGCCGATCAGGGGTTGAACAGGTTTTGAAATTCGCGCCGCATCAAGGTTTCGGCGGCGCCGTGATTTCAAAGGTGAAGGTCTCACTGGCCGTCAAGCCGAACTCATCGACCGCATCGAAGGCCAGCGAGTGGACGCCCGGAGCAAGCGGCGGCAGGTCGAACTCCCAGATATGCGACGACGGGACGGGACGCGCGTACGCGTCGGACGTGCCCTCATATTGCCTGTAGAGCTGCTCCATGTGGGGATCGGTCCGCAGCACATTCTTCAGCGCGACCGGCTTTGCCCCGTCGAGCGAGACGGTGATGCGGTCGCGCTCGCCGCCGTCATAGAGGTTGACCACCGCCTTGGCGCCGTCCGGCTGCCCTCCGCGATCAAGCTGGGCGTCGCGGGCGTCGCCGGGCACGATGAGCGGCGGATCGAGCGTCACTCGCATCCGACGTCCGTCCGGCTCGTCGGACGGCACAAAACGCGGCGTCATTTTCGCGCCGTCGAACGACAGGACGTAGAAGCCGTTGGGATTCCCGTCCGCCATCGTGGCGGGGCGCACGCCGCGTTCGTCGCGCGGACCAAGCGTCCATCCGCCGCCACGCGCTTCGGCGAGCGTGTGGGAGATGAACGGATAGCCGCGCCAGCCATGGGTGTGGTTGACCTCCACTTTCCAGCTGTTGCTCGTGTCGTGGCCAGCGATCGCGTAAACATTTCTGAATGGCTCAAGCAGTTCGAGCAGCGCCGCGAGGTTCACCGTATTGATGTCCTCGCCGAGAGAGTTGCGCTCGCCGTTTTCGTCGAGCGCATTCGTGACCAGCGGGATGTGGGTCACGATCAGGATCAGGCGGTCGCGTGGAATGTCGGCAAGGTCGTTCCTGATCCATTCGAGCTGCCGGGCATGCAGGAAGCCGCGATAGCCATTGCCCGAGCCGCGCCAGTCGACATTGTTGAGCGCGAGGACGTGGACGCGCCCATAGTCGAAGGAATAGTAGTCCGGCCCGAACACGCTCTTGAAAGTTTCAGTCGCGTAATCGTTGTTCGGCGACTGGTAGTTGAGATCGTGATTGCCCGGGACATTCCACATCGGCACGCCGATCATGGCCATCAGCCGGTTATGACGTTCGTAGAGGCTGAGATTGTCGTTCATGACATCGCCGGCCACCACGCCGAACAGGGCCTCGAACGGGTTGCCCACCAGCGGATCGACGATGTCCTTGCGCATCATGTCGAGATCCTCGTCATCGGCGGTCTGCGGGTCCGCGAAGGCCAGCGCCGTGAACTTGTCCTTTGTCTCGCCAGGCAGCAGGGCAAAATCGATCGACGCCGGCAACGGCCCGGTGGGTTCGATCACAGGCCAGCGCCACTCCACAATGGCGGGCGTGCCGTTCGGATAGTGGATGTAGTAGAATTGCGGCAGGTTCGCTTCGTCGAGCGGAACGCGGTAGCGCGCCGGTTTCGAGAGGAAAAGTATGCTCTCGGGCGGAAGCGGAATGGCGTAGCGACCCTGCCGGTCAGTCTTCACCACATCGCGCCCGTTCGACACCTTCACATCCTGAATGCCGGATTCGCCACGGTCGCGAACGCCATTCTCGTTCCGATCGAGATAGACGGCGCCGCGCGCGATGGCCGGCTCCTGGGCGTGGGCGCCCGCAACCGCTACTGCGAGGAGCAACGCCGAAAGCGCGGCCCAAACCGGAAGGATGGATCGGCGATGGCGGGCTGGCATGGCGGCTCCAAGATTCGCCGCATCACGGCTGAAGCTTCAGC
>JAWXBJ010000055.1:0-29146 GCA_034439955.1 Alphaproteobacteria bacterium
AGATACAACTGGCATCGCCCGCACGGCGGAATAAAATCCCAGACACCCATCAGCCGCCTCGGCCTCTCCGAGGACAACCTGTTGAGAGTCCACATCTAGGCTATAGACAAAACGTCAACACGGCCGCCTTACCACGGCTCTTCTTCCATCAGGTCGTCCGGGTCCTCCGCCTCGGGCGACGTCAACCGCCATCCCGCAGTCGACGCCCCAGCATCGTCGGGCGTCTGGTCCAGCACGCTCGACAACCAGGGCAGAGCCGACGCCAGCCGCTCACGTAGGCCAAAGGGCGGGTTGACGATCAAAATGCCCGCCCCGGAGAGAGGACCCGGCCCGGCAGGCCGCACCCAGAGGTCGGCGACCAGCAGACTTTCGGGCTTCAGCCCAAGCTCCTCGATCAGCATCGTCGCCATGGCGTCATCGAACGCTCCGACCGCCGCAATGTCCTTGAGCGGTCGCCAGAGCAGGTAAGTCCCTCCCGGCCAACGCTTGACCGCCTTGCGCAACGCACGGTGCATCCATTCGAAATCGAGCTTCCGGTCGGAGACGCCCTCCTCGAAAGGCGGGTCGATCAGGACAAGTCCGCGCCTCTCCGGCGGGGGCAGATAGGCGGCCAGAGCCGCGAACCCATCCCTGACCTCGATCTTGACCCGTTCATCCCCCGCCATCGTTTCGCGCAACTTCGCGGCCGACTCCGGATGCAACTCGCACAGCCTTATGGCGTCCTGCTCCCGCATGAGGCGGGCGGCGATTACGGGTGAGCCAGGATAGAGGCGCAGGGCGCCCTCCGGGTTGATGTCGTGCAGCACGCGCATGTAGGCCGACAGCGCCTCGACGACGGCGGCCGGCACGTCGGGTCCGGACATCCACAGGCGCGCGACCGCGTCGCGCCATTCGGGGCTGCGCTGCGCCTCCTCGCCGCCAAGATCATAGAGACCGCTCCCCGCATGAGTGTCGATGAAGCGATAGGGCGCAGCCTTGACGTTGAGCCGGTCGAGGCACAGCGCCAGAGCGACATGCTTGACGACGTCGGCGAAGTTCCCGGCATGGAAGGCGTGGCGGTAGTTCATGGAAAGGTCTAATCCCCGAAGCCCGGATCGACATGATAGGGATTGGCGGGCGCGAGGCGTCCAACCATGTCATTGATCCCGCCGAGGCCGCCTGGACCGGACGACATCGGCGATTTGAGCCCCACGCTCCGCGTTCCGATCAGGGACGTCCACTCGCCCTCATAGTCGGAATAGCAGCCCATGTGTTTCGAGCATGTGCCGAAGCGGGGCGGCGCGAAGCCGGGAAACAGCCTCTGCATCTCTTCGATCGAGGGCTCGATCAGCAGGTCGCCATTCGAGGCCAACTGGCTCCATTTGCCGGCGCAATCCGCCTTCAGCCGGTCAAGAACTCCAGCACAGGGATTGTCGGCGCGCAGCAGACCGCGCAGCCCGAGCGGCGCATCCGCCCGCTTCGTCGGAGCCGGCGCTAGGTAAACTTCGTCGGCACGATCATCTGCTGCGCTCGGGGCGATGGCTGACAATGCAGCGTCCGGCCTTGCACCCCCGTCCGACTGCGGCGTTCGCGCAGCGGGCCGAGCCGGCTTGCGTGGCGCAATCGGCTTCGGAACGCCGGTCAGGCGCGGCTGCAGGTCGGTCACCAGCTCGACGCTGAGCGTTCGCAGCGGCGGCGCCCGCACTTTTCCCGTTGCCGCCAGGGATCCGGCGAACACAGCGAGGAGGGCGAAGTTCACGGCGAGGGACGCCGCCGTGGGCGCATAGCGGCGCCAACCCGTCCAGGCCGCGATACGCGTGCGCAAGGTCATGGTGGAAATCTCGCATGCGCAAGGCCGCCCGCAAAGCAGTCTGCCGAGCGATTCTAGACGATGCCAGCGTGAGTGGTGACGATCTTGCCGACCAGGCCATACTCCATCGCCTGCTCCGCGCTCATCCAGTGGTCCCGGTCGGTATCCTTCTTGATGCGCTCGATCGGCTGGCCGGTCGCCGCCGCGAAGATCTGGTTGAGGCGTTCGCGCATGCGGATGATTTCGCGGGCCTGGATCTCCACGTCGGAAGCCTGGCCACCCACCCCGCCGCGAGGCTCGTGCAGCAAAAAGCGCGTATTTGGCAGGGCGTAGCGATTCTCTTTTTTCCCGGCCGCATAGATCAGGGCGCCTGCGGAGGCGCACCATCCGGTCCCGAGAATCTTCACCGGCGCGCGGACGAACTTGATCATGTCGTGAATCATGTCGCCGCTCTCGACATGCCCGCCCGGCGAGGACAACACCAGAAGGATCGGCTTTGTGCTGACCGCCGAGTAGGCCAGCAGCTGCGCGCAGACCATGCGGGCCGCCTTGTCGTTGATCTCTCCCGTCAACAGGATGGTGCGCGACTCGAACAGCGCCTTTTCCATCAGGGACGATGGCGATTCCTCTTTTTTAGACGAGGTGTCTTCTTCCTCGTCGTCGTCATCAAGTCGAATCGTCATGGGTTCTCCGGTTTTGCCGTTGCAGGCATAGGTGGCGGTCCAGCCCCGCCCGGTCAATGCCCGCCGAACCAGGTGAGATAGGTGACATCGACGCCCACCCCGGACAATCGCGAGTCGCCCTTCAGTTCGGGCAACCCCACCAGGAACGCCGCGCCCACGACCTTCGCCCCGGCCTTGCGCAGCAATTTGACCGCCGCGATCGCCGTGCCGCCCGTCGCGATCAGGTCATCGACCAGCAGCACCCGCTCCCCAGGGGTCACCGCGTCGGCGTGCATCTCCATGGCGTCGACGCCGTACTCCAGCTCATAGCTTTCGGTGATCACGACGTGGGGCAATTTCCCCTTCTTGCGCAGCGGCACAAAGCCGGCCGACAACTGGTGGGCGACGGTGCCGCCCAGGATGAAGCCCCTGGCCTCGACGCCCGCCACCTTGTCGATCTTGGCCCCGGCGAAGGGCTGCACCAGCTCGTCCACAGCCTGACGGAAGGCGCGCGGATTGCCCATCAGGGTCGTCACGTCGCGAAACATGATCCCCGGCTTGGGATAGTCGGGGATGGTGCGGATGGCGTCCTTGAGGTCCATGTCGTCTCTCGTCTTGCATCACGTCAGGCGGGGGATCGGGTCTAGGCAGCGTCCGAGCGGGCGAGCGCCCGTGTTTCAGCATGAGCGGCCGCGATCCACCTCGCCATATGCGGCTCAGACGTCAGGGCGTCGATGTAACGGCCTGCCGCTGTCGAATGTGCTATGCCATAGGTCACGAACCGGGTCGCAGCGGGCGCATACATGGCGTCGGCAATCGACCAGGCCCCGAACAGGTACGGGCCGCCGGAGCGTCTCAGCCAGCCCTGCCAGAGCGTGTCCATCTGCGCCGCGTCCGCAAGACCCGCCTGCGTCATCCGGCCCGGGTCCGTCCGGCGGCGAATGTTCATCGGCGCATCCGTGCGAAGCGCCGCAAACCCTGAATGCATCATGGCCGAAGCTGACCGCGCGAGCGTTCGCGCCATCGCATCCCTGGGCCAGAGCGACGGCGACTGTTCGGCCGCCCATTCGCAGATCGCCAGGCTGTCAGCGATCACCTCGCCGTCCAGCTCGAGGGCCGGCACTTTTCCGCTCGGCGAGATCGCTCCGAAAGCCGGCGCAACGCCGCCCAGTTCAGGCAGCACATGGAGGCGTTCCTCAAAGGCGATGCCGCCATGTTTCAACGCCAGCCACGGCCGCATCGACCATGAGGAATAATTCCGGTCGGCAATGTGCAATGTCGGCAATGTCATGGCAGTAGCGTCCATAGCTTGACGCAGACGTGGATTGAATGCTTCGAGAGCCCCGTCATCGCCGCAACACGCGCCCCGCCACCGCATCCAGCTTCGCGCACAAATCTGCGTCGCGCGAGTCCGGCGGCGTGATCACCGCGTGGTCGAGACAGGTATCGATACCATCGGGGTCTGGGGTGCGGGTCATCTCTCCGAGGCGAGACGCCAGCCGTCCGACAAGGGCTCGCCCGCGCTCGGCATTGCCATGGAGAACCTTCAGGACTTCCGTCACCGACACCGGCGCCCTGTCTTCATGCCAGGCGTCCCGGTCCGTCACCATCGCCACGCTTGCGTAAGGCAGCTCCGCCTCCCGGGCCAGTTTCGCCTCGGGCATGTTGGTCATGCCGATGACGTCGCATCCCCATGACCGGTAGAGCTGCGATTCCGCCGCCGACGAGAACTGCGGCCCCTCCATCGCCAGATAGGTTCCGCCGCGATGGACGCGAGCCCCGACCGCCTGCGCCGCCTCGGCCAGCAGGGCAAAGAGGCGGCTCGAGACCGGTTGCGCCATTGAGACATGCGCGACGACGCCAGCGCCAAAGAAGCTCTTCTCGCGCGCGAAAGTGCGGTCGATGAACTGGTCCACGATCACGAAGTCGCCGGGAGCATAGGCGTCGTCCAGCGAACCGCACGCCGACAGTGAAACGACATCGGTGCATCCGGCCCGCTTCATCACGTCGATATTGGCGCGATAATTCACCTGCGTGGGTCCGAGCTGGTGCCCTCGCCCATGCCTCGGCATGAAAACCAGATCAACATCGCCGGCTCGCCCCCGGAACACCTGGTCCGACGGCTCTCCCCAGGGAGACGCGATCGTCTCCCACCGGTCGCCCTGCAGCCCGTCGATCTGGTAGAGACCCGAGCCGCCTATTACACCCAGCGTCCATTTCGTCATTCGCCGCCCCGCCTGTCCCGACCGCCCATTCTGCCGCCTGGCCACCGCCCGCCTGAGCGATTCAATACGCGCCCGACTCCAACTGCAATTGGGGGCCGCCCGGAAACTTTTCCACGAACCAACGCTATCACCGAGCTACAGAGCTTTCAGGCGAACCGGGATCGGTTCGCCGTCAGAAAACATGACCAGACAAGAATCTGGAGCGTTTCGGCGACTCAAAGATCGCGGAAAATGCCCTAGGCAAAAAGCTTGCGCATATGCGTCGGCTTTGGCGTCAGCGGATTTTCCGTATGGAGAACGACATCGACCGCCTCAAGATAGCCGAGCCGCGACCAGAACGAGACGAGCCGGGGCTGGTCCGCCCGCACGCCCAGCTGCGCGCCTGCATAGCCGCGCCGCCTTGCCTCGCCTTCGAGCACGTGAACCAGCTCGGCGCCCAGTCCCGCCTTGCGATACGCCCGCAGCACGCCGACCCGCTTGATTTCAACCCAGTGTCGGGGATCGCGCGGCGGCCCCGGCACAGGCAGGAAACGACCGCCGCCAATCGGGGTGTCGCCACTGAACGCCAGCGCCCCGCCGCCCCTTTCAAGCTGCGCCGCGACGACCTGTCTGGTCTCAAGATAGGCCGTGGAATCGCTGGCGACCGTTCCAGCCCAGCACCGGCGCATCACATCGAGCACGATCCACGCCGCGTCTGGCCCAACGAGCCGTGTGCTGATGGCTCCCACAGCAGCAGACATGGCCCGCTGTCTCCTGAATAGAAGCCGGAACCCTGCTCGCCGACAGCCCGGACGGGGACGGTCAGACCAAGCCTGCGCCTTGCGACATATCGGGTCGCTCTAATGCTCGACGTTCCGCCAGATCCGTCGGTAGGACAGATAGACCAGCAGCGCGAGGATCGCGAGATAGGCGATCACGGCGACGCCCATCTGCTTGCGGATGGCCATTTTCGGCTCCGCCGCCCACGACAGGAACGCGCCCACATCGGCGGCCATCTGCGGAATGGTCGATGGCGTGCCGTCGTCGAACGAAACCTGCCCATCGCGGATCAGCGGGGGCGACATGGCGAGGAAGCCGCCCGCCGGCTTGAAGCGCGGGTCGCCTCCCCATTGCGCGGCGGTGTCGCCCGCGAAATAAGCATTGTAATGCTGGCCCGGGCTCACTGTCAGCCCTGCTGGCGGCGCGTCATACCCCGTAAGTAGCGAGTAGATATAGCCCGCCCCGCCATGGCGCGCCTTCGCGATCACCGATAGGTCGGGCGGCAGCGCGCCGCCGTTCAGGGCGCGGGCCGCCGCCTCGTTGGCGTAGGGCGAGGGAAACCCGTCCGACGTCTTTCCCGCGACTTCGGATGGATCGCCTGTTTCCGAATCGATCGACGCAAGCAGGAATTCCGCGGCGATCGTTTTCACCACGGGGTTGTCATTCGGGTTGGCGAAGGCCGGATCTTCGAACGGTCCGCCCGGCACGCCCAGATTTCGGAACGACAGCAGCTTCATCCCGTGGCAGGTCGAACAGACCTCGCGATAGACTCTGTAACCGCGCTGCAGCTGGTTCTGGTCGTAAGACCCCGTATAGCCCTCGAACGACCACCCCCCAGCAGGAATCTTGAACTCATGCCCGCCGGCGGCATGCTCCTCGGCGCCGCCAGCAGCCGGTCCGTGTTCCTGCGCCGTCGCGGCGAGGGGCGTCGCGACGATGAGCGCGGCGAGGCCTGCGGCGGCGAGTTTTGCAAGACGCATCCGGCTTCTCCTACTCGGCGTGCTGGGGCATGGCGACCGGCCCCGCGCTGGCGGCCTTCGGCGCCCTGACACGCTTGTGCACGCTGTCGGCGATCGAGGCTGGGCGGGCCTTCGGCTTCTCGATCACGCCGAGCACGGGCAGCACCACGAGGAAGTAGATGAAGTAATACGCCGACAGACCCTGCGCCAGCCAGAGCCACTTGAAGCCGGCGGACGAAATCTCGATCGAGGCGCCGGCTGTCGCAGGCAACGTCTGTTGCCGCGCACGCGCCGTCGCGAAATTGTCGAAGATTTCGGTCTGCGGATTGCCGACGGTGTCGGCATAGTTCAGGGCGAGCTTGTCATCACGAAACTTGAAGATGAGGTCGTCCGGATTGTTGGCGCCGCAAAATCCAAGGCCGATGCAGGCGAACACGAACACCACGAAAAGCTGGCGCGCGAAGGGCCGGTAGCGCATCGAGCGAACCTTTGAGGTGTCGAGCCAGGGCAGCACGAACAGGATGCCGATCGAACCGAACATCGCGATGACGCCCAGCAGCTTCGCCGGGATCGGGCCGACATCGAACGTGACGGCGCGCAGGATCGCGTAGAAAGGCAGCAGATACCATTCCGGCACGATGTGGGCCGGCGTCTGCAGCGGGTTGGCTTCGATCTTGTTGTCAGCGTGACCAAGGGCGTCCGGGAAATAGAACACGAAGGCCGCGAAGAGGATCAGGAACAGCAGGATCGCGAAGCCGTCCTTGACTGTGTAGTAAGGGTGGAACGGTACGGTGTCCTTCTTGACTTCCTTGACCGACACGCCTGTCGGATTGCCGTTGCCCGTGACGTGCAGCGCCCAGATGTGCAGGACGACAACCCCTGCAGTCACGAACGGCAAGAGGTAGTGCAGCGAGAAGAAGCGGTTGAGCGTCGGGTCGCCGATCGCCGGCCCGCCCATCAGATAGGTTTTCACCGTGGGCCCGACGAGCGGGATCGCGCCGATGAGATTCGTGATCACCGCAGAGCCGTGGAACGACATCTGGCCCCAGGGCAGCACATAGCCCATGAAGGCCGTCGCCATCATCAGCAGGTAGATGACGCAGCCAAGGATCCAGAGAACCTCGCGGGGCGCCTTGTACGACCCGTAATACAGGCCGCGAAACATGTGGATGTACACGGCGAGAAAGAACATCGACGCGCCCGTCGCGTGAATGTTCTGGATCAGCCACCCGAAATCGACGTCGCGCCGGATGCGCTCCACCGACGCGAACGCCGCATCGGTCGAGGCGACATAGTGCATCGCCAGCACCACGCCGGTCAGAATCTGCGTGACGAGGCAGATGGCGAGAATGCCGCCAAACGTCCACCAGTAGTTGAGATTCTTGGGCGTCGGAAAATCGACGAGCCCGTCATAACCCATCCGGATGATGGGCAGGCGCGCGTCCAGCCATTTGGTGAAGCCCGTCCTTGGTTCGTAGGTCGATGGTCCGCTCATTGCGCCTTTGCCCTAAAGCGAAATCTTGATTATCGTGTCGGACGTGTACTCATAGTTCGGCACAGGGAGGTTGGTCGGCGCCGGACCTTTGCGTATCCGTCCCGAGATATCATAGTGCGAGCCGTGACAGGGGCAGTACCAGCCGCCGAAATCGCCCAGCGTGCCTTGGGCCGGCCCGACGGGAACGCAGCCGAGATGGGTGCAGGTGCCCGATGTCACGAGGATCGCCGGATTGAGCGCGCCATCCGCCTTGGCCACCAGCCTCTCGTCGTCGGTTTGCGGGTCGCGCAGCCTTTCGACATCGACATTCCGGGCCGCCTGGATTTCGGCGTCTGTCCGGTGGCGGATGAAAAACGGCTGACCTCCGATCAGCACGCGAATCTCGCCGCCGAGCGGCACTTTGGAGATGTCGATGTCCGCACTCGACAAGGCCTTTGTGTCTGCGGCCGGCCCGAGCTGCTGGATGAAGGGCCAGGCAAGAGCGCCCGCCCCGCCGGCCGCCACCGTCATCGCCGCGATGTGGATGAAATCCCGGCGCGTCTCACCATGCGGTGCATCGACGTTCTGGCCGTCGACAGTGTGGCCGTCTGAACCGTGTTCCGACACACGCGTCTCCCATGGTATCCGGAGCTATGGACGCCATACATATCGAGCTGCGCTGAAGCCCGCGCGTGGCTTGATGTCGCAAGAAGCCCCCTGCCGGGGAAGGCTGTAGAGTGCGTCTCGCCTTCGATCAACCGGACATCGCCCGGAATCCGGGACCCCCTCCCAGACGGGCGGCCGCTCGATGTCGCATGCATTCGCGATTCCACCTCTGGGAAGCGCTGCGCCAGACCCGTTGAGACTTAGAGGAAGCCGCACTTCTCCAGCGTGTCGCCGGTCATCTTGACCACGCTGAACTGCTGTTCCTGGGTCAGCTTCTGCATCGCGGCGTCGGCCTCGTCGTCCTTTCCCTGAGCCGCCAGCACCATGGCTTCGAAGACTTCCGGGTCCAGCGCGTTTTCGGTTTCCGTCGCCATGCAGTCGCACGCCTTCTTGTCGTTCCCGTCCTCGACGCAACGGGAAGAGAGAACGGCCTTGCCGCCGCCGCCGCCCGCCGCTCCACAGGCCCCGCTTGCGAGGGCGAAAACCAGCACCAGCAGGAGTCTGCTCATTCCAACATCCTGCATCCTCCGCCGGGCCCGGTTGCCGCAGCGTACTCATCGGCGGAAATCGTAGTTCGCCTCGACGGAATCCGGAAACGAAATCGGGACCGCTTCCCTTGCTGCTGGACGAGCGCCCGCCGCTGCGGCAAGCAGGATCATGGGATATGCGCCTCTAGTTTCAGACGACACGGTGATCCTCGACCGTCAGGCGCTTGCCCACGCCTGGTTCGAGAAGTTGCAGGACCAGATCATCGCGGCCTTCGAGGCGCTCGAAGATCTTGCCTCTCCCCCGCTTTTCAAGGGAGCGGCCGGCCGCTTCGAGCGCACATCCTGGAAACGCGGCGAAGGGTCCGACGAGCTCGGGGGCGGAGCGATGGCCGTCATGCGCGGCCGGCTGTTCGAGAAAGTGGGGGTCCATTCCTCGTGCGTCCATGGCGAATTCGCGCCGGAGTTCGCACGCACGATTCCCGGCGCGGACAAGTCAGGGGGCCGGTTCTGGGCGGCCGGCGTTTCCGTCATCGCGCACATGCATTCTCCCCGCATTCCCGCCGTCCACATGAACACGCGGATGCTCGTGACGTCCGCGACCTGGTTTGGCGGCGGGGCCGACCTCACCCCTCTCCTGGCCAGCCAGCGCGATCACCCGACACCCGACTCGGACGCGTTTCACGCCGCCATGCGGGTCGCCTGCGAGCCCCATCCGGGCGCCGACTACGAGGCCTTCCGCAAGAATTGCGAAGAGTATTTCTACCTCCCCCACCGCCAGGAACAGCGCGGCATCGGCGGCATCTTCTATGATCGTCACGATACTGGCGACTGGCAGGCCGATTTTGCCTTCACGAAGGACGTCGGCCGGGCCTTTCTCGACGTCTATCCCGGGATTGTCCGCCGCCGCATGGCGGAGAGCTGGACCGCCGCCGAGCGGGAGGAACAGCTTGTGCGCCGGGGCCGCTATGTCGAGTTCAACCTGCTCTATGATCGGGGCACGACGTTCGGTCTCAAGACCGGCGGCAATGTCGCCAGCATCCTGTCGTCCATGCCGCCTGTGGTGAAATGGCCTTGATTTTGACGTGCGGCTACGACGTCCAGGCCCGAAGCCACTCCGCATAGGCTTTTTCGTCCGCCTCTCCTGAAGCAAGCGCCAGCGTCATGGCGACGACCTCCGGCTCCGGACCTTCGAACCTCAGACGATTGAGCTCCAGAAACAGCGCGCCGCACAGAAACCCTGTGCGCTTGTTGCCATCGACGAATGGATGGTTCTTGACGACGCCATGCACATAAAGCGATGCGAGCGCGCAGAGATCTTCTTCGCCATACGGATACGCGTTGCGCGCACGAGCCAGCGCGCTTTCCAGAAGACCTTCGTCGCGAACGCCCGAGGGGCCGCCGTGCTGGGCCAGGGTTTCGTTGTGAAAGACCAGAACAGCGCGCTTGTCGAGCCAGACGGGCTCGCTCATTTCGCTAGCTCCCGCAGCGCATTTCGATACCGCTGGGCGAGGTCGCGCGCCGCTTCGACCTGCTCGGCTACGGTTGGATCATATGGCGTCAGAGTGAGCCCTCCATCTGGGCCGATGGACGCAAATAGGGCGTCGCCCTCTTTCGCGTTCATCGCCCCGAGAAGGTCTCTCGGCAGAACCACGCCGAGCGAGTTGCCGATCTTGCGAATCTTGAGTTCGATCATGGCGACCTCCTGCGAATCCGTTACCACGGTTGTTATAACAGGCCTGCAGCCAAAATCCAAGAGTTCCCGGGAGGTGGATGACCGCCAAAACGAACTGGCCGGTTTGGCTGAAGGCTGGTTTTGGCGAAACAACATCACCAGACCTTGCGGCCTGACCGTAATTTGTCTTCCCAGCCGTACCGGCGAAGCCGCGTAGAGCCGCAGGGCTACGCCTATGGGCGCAAAGTATTCAGCAAAGTCATTCTCGGGCAAGCGAAGGGCGACCCGAGAACCTTTTCTCGCGTGCCACAACTGGGCCTGCCAGCAACCGGATTTTTCGCGACGACGATAAGGTTCTCGGGTCAAGCCCGGGAACGTCACCAGCACCATGTGCGCGGCATACAGATCGGCACAGAGCGACAAAGGGGTGGCGCCATGACCGCCATCCGGTGATATTGTCTGCAAACAGCTTGGCCTTCTAACCCGAGAGACAGCGTGCTGTCTTGCCGATGCGGCTGCGAGCGCCTGCATCCCAAGGCGCGATCGTCTGTCGCCGCCACACGGCCCTGATTCGACCCCGGCGATTTGGGCTCTACCTGAACCGGGGGCATGAGCCCGAGCGGGAGGCCTGGATGCGCACGGATTCTCCCCCTACGTCAGAGCGGCCGATCGAGGGTGCCGTTCTCGCTTTCATCGTGATTATCGCGGCCACGGCCCTGACAGCGGCGCTCGGCGGGCTGGTGTCGGGCGGCGCGTCCGATCCCTGGTATCAGGCTCTCGACCGGGCGCCGGGAAATCCCCCGGGCTTTGTCTTCGGCCTGGTCTGGCCTGCCCTTTACACATTGATGGCAGTCGGCGCCTGCATGGTCTGGCGCACTGCCGGCAGCTGGAAGGGTTCGGACTCGGCGATGGGCGTCTATTTTGTTCAGTTGCTCGCCAATCTCGGATGGAGCGTGTTGTTCTTCGGGCTGCACAGGCCGCTGATCGCACTGATCGACATCGCGATCCTGTGGGTTCTCGTCGTCGCGATGATCCTGGAGTTCGGCCGTCACAGCCGGATCGCTTCGTGGCTGCAATACCCCTATCTCGCCTGGGTCAGCTTCGCCGCCTACCTCAACGCCTGGGTCGTGTTGTTCAACTAGGGCAACCTTCGATCGATCTGGATCGACCTGATTCACGCCGATCGCATCAGGCTCTCGTCAAGGCCAGCAGGGCCCCTCTGCCGAGCTGGAAATCCGACTCGATCCACGCGGCTTCCAGACGGCGCAGCGCGGCGCCCATCTCCGGACCGCCGGTGAGGCCCGCCGCCATCAGATCATCACCCGAAACCGGCATCGCCGGACGCGACCAGTCCCGGGCTTCCCGCAGCCATGCTTCCCAGCCTCCCGCATGATCGTCGTCCGCCGTCGCGAGCATCACCCGGTCGAGGACGACCTGAAGGCCGGCGAGATAGAGCGCCCGTCTGATCGCGCGCGGGGACATCGCCTGAGACAAGTCGGTCTGGTCGCGGGCCGCGAACACCAGCCGGTCGCGCTCGGCGCCGGACATTCTGAGGCGGCGCGCAAGGCCGGCCATGATCTCCGGATCCCTGGCGAACAGCGCTGCGAATCGCACCATCGGGTCGACCGGCCATCCCTGCACCAGCTCCAGCGCGGTCAGACGCTCCAGCCTTTCGAGGCCCTCCGCCTCCGGAAAGAGCCGCCTCAGCACCCCAGCGCCGTCCATCGCCCGCAGCGCGCGCATCGGCCGGACGGCGCCCAGCAGTCTCCTGGTCTCGGCCCAGATCCGCTCCGCTGAAATCCCGGCGAGACCGTCACGCAGGCGGGCGCAGGCCGCGAGCCCCGCAGCGTCCGGCGCGTCCGCTGAATACCAAGCGTTGAACCTGAAGAACCGCAGGATGCGGAGATAGTCCTCACGCAGCCGCGTCTCCGGGTCTCCGACGAAGACCACCCGGCGCGCGCGGACATCGTCGAGACCGCCGCCCGTCGGATCGAACACCTCGCCATCGGGCGCCGCATAAAGGGCGTTGATCCGGAAATCCCGGCGCCGGGCGTCCTCGGCCCAATCCTGCGTGAACGTGACGGTCGCCCGCCGTCCGTCGGTGGCCACATCCCGCCGCAGCGTCGTCACCTCGAAGGGCTGGCCGTCCGCCACCAGGGTGAGCGTGCCGTGCTCGATCCCCGTTGGATGCACGGCCAGGCCGGCGGCCCGCGCCGCGCGCCCGACGACCTCCGGCGTCAGCTGCGTTGCGATATCGATGTCGGCCACCGGCGCCCCCAGCAGCACATTGCGCACGCAGCCTCCGACAAACCGCGCGCTCTCCGGCCGCTCGGCCTCAAGCGCCGCCATCACCCGGCGAGCGGCGGCCGAGATCATCCATGGCTGCGGCGCCAGCCTTTCGGTCACGGCCGGATCCCGGTCACGGCGTCCGCTCGTCGCGAGGCGCAACCGGTGTTTCCGACGGCGGGCCGAGCGGCCGCTCCGGCACGTTGGCGGCTTCGCAGTCGACCTCGCGCGCCGGAATCGTGACGCCGTTCTCATAGCGCGCAGCCATGTAGCACTTCCCCTGGCTGGAGGGCTCCAGCAGCGGACCGATGACCAGCGCCGCCACCGCCAGCCCCGCGCCCACCAGCACAAGTGTCGTCAGCGGCCAGGCGTCCCGGATGCGCAGATCCTTCGATGCCGCCCGGTAGACCAGGAAGACCGCGAACGGCGTCAGGAACAGGAGCAGCTCAATGAAGATACGCGCCGCCATGGTTCACCGCCCGTCGCCGTCTGCGTCCAGGTAGAGCCGATCGTACACGGATTTGATCATGCCTGCCGTCGCGCCCCAGATGTAGCGACCGTTGTGGGGCATAGCGTAGTACGCGCGCAAGCCGCCATTATAGGCGCGCTCGTGCCGCTGGTGATTGCCGGGCGTCATCAGGAAGGACAGCGGCGTCTCGAACACGGCGGCGACTTCCTTCGGGTCGATCACCGGGGTGAAATTCTCGGCCCGCACCAGGAAGGGTGAAACGACATAACCGCTCGATGTGAGATAGGGATCGGCCTGTCCCAGCACCGTCACCGGACCGTCGAGACCAACTTCCTCCCGCGCTTCCCGCAAGGCGGCCGCCAGCGGCGAGACGTCGTCCTCGTCGATCCGCCCGCCGGGAAACGCGATCTGACCCGCATGCTGGGTCATCGTTTCGGGACGCAGGGTCAGCAGCACGCCATAATCTTCGCCGCGATCGACCAGCACGATCAGGACTGCGGCGCGACGATAGGGTTTCGGCGCCGAAATCGCCCAGCCGGGATTGAGATCGAAATCGGTGCGGAGGAAATCATCGAGAACGGCGTCCGCCGGCGCGAGTCGGGTGGCGGCCCGGCGGTCGAAATCCTCGCGCGTCGAGAAAGCCATGCGCCGGGTCAGGCCTTGGGCTTCAGGTCGGCGATCGCGAGCGACAAGCCGGCCGGCGCCGCCAGGGCTTCCTCGAACGGCGTCGCGATCGCCTCGCCATAAATTCCATCGCCGGCTAGCCGGTGGACGAGAGTGCGCCGGCGCTCGACATCGACCACCCAGAATTCGCGGACGCCGTGAGCGGCGTAGATCGGCGCCTTGACCTTCAGATCATAGGCAAGGCTTGAGTGCGAAATCTCGACCAGAAGCACAACATCCGGTCCCCGCACCTCGTTGACGCCGATGGCGGCGGAAAACACGAACAGCTCGGGCTCGGGCTCGTAAAACTCTCCGAGACGCAATGGCCCTTGGACCGCCACGCCAAGCGTCTCCGGCATGCTTCGCATGAACCATCGTGACAGGGCGTACGTCAGGTCCCAGTGCAACGGCCCTTGCGGCGACATGGTGATCAGCTCCCCGGCGATCAGCTCCACGCGTTCGTCCGGCTTGAAGACGCCGGCATCGATCATCACAAGCACGTTGGACGCCGAAAAGCGCCGACGCGGAATTTCGCTCTCGGCCGAAGGGTGGGAACCGTCCATGGTTCGATCCTAACATGATGAGGCGGTCCGGCGAAGGCGCCCTTAGCTGGCCATTCCCAGAATGAAACTCTCTCCGGACGAGCGCACGCTCATCTCCCCGCCCGGCGCCCGCACCGCCCAACCGGCAATCTCGTACCAGGGAGGCCTCGCCAGCCGCGCCTCCAGCCCGCCGCGGACGGTCACATAGGTCGAGGGCTCGCCTGTTTCGGGATCAAGCAAAACGCGCAGGGGATGCTCGCCGTCGATTGCCACGACATCGCCCACATTGGTCGTGACGACTATGACCGGCCCGCCGTCCTGCTCGAAGCGGTCGACCCGGACGCCAATGAACGGGGCGTCCGCCACCCGGATCACCACTTTTTCGTGAGGGGTAATCAAATAGTATCCATCGGAATCCTTGCGCAGTATCGTCGAAAACAACCGAACCAGTTTTTCCCGGCTGAATCGCACCCCGTCCTGCCACCAGGACCCGTCCCTGCGGATTTCAAGCCCGATGTCGCCGCAATGGGCAGGATTCCACAAATGCACCGGAGGGAGGGATCGGGGCTTTTCCAAACCGGCTTCCGACTGCAAGGTGGCGACGATATCCAGAAGCGATCTCGCTTCGGGGCCGTTCTCGTTCGACATCGGCGGCTCCTCAGGCGGGTTCGCCCCAGACATAGGTAAAGCTCCAGCATGAGTGAAGTCGCAACCCTTGTTCCCGGCGATATCTTGGCCGAAGCCGACGCGGCGGTCGAAGCCCTTGCGAAAGTCCGCGCCGAAATCGGCAAGGTAGTGTTCGGCCAGGAGCGCGTGGTGGAGCTGACCCTTGCGGCCATTCTGGCGGGCGGCCACTGCCTGCTGATTGGCGCGCCCGGCCTCGCCAAGACCAAGCTGGTCGAGACGACGGCCCGCGCCCTCGGGCTCGACTGGGGCCGTGTCCAGTTCACGCCGGACCTCATGCCAGGCGACATTCTCGGTTCGGAAATCCTCGACGAATCCGCATCCGGCCGCTCCTTTCGCTTCGTGAAAGGCCCCATCTTCACCCGGCTGCTGATGGCCGACGAGATCAACCGTGCATCGCCGCGCACGCAGTCCGCCCTGCTCCAGGCCATGCAGGAACGCCATGTCACGGTGGCCGGCGCATCCTACGACCTGCCCAAGCCGTTCCATGTGCTCGCCACACAGAACCCGATCGAGCAGGAAGGCACCTATCCGCTGCCGGAGGCCCAGCTCGACCGCTTCCTGCTGAAAATCGACGTCGATTATCCCGATCTCGAAACCGAGCGCCGCATTCTCGTGGAGACGACCGGACTTGCGGATCATACGGTTCGTCCGGCTCT
This sequence comes from Alphaproteobacteria bacterium, assembly GCA_034439955.1. Lineage (GTDB taxonomy): Bacteria > Pseudomonadota > Alphaproteobacteria > Caulobacterales > Hyphomonadaceae > UBA7672. The sequence continues at coordinate 15,998 of JAWXBJ010000055.1, forward strand.
CGACGCCGACCGTCTGATCGCCCTGCAAACGCTGGTGCGACGCATGCCCGTGCCCGAGACCGTGCTTGAAGCCATCATCCGGCTGGTCCGCTCGGCCCGGCCCGAGCAGTCGGAGAACGCACAGGTCCGCAAGCGGGTCGAATGGGGACCCAGTCCTCGCGCCGGGCAGGCGCTCATGCTGGCCGCCCGCGCCCGCGCCCTGCTGCGCGGCCGCCTCGCGCCTTCGCTCGACGACGTCGAAGCGCTGGCCGAGCCTGCGCTCGGACATCGCATGGCGCTGAACTACGACCCGACAGGACAGGGCGGCACGCTTGCCGCCCTGATTGCCGACCTCGCCTCCAAAGCCGCCTGAGGAGACGTTTGCCCCAGGCCCCGCTCAACCAGCTGAAAGCCGAAGCCGCCTCTCTCGCGGGGCAGCTTGGCACGCTGTCGACGCGCGCGCGCGCCGCGAGCGCCGCCAATGTCGGCTCGGCGGGTCGGCGCCGTTCAGGCACGGGCGAGAATTTCTGGCAGTATCGCCGGCACGCCGCCGAGGACGGCGCGGACCGCATCGACTGGCGCCGGTCCGCGCGCGAGGAAAACCTGTTCGTGCGCGAAACCGAACTCGAGACGGCGCGCACCTTCCTGTTCTGGGTCGATCCAAGTCCTGGCTTCGGCTGGTCGAGCGACCCCAAACGCATCGACAAGGCGGATCGCGCGCTCACGATCGCGATGGCGCTCGCGGGCGCCCTTTCGCGGTCCGGCGAACGCGCCGGCGCCCTGGGCGGCGGACGTTCGGCCGTTTCCGGCGCCAAGGCGTCCGCCCGCGTCGGCGAAGACATTCGCGAAATGTCGGCGGACGCTCCCTTTCCGTCGCCTCCGCGCGACGTCGCGGCCGTCGTCATCGCCAGCGACTTCTACCAGCCTCTGGAAACCTGGCGCAGTCGTCTCACGCCCCTTGCCGGCAAATGCCGCGACGGGGCGCTGCTGCAGGTCTGCGATCCGATCGAGGAAACCTATCCGTTCGACGGCCGCGTCCGCTTCTTCCGACCTGGCGAGGAGCGCCAGCGCCTGATCGGGCGGGCCGAATCGATCCGCGACGGTTATCTCGAGCGCTTCGCCAGGCGCCGCTCGGACATGATCGAACTCGCCGCCGGCCTTGGCTGGCGCTTTGTCAGCCACGCGACCGGCGAGGAAGCTCGCACGCCGCTTGGCCAACTTGCCTACGGGTTCGCCGACGGAGCTGCCGCGTGAACATTGGCCCCATCCTGTTCATGCAGCCCTGGGCGCTCATTGGCCTGCTCGCTCTCCCCATTTTGTGGCTGCTCCTGCGCGCCACGCCGCCTGAGCCAAAACGGCTGGCGCTTCCCTCGCTCGCCCTGCTGGACGATTTGCGCCCGGATGAAGAAACACCTGCGCGCACGCCGTGGTGGCTCCTGCTGTTGCGCCTCATCGCTCTGGCGCTGGCGATTTTCGGCTTCGCCCGTCCGACCTGGGCGCCCAACCAGATCGTCGGCGGCGAAGGCGGCACGCTCGTGGTCGTCGATGATGGATGGACGAGCGCGGAGCGCTGGCGCGACATTGTTCGCACCGCCACCGCCGCCGTCGATGAATCGGCGGACGCCGGCGCTCCAATCCACATCCTGTTCACGGCGCCGCGGGAGGTTGCCCGCGATCCCTCCGAGACGCTGGACTTTGAAACCGCGCGGCAGGAGCTGCGCAACGCGCGTCCCTCGCCCTGGTCGCCGGATCGGGCGGCAGCCCTCGCCCGACTTGAGGAAACCGGCCTCGCGCCCGGGCGCATCGTCTGGGCGACCGACGGGTTCGACCATGACAGCGCGGCCGCCTTCGCAAGAGGTCTTGCGGCCCTTGCGCCCACCGAAGTGCGCGTCACCCGTCCGAAGAACGCTTTCGCAATCACGTCGGCCGACAGTTCCGCCGAGGGCGCCCGGGTTGCCGTCGTTCGTTCCGTTGCCGTTTCCGGCGCCGCTGCTACTGCCGATCTCATTGCCGAAACCGCTGAAGGTGCTTCCATTGCTTCCGCCCGTCTTGCCTTCGAACCTGCCGCCCGGACTGCAGAAGCGCTGTTCGCGATTCCGGCCGCAGCGCTGAACCGCGTGGCGCGTTTCCGCATTGCCGGCTCGCCTTCCGCCGGCGCCGTCTGGCTGTGGGACGATTCCGCCCGCCGGCCTTCCGTCGGTCTCGCCGACACGCGGGACGAAGCCCAGCCGCTGCTCGCGGAACACTACTACGTCCGGAAGGCTCTCCAGCCTTACGCCCAGCTGACCGAAAAGCCGCTCTCCGATCTGCTTACCAACGCCATTGACGCCATCGTCCTTGGCGACCGCGGAACCATCGACGAAGCTGAAGCCGACCAGCTGTCCGCATGGGTCGATGACGGCGGGGTGCTTGTCCGCTTCGCCGGTCCGCGTCTCGCCGCCCAGTCCGATCCGCTGACGCCGACCGCCCTGCGCCCGACATCCCGCGCGCTTGGCGGCGCCCTGGCCTGGGAAACACCCCAGCGTATCGCCGACTTTACTTCCGACTCGCCGTTCTTCGGCATTCCACGTCCCACCGACGCTGTCGTGCGCCAGCAGGTCCTGGCCCAGCCGTCCGCCGAACTTGCCGGCATGACCTGGGCCCGCCTGCAGGACGGCACCCCGCTTGTAACCGCGACGCGACGCGGCAAGGGCGAACTGATCCTCTTTCATGTCACCGCCGATCCGGACTGGTCGGATCTGCCTTTCACCGGCGCCTTCGTCGAAATGCTGCGCCGCTCCGTTGTATCCGGCGGCGAACGCAGCCGGCCACAGCTGGGCACAGAGGGCGCGCTTGCCCCCGTGCGAGTGCTCGACGGCTTCGGGGTCCTCGGGCAGCCGCCCAGCGCCGCCACCCCGATCGAAGCAATGGATTTCGAGACGGCGCGGCCTGGACCCACCACGCCTCCGGGGCTCTATTCCGGCCCCGGTGGCGAGCGCGCCCTCAACGCAGGCGCACCGGCCCCGGCTGACTTCACCAGCTGGCCGCCGGGCATGCCGGTCACCGACCAGGCAGCCGTCCTTGAACGCCGCGGTCTTGGCGGCTGGATGATCGGCGGCGCGCTCGCCATCGTCGCGATCGACCTTCTGATCGCCTTGGCTTTCGCTGGCCGTTTGAACCGCTTTGGCAGTGCCGCCGGCGCGATTGCGTTGATACTTGCCGCGGCGCAGGCGGCCCCTTCCGCCGAGGCGCAGACGCCAGATGTGCTGGCGCGGGAGGCCGCCGCCCACCTGCGCCTTGCTTTCGTCAAGACCGGCGATTCCCGGTTGGACGAGATAACGCGAGCGGGCCTTTTCGGCCTCAGCTACGAACTCGGCGCACGAACGTCAGTCGAGCCCGATCAGCCGCACGGCATCGACCTTTCGCGGGACGCCCTCGAATTCTACCCGATGATCTATTACGCCGTGCCGCGCGAGGCCAAACCGATCTCCCCGGCCGGCGTCGCCAAGATCAACGCCTATCTCCGCAATGGCGGAGCGTTCGTCGTCGATACGCGCGATGCGGCGCCGGGCCGGGACGTTTCGACCAATCTGTCCACTCTTCTTGCAGGCATCGACGCTCCTCCGCTTCAGCCCGCTCCCGCTACGCACGTCCTCACCAAGAGCTACTACCTCATCAAGAGCTTTCCAGGCCGCATGAATGGCCGCCTCTGGATCGAAGGATCTTCGGTAGATCGCGACACACGCCGCGGCGATGGCGTATCCGGCCTCTTCATCGGCGGATCTGACTGGGCGGGTGCTTGGGCGATCGATCAGAACGGCAAGCCATTGCTCAGCATGGAGGGCGGCCAGCCAGCGCGAGAGATGTCGTACCGCTTCGGCATCAATCTTGTCATGTACATCCTCACCGGCAACTACAAGGAGGATCAGGTCCACATCCCCGATCTGCTGGAACGCCTTGGCCGCGACAAGGTCCGCGCGCCGGGCAGCTCGGACTAGGGACGACACCATGCAGGAAGCCTCGCGTCTCGCCTTCGACCCTTTGATTCCCTGGGTCCTGATGTGGATCCTGGCAGGCGGCGCGCTAACGCTCTGGGCCGTTTATGTCGTATTGCGGGGACGCGCCTGGCTTATGCGGGCGCTGGCGATTACGGTGCTGGCGCTCGCCATCGCCAACCCGCTCTGGATCGAGGAAGAACGCGAACCGCTAAAAGATATCGTCGCCCTCGTCATGGACCGTTCCGAAAGCATGAATTTCCGCGGCCGGACGGAAACGGCCCAGGCCGCATTCGACCAACTCAAGATGCTGATCGAGGGCGACGAAACGCTGGAGCTGCGCGTCGCCGAAACCGACCCGGGCAGTGATGGTACAGAGCTTTACGCCGCCATGCAGTCGGCGCTGTCCGATGCGCCGCGGGACCGCATCGCCGGCTCGATCCTCATCACCGACGGTCAGGCGCACGACATGCCCGAAGACCCTATGGAGGCGGCGCAGCTGGGCCCTGTCCACGGCCTCATCGTCGGAGGAGACGACGAAATTGACCGCCGCATCGAGATCCAGTCGGCTCCATCCTTCGGCATCGTCGACAACGCGGTTGAAATGCGGGTCCAGGTCGATGATCCAACGGCTCAGTCCGTCGATGTCACGATTTCCATCAATGGCGTCGTGCAGCGTCCACAGCGCGTGGCGGTCGGGAAATCCGACATGATCGAACTCGACCTGCAAAGGCGGGGCGACAATCTCGTCGTCCTTCAGGTCGAGGGTATCCCGAACGAACTGACACTGGCGAACAATCTGGCGTCCGCCAGCATTTCAGGCGTGCAGGACCGCCTACGCGTCCTGCTGGTGACCGGCCAGCCCCATGCCGGCGCCCGCGTCTGGCGGGACCTTCTCAAGGCCGACCCCTCGGTCGATCTCGTCCACTTCACCATCCTCAAGCCGCCACAGAAAACAGATGTGACGCCGACCGAGGAAATCGCGCTAATCAACTTTCCCCGCAACCAGCTTTTCCGCGAGAAGCTGTCGGAATTCGACCTCGTGATCTTCGATCAGGAGCTGCGGACCGGCGTGCTTGAAATGCAGTATCTCGATCGGGTAGCGCGCTATGTCGAGAATGGCGGAGCGTTGCTGATCGGGTCGGGCCCGCCCTACCCCGATGCAAACCTCCTCTACAACACGCCCCTTGCCGCTGTACTTCCTGGACGCGCCAGGGGTGAGGTCGTTGAGAAGAAGTTCGTTCCAGAACTGACGGAATTGGGAAAGCGGCACTCCGTCACGGCGACGCTTCCCGTCGAAAGTTGGGGCTCGTGGATGCGATACATGACAATGGACGAAGGCAATGCCGAAGCCCTGCTGCAGGCCCCCGATGGCGCACCTCTTCTCCTGTTGGACCGAGTTGGCGAAGGACGCGTCGCAAGCGTCATGTCCGACCAGATCTGGCTCTGGGCGCGTGGATACGAGGGCGGCGGTCCCTATGCCGAGCTGATCCGTCGAACTGCACACTGGCTGATGAAGGAGCCCGAACTCGAGGAGGAATTCCTTGCGCTTGAAACGACGGCGCAGGAAATCGACGCGCGCCTGCGGACGCTCTCCGACGATCCCCCGCCCTTGTCAGTTACCGGACCCGATGGTCTCGCCATCGAGACGCCTTGGACGCTTGTGAGTTCTGGAGAGTACCGCACCACGCTGGAGGCGCCGGAACTCGGCCTCTACACTGCCAGGAGCGGCGATCTCACCGCTGTCGCCCTGCGCGGACCGGCGCACCCGCGCGAGTACCTCGATCTGCGCGCCACCAGCGATATCGTTCAGCCAATGGCGGCGGCGACGCTCGGCGGCGTGTTCCGGATCGGCTCCGACGGCGCGCCGACGCTGCCCGGCCTGCGACGCGTCGGCGAGCGTGGCAACGCTGCCGGCTCTGACTGGCTCGGGCTGCGCGAAAGAAAAGCTTATGCTGTGCGCGCCACGCACTCGATAAACCTGTTGCCTGGCGTTCTCGGCATGGCGCTGGCCGTCATGTTCTTGATGTTCGCCTGGCGGCGCGAGGGCCGCTGACAAACTTCATCGCCGACGACCATGAAGCGCTGAGGAACCAACGCCTCAATGGTTCGCTCCATCCGGTTCAACTCGGACCTCACCTTCCAGATGAACTGCGGCAGGTGAGAGATCGCGGACCAGGACACGATCTTGATTCACCGGACCTGGCAACACGAACCGGCCCGAAATCGCCCGCTTGAACATCCAGCGCGAATAGTATCCTTCATCGCCGACAAGGATCACCGCAGGAAAGCCGATCTCCCGGCAGACGCCGATCGACCTTTCCATCAGCTTGAAGGCGACGCCGTCTCCGCGCCTGCGCGGCGCAACAGCAAGCGGACCCAGAAACGCCGCTCGCTTGTCGCCAACGCGGACGGGCCAGAGGCGTACGACCCCCGCCACGCCCTCTTCATCGATCGCGACAAAGCTCGCCTCTGGGATGGGCCGGTTTCCTTCGCGCAGGCGCTCGGCCGTCTTGGCGAAGCGCCCAGGTCCAAACACCTCATCGAACAGGGCTCGGACAGCGTCTGAATGAACGAGCGAGTCCGCGACGAGTTCGTAAGCTCGGACTGGAGTCACGACACGTCGCCATCTTTCTTGCCAATCCGATTGAGACACGGCCCTTCGCGCGGTCCGTCAGGACGGTGGAGTTACGGTCGATCGTCCAGCGAGTCAAAGGGATTTCCCGATCGCCCGATCGTCTTCGCCCGATCGACTGAAGCGGACGAAACCGGCCATTGCGGACTAGCCTCCCTCGGCGCCATGTGCTCATCGAGTCATGCAATCCAAAGACCCATCCAGGAGACAGCTCATGGGCGTTCTAGACGGCAAAGTTGTACTCATCACCGGCGGCGGCAATGGCATCGGCAAGGAGACCGCGCTCCTTCTTGCACGTGAAGGCGCCAAGGTGGTGGTGAACGACCTCGGCGGGTCATTGTCAGGAGGCGACGAAGGCTCGGCCGGTCCCGCCGAACAGGTGGCGCGGGAGATCAAAAGCGCCGGCGGAGATGCGGTCTCGAATTCCGACAGCGTCGCCGACTATCGAGCGGTCTCCCGCATGATCGAACAGGCCAGGGACACCTTCGGCAGGCTCGACGCCATCGTGAACCCGGCTGGCATTCTTCGCGACGGCATGTTTCACAAGATGAGCGAAAGCGACTGGGACGCCGTCATCGCGGTACACCTGCGCGGCTCCTTCAACGTCACGCGCGCGTCGATCGAGTTGTTCCGCGAGCAGGAACAGGGCGCCTATGTCCTCTTCACGTCCACATCGGGCCTGATCGGAAATCTCGGCCAGGCGAACTACGCGGCCGCGAAGATGGGCATCGCCGGCCTTTCACGGATCGTCGCCATGGAAGGCGCCCGCAAGAATGTCCGTTCCAACGTCATCGCACCCTTCGCCTGGACGCGGATGATCGAGTCCATTCCCATCAAGGACGAGGAAAGCGCGAGGCGCGTGGAGCGGATGAAGAACGCCATGCGCGCAGACCAGGTCGCCCAGCTCGCCGTGGCGCTGTGCGCCGATGCGGCGAAGTATGTCTCAGGCCAGATCTTCGGTGTGAGGGGAAACGAGGTGATCCTCTTTGACCAGCCCCGCCCGATCCGCTCGATGGCCGATCGTTCAGGGTGGACACCGGCCAGCATTCTCGATGTCTGCCTGCCGGCGATGAAGAATGATTTTTTTGGCTCCGAGGCCTCAGCCGACGTCTTTCCCTACGACCCGGTTTGATGAATGCGGTGCGACGTCTGGCGAGCCTGCCTACCCCGTCGGATCGTCGGGCCTCTCCAATCGCCGCACGATCACCTTGTCGATGCGGCGGCCATCCATATCGACGACCTCGAACGCCAGCGGCCAGCGCTCCGTCCGGTCGCCCTCCTTCGGCACTGTCCGCAGCTGGTGCATCACCAGCCCCGCTACGGTGGAATAGCCCTCGCCATCGTCGAGGCCGCGCACGCTGACGACTTGCTCGAATTCGTCGATCGGCGTCATGCCATCAATGAGCCACGAGCCGTCCTCGCGGAGTACAGGCTGGCTAATGCCCTCGTTCTCTCCGAGCGCACCGTCACCAGCGATCGATTCAAGCAAATCAGCGGCGGTCACAATGCCAAGAACCGCCCCGTATTCGTCCGACACCATCACCATCCGTACCGGATTGCCGCGCATGGAATCGAGAAGTTTCAGCACGGGCATCGTCTCGGGAACGAAGACCGGCGGATGCATTACCGCTTCAAGCTCGATGCGTCCGGTCGCGGCAAGATGTGCGAACAGCTCCTTGGTCTGCACAACCCCCACGATCTCGTCGGCATCACCCTTGCCGACCGGAAAGCGGGAATGACCACTGTCTCGCATCTCCGCCAGAAGCTCGTCGCGGGACATCTCGGTATCCAGCCAAACCATTTCCGTGCGCGGCGTCATGATCGCCTTCACTGACCGGTCGCCAAGGCGCATGACACCCTCGATCATCTCACGCTCTTCGTCCTCGATGATGCCGACCTTGGCGCCCTCGTCGATAAGCGACTGGAGTTCCTCCTCGGTGACATCCTCCTGGCGTGTCCGATGCAGGCCAAGCAGGCGAACAATCCCTTCGGTTGTCGTCCGCAGGAGCCATACCAGAGGCGAGGACCCGATTTCCATCAGCGCCATCACTGGCGCCATGCTCGCGGCCAGCGGTTCGGGAGCGGACAAGGCGATACGCTTGGGAATCAGCTCACCCAGCACCAGCGAAAGAAACGTCGTCATGACGATCACCAGCGTAAACGCGATGCTCGGCGCATGCGGGGTCAATCCCGGAAACGTTTCGGCGATCCATGGCGAAAAATCGTCTGAAAGCGCGGTGGCTCCATACGCGCCAGCCAGCACGCCGATCAGCGTGATTCCAATCTGAACGGTGGAAAGAAGTTTCGAAGGATCTTCCAGCAGGCGCAAGGCGGTCTTCGCGCCTTTGGAACCCCGGTCGGCCATCGCCTTCAGGCGGGGCTTGCGCGCGGAGACAATGGCCATTTCCGACAGCGCGAACACGCCATTCAGAAGAATGAGCAGCACGAGAAACAGGAAATCCATTCAATCCGCACGCCGGGGTGGCGGACGCTCCGTTGCGCCGGGAAACCGGCAGAAACCCCCTTCTGCGATACTTGCGGGTCGCATTCAACGGCTGAGATGACGGTGGGGCGCCCGATGGCGGTCGAGCTCGCCTCCTGCATTGGCGCTTGCGCCGTTCTGACAGCACCTCAGCAAGCAGGGAAAGCGGAATTCACGCGACGCGGCTGACCCGGCCGCTACACGACGGGTTTCACCGGCCGCGCCAGCCGATCGACGCTTGAGACGTATCCGTGCTTCGTCCACCGTGAACGACCGATTCGTCAGGAAACACGCTCTTGGCAGACGATCCCGTAATCGACGACCCCGGACTTTCCCCCGACAACATGCTGCGAGCCCGGACGGGAAAGCATCACGGCCGCGTCGGTTTCGCCGAACTCTTCTTCGATCTGGTATTCGTCTTTGCCGTGACGCAGATCTCGCACTTTCTAGTCGATCATCCGTCGGTTTGGGGCGCGATGCAGGCTTTGCTGCTGCTGCTTGCGGTCTGGACCGTCTGGATGTGGACGACCTGGGCGACCAACTGGCTCGACAGCGACCGGGCCGGCCCGCGGCTCATGCTCTTCGCGCTGATGGCTGGCGGCCTTGTCCTCTCGGCTTCCATCGCAGAGGCATTCGATACGCGGGGAGCGACGTTCGCGATGGCTTATGTTCTGATGCAGGCGGGCCGGTCCATCTTTGTCGTTCTGGCCTTGCGCGCGGGCCACGAAAACGAGCGACGAAACTTTCAGCGCATATTTGTGTGGACGTTTTTTTCAGGCGTGTTCTGGATTTCTGGCGGATTCGCTGAACCTGAAGCGCGCGGGGCCTTCTGGATTGTCGCCATCATCCTCGATCTGGTCGGCCCGTGGGTTCGCTTTCCGACCCCGGGTCTTGGACGCTCGTCCATTTCGGACTGGGCAGTCGATACCGAGCACATGTCGGAGCGTGTCGCCCTGTTCATCATCATCGCCTTGGGCGAATCGATCATCGTTACCGGAACGAAATTTGTTGAACTCGACTGGACGGCTCAAAACTGGCTGGGTTTCATCTCAGCCTTGTCGGGCGCCATCTCGATGTGGTGGATCTACTTCGCGATAAGCGCCGAAGAGGCCCGGAAAGCCTTCGACCGCCATGACCGTCCAGGAGAGATCGCCCGCGCGGCCTATACGTTCGCGCACCTCCCGATCGTCGCGGGCATCATCGTCGCGGCGGTGTCGCACGAGCTGGTGCTGGCCCACCCCCTGGACGCGAACACGACCTTCGGTGTGACGACAACCCTGCTCGGGCCGGCTTTTTTCCTGGCAGGCGTCGCGACCTTCTGCTGGCTGGTGTTCTCGCAGGTTCCGACCTCGGCCCTGACCGGCCTTGGTTTCCTAATGGTCCTGCTGTTCGTTTCGCCCTACCTGCCGCCCGTTGCGCTCAGCCTCGCCACCACCGCCGTCCTGATACTTATAGGGGTCTGGGAGACGGTCCGGAATTTGCGCCGGCCAGCCCATTTCGGGCTGGACCCCCCGCCCACGTCCCCAAGGTCCTCGACGCGCCCACCGTAAAACCACTTGTTGTCCGACTGGTACGCGCGTTAACTCGATGCAAGGAGCCAGAAAGGCTTCGGACTTTCAGACAGGGTGGAGACATGATCGCCAGGACATTGGCGCCGCGACCCAGCGGCGCATTTCGTTTCGCGGCAGGCGCGCTGGCGCTCGCGGCGTCACTGGTGCTTGCAGCCTGCGCCAGTTTTACGTCTGCTCCGAACGAGCCGGCGATCGGCTTGTATGAATTGCGCGTTTACACCGCCGCCGAAGGCAAGATGGGCGCGCTCGACTCTCGCTTCCGCGACCACACCATGAAGCTGTTCGAAAAGCATGGGATGGTGAACATCGGCTACTTCAAGCCCGTGGTCGCTGCCGGGCAGCCTGCCGATCACCGCCTTTTCTACATCATGGGCTACAGGGACCGGGCTGCGCGCGATGCGTCCTGGAAGGCATTCGCGGCGGATCCGGCCTGGACCTCGGTTTATCAGGCGTCCCAGACCAATGGCTCTCTGACGACCGGCATCGCCAGCACATTCTTCACGCCGGCCGAGTATGCGCCTACTTTGGAACGCCGAAATTCCCCGGCAGCCCGGCTCTTTGAATTGCGCACCTACAAGGCAACTCCGGGCAAACTAGAGAATGTGCACGCCCGCTTCCGAGACAACACCAGGCGGATATTCAACAAGCACGGCTTCGAGAACATCGCCTACTGGCGGCCTGTCGCGGGTCAGACCGGGATGGAAGACAAGATGACCTATCTACTCGCCTTCCCGAGCGTTGAGGCGCGCGGCGCCTCCTGGCGCGCCTTCGGTCAGGATCCCGAATGGCAGACCGTCGCCCGGGAGAGTGAAGAAGGCGGCCCCATCCTGGCCCAGCCCGGCGCGATCGTGTCGGTTCAGCTCATGCCGACCGACTATTCTCCGCTGAAATAAGGCGCGCGTTTCAATCCGTTGAGCAGATGGACGGCGGTGCTCGATCAGCGCCGCCGTCCTTTCGAATCGGCGCGCGCCGAATTTCACTGCACCCTTCATTTACGCGATTGACAATCAATCGCAAAATATTGCAACTAGGTCGCATGATCATTTGTGTTTGTCGCAGCCTCAACACAGCGAAAGTTGCCGCTGCCATCTCCGCCGGCGCTCGCTCGCCCGCGCAGGTTCATACCTATCACGATACCACCATAAACTGCGGAAAGTGCTGCGAGACCGTTTGCGAAATGATCCATGACAAGGAACGCAGGACGCGGAATGCGTCCTCGATCAAGCTCTCTTCCTTCAGCTAAAATAGCAACCGCAAGCGCGTCGCAAACTCATAAAGTCAAGCAAAAACAGGCTTGCAAAGGCGCCATGACTCGGCGCCATTGTAGAGTAGCGGGTCGGGCTGCAGACATTGCGAATGAGCGAGGAGAGGCAGGATGAAGGGCGATCCCGGCGTTGTCGATTACCTCAATCGAGCCTTGAAGAACGAGTTGACCGCGATCAACCAGTACTTCCTGCACTCCAGGATCCTGAAAGACTGGGGAGTCTCGGAGTTGGCCGAGAAGGAGTACAAAGAATCGATCGAGGAGATGGAACATGCAGACTGGCTAATCGAGCGGGTCCTGTTCCTCGAAGGCCTACCCAACCTACAGGATCTCGGCAAGCTCCTGATAGGTGAAAATGTTCAGGAAATACTGGAATGCGATCTTCAGACTGAACAGATGGCCATGCCTGTTCTTCGGGACGCCATCGAATACTGCGAAAAGGTACGCGACTACGGGTCGCGAGACCTGTTCTACAAGATCCTCCACAATGAGGAGGAGCATGTCGATTGGCTCGAAACCCAGTTTGGCCTGATCCGGCAAATGGGCATTCAGAACTACGTTCAGCTTCAGTCAAAGCCCAATGCTTCGGCTGCGTTGGACTAACAGGGCGATCAGTGGCCTTCTCCACCATCTCGATCTCACAGTGGCCGATACGGTCCGATCGGCCCGCGCTGCGACCTTTTCCTGACCGACGCCGGGTCTCGGCCACATCGCGCTGCGAGCAAGCAGTCCGAAGGACGTTCACGCCCTGCATGCCAAAATGGTCGCCTTTGGCGCGGATGTCCTCGACGCTCCTGCCGATTACCCGCAGTACAAGCGGCCCTGGCTATTACGCGGTGTTCCTCGCGGACGCCGACGGGCTCAACCTCGAATACGCTTGGACGCCTGCCAGGCCCTGAAGCAATGGCTCGTTCAGCGATCGTCAACGCTCCTTCCCTACAAGCAGGCGCTGCTGTAAGGGACGCCACCCATGAAGGATGTTCGGAGCGCGGATCGGCCTTCGTTGTCCAGTCGCAGCACGTGGATCTCGGGCGCCGCCGCCATTGCCCTCGTGCCCGTATTTCTCTGGGGCGCGATGTGATCCGAGGACCCGTTGGCGCCCTATATCCCGCTTGACACGATGCGGCTGTTCTCGGTTTCGGAGTACTAGGCTCTGTGGACAATTACCGCAAAGCGATGATGGTGGCGGCGATGTTCCAGGTTGCTGCATAGCTTGAATCTGTCTTGTCGTATCGCGTGTTCAC
>JAWXBJ010000056.1:0-35299 GCA_034439955.1 Alphaproteobacteria bacterium
GATACAACTGGCATCGCCCGCACGGCGGAATAAAATCCCAGACACCCATCAGCCGCCTCGGCCTCTCCGAGGACAACCTGTTGAGAGTCCACATCTAGAGCCTGATGCGAGCGACCTGGATCAGGTCGATCACTGAATCAGCCTCTACATCAATGAAACGAGAGCAATTTTCTTTGATCGATCGGGATCTGTCCGATCCAGATCGATCGAAGGTTGCTCTGGCCGTTGCTAACCGCGCTCACTTAACGCCCTGCCCCGTCTGATCTATAAGCCGCCTCATCTGGTCTGGCGTGCGTTGTGCCGCCCCCATGAGGACGGTCGCCCATGCTGCGGATCCATGAACTGAAACTCCCGCTCGACCACCCCGAGCCCGAACTTCGACAGGCGATCCTGCGACGCCTGAACCTCGCCGCCGAAGCCCTCATCTCCTTCACCGTCTTCAAGCGCGCGCATGACGCCCGCAAGACATCGGCGATCCAGCTCATCTACACGATCGACGCCGAGATGAGCGACGAAGCAGCCGTCCTGAACCACTTCGCCAGGGACCCGCACATCGTCCCCTCGCCCGACACGAGCTATAGATTCGTCGCCCGCGCGCCTTCCGAAACTGCCCGGTCCGCCGCGCGGCCCATCATTGTCGGCATGGGCCCTTGCGGCCTCTTTGCAGGGCTCATCCTCGCCCAGATGGGATTCAAACCGATCATCCTGGAGCGCGGCAAGATCGTCCGCGAGCGCACGGCCGACACCTTCAGATTCTGGCGCAAGGGCATACTCGACCCGGAATCGAACGCCCAGTTCGGAGAGGGCGGAGCCGGCACATTCTCGGACGGCAAGCTCTACTCCCAGGTCAAGGACCCGAGGCATCTCGGACGCAAGGTGCTGACCGAGTTCGTCGACGCGGGCGCCCCGGCCGAAATACTCTACGCTTCCAAGCCCCACATCGGCACCTTCCGCCTCGTCTCGATGATTGAGCGCATGCGCAAGAAGATGGAAGCGCTCGGCGCCGAAATCCGCTTCGGCTCACGCGTCACCGATATCCTCATCAGCCAGCGCCGCGACGAAAAACACATCGCCGGGGTCGTCCTCTCGAATGGCGAAACCCTCGAGAGCGACCAGGTCGTCATGGCGCTCGGCCACAGCGCCCGCGACAGCTTCGAAATGCTGTACGCGCGTGGCGTGTTTTTCGAGCCCAAGCCCTTCTCAATTGGCGTACGCATCGAACACCCGCAGTCTGTCATCGACGCCGCCCGCTTCGGCCCGAGCGCCGGCCATCCCGTGCTCGGCGCCGCCGACTACAAGCTGGCTCACCACGCCTCCAACGGTCGCTCGGTCTATTCCTTCTGCATGTGTCCGGGCGGAACAGTCGTCGCGGCGGCCAGCGAACAGGGCCGCCTCGTCACCAACGGCATGAGCCAGTATTCGCGCATTGAGCGCAACGCCAATGCCGGCATTGTCGTCGGCGTGAACCCGGACGACTTCCCCGGCGACTTCCGCACAGACGCGCTCGCGGGCATCGCCTTCCAGCGCCACTGGGAGGAGCAGGCCTACCTTGCCGGCGGCTCGAACTGGAACGCGCCCGGCCAGACCGTCGGGGATTTCCTTGCCCGCCGCCCCAGCACGGCCCTCGGGAGCGTAATCCCGTCCTACAAGCCCGGGGTGACGCCCACCGATCTCGGCCTGTGCCTCCCAACCTACGCGGTTGACGCGATCCGCGAGGCCTTGCCTGCCTTTGGTCACCAGATCTCCGGTTTTTCGATGGACGACGCAGTCATGACGGGCGTCGAAACGCGCACGTCTTCGCCTGTCCGGATGACGCGGGGCAAGGATTTGCAAAGTCTGAGCGTCCGGGGCTTCTACCCCGCAGGCGAGGGCGCTGGCTATGCAGGCGGTATACTGTCCGCCTCGATCGACGGCATCAAGGTAGCCGAGGCTTTGGCGTTGAACACCAGTTCGGATACAAACGCGCAGTCGCGCTTGCTGATCGCATTGCCTTCAATTGCATCAACTGAAAACTGATAGACTCAGGCGCCGCAGACTACCGGCGCCCATGACTACCGGCGTCGCATCAGATAGGCGCTGACCAGCAGACCGATTGCAGCGCCGACTGCAAGGGTCGCCATCGGATGCTCGCGAACTTCCCGAACCGCCAGGCGCGCCGCTCTTTGGCTCCGTACGCTGGTTTCGTGGGCGAGATCCCCCATCAACGCCGATGCCCGTCCGCTTGTGGCGCCGACGGCGCGGTAAGCTCGGTCCGAGAGATGCGCGGCGTCGTCTCCAAGCTTGTGAAGAGTGCCCTGGATCAGTCCACCCATGTCGTCTGCCGTTTTCTTGCCTGGAAACTCAGCCATCGCGTCTCTCCTTCGCCAACGCTCTACAATGCACGGAGCACGAATGCGTTCCCCTCGGCCGAGGGTATTTTTATCGGCCCGCCAGCGTCAACCGGCGGCGCGCTTGATCGGCCCCGATCAGCACCAGCATCTTGTCCATCTCCGGACCACGCTCCTGGTCGGTGAGCACGCGGCGCAGCGGCATGTAGAGGGCCTTTCCCTTGCGCCCTGTCGCTGCCTTCACCGCCTCTGTCCAGTCATGCCATGTCGACGGCGACACCTCTCCCTCGGGGAACGCCGCCAGCGCCCGGCTGACGAAGTCGCGGTCTTCTTCCGGCAAATCCGGGCCGACCAGACCCCCGCCATGGACCACCGACAGCCAGGTACCGGCATCCGCAACCGAATTCAGGTTGCCCTTGATCGCAAGCCAGAACGGCTCGGTCGCCTTCTCGCCATGGGCGAGCTTCGCAAGCCTCGGTTTGACCGCCGCGAAGCTCAGCCCTCGCACCATGTGAGCGTTGAGACCGGCCAGTTCCGTCTCGTCGAACCGCGCCGGCGCCCGCCCGATCTTGTCGAACGAAAATTCCTTCGCCAGATCGGCAAGGCTCTCCCGCGCCTCGACCGGATCGGACGTACCCAGCTTCGCCAGCAGCGACGCGATCGCCATCGGCTCGACGCCTTCCTCCCGCAATTGCTGCACCGAAAGCGAACCCAGACGCTTGGACAGGCCCTGCCCGTCCGCGCCGATCAGCAGCGGCATGTGCGCCATCTCGGGCGCGGCCCCTCCCAGCGCCTCGAAGATCTCGATCTGCGCCCCTGAATTGGTCACATGATCCTCGCCCCGAACCACATGCGTGATCCTGGCGTCCACGTCATCGACCACTGAGGGCATGGTATAGAGGAAGGACCCGTCCTCGCGGATCAGCACCGGATCTGAAACCGACGACGTGTCGATCGATTGAGGTCCGCGCACCAGGTCGGTCCACGTCACGGCCGCGCCGGACAGCTTGAAGCGCCAGTGGGCGTGTTTTCCGTCGGCTTCCAGCGCCTTGCGCTCGGTCTCGGACATTGCAAGCGCCGCCCTGTCATAGACCGGCGGCCGACCACGCGAGAGAGCGATCTTGCGCCTCCGCTCAAGCTCGTCGGCAGTCTCGAAGCACGGATAGAGCAGGCCCTTGGCTTTCAGGTCCTCCGCTGCCTGCCTGTAACGATCGACCCGGTCCGACTGCCTGAAGGTCTCGTCCCAGACAAGCCCCAGCCAGGAGAGGTCATCGCGGATGCCCTGCTCGTTGGCGGCGGTCGATCGTTCAACATCGGTGTCGTCGATGCGCAGGACGAAAACGCCGCCCTGGCTGCGCGCGAACAGCCAGTTGATCAGCGCGGTGCGAATGTTCCCGACATGAAGCCTGCCCGTCGGCGACGGCGCGAAGCGGACCTTGGGCGACATGGGCATACAGGCTTTCCGGGTGCGATGGCGGCGTTCGGTGTAACGATCCATGCCCGGTTGGCAAGCAGAGGCGCTCAGCCCTGCCCCGTCCACGAACCGCCCGCGATCATCGCCAGCGGCATCGCCTCGAACGACCTCGCGCCATAGTCGATCGAGAAAGACGCGGCGCGCGACAGCACATCGACGCCGACGATCATGGCCGGCTCGCTGTCCAGTCCCCAAAGCTTGAAGATTGGCGCATCGACTTCTATAGCCCGGGCGTCGCTCACCTTCACCGATATCATGTCGAGTTCCGGCAGCACGACCATGCTGCCGAACATCACCTGCCCCGTGACGCCGACGACGCTCGCAATTGTCTGCCGCGGCAGCATCGGGTGATGGCTGCGCAGCGCCGCAGACAGGGCCGGGTTGATCATCGACGCCTGTGCGCCGGTGTCCAGCATCAGCGCCGCATCGACCCGGCCGACACTGCCGCGAATCTCGGCGAGCAGGCCCTTGCGGACCCTGATGGGGCTTCCCGAGCCCAAACGACTGCTTCGTCGGGAGCGTTCCACACGCACAACACGGCGGGGAATATCGAAAACCAGGCGGCGGCCCGCGAACACGTCCGTTCCAAGAATGCCGTCGCCGCGCGCCAGGGCCGCGTCATCGAGAAGGGCGACGCGCAGGCCGGAGCGCTGGACTGCTCCCGTGGACAGCGTATCGATCCGCGCGACCGGCAGTTCGGCGGCGCCCGTGGTGCCGTTGACGGTCGCGACGCCCAGGATCGGCGCGCCCAGCCTCAGCGCATGCCGCATGGCGAGCACGGTGGTGTTGGCGCCGGTATCGACGAGGAAGCGGAACGGGCCCTCGCCATTGATCCTGACGCTCGCGGTCGGCCGGCCATAGGTGTCGATCCAGGATTCGAGCGTCTCGCCGGCGCCTCGCTCGGAATCGGGACCTTGCTGGGCGTTCGCCGCTGGCGGCGCGCCAAGGCCGAGACCCGCCAGGGCCATCAGCAGGGTACGCCTTTGCGCATGAAACGAAGCCATCGAAGATCGCCTGACCAAACGCGGTCATCCAGTCTTGAACCCAGAACTTGATGCGATCAATGCGGAGCGGATTGATCGTTGAATCAATCTCTGCGCTTGGGATGTAGGGCTCTGACAGCTTTCAGGGGCAATGGAGCGAAGCGACTGACGCGCCTGGGCGGTCTACATGCCTCACGCCAAGCTTTTCGAGGCGCGAGGCGCGCCGGAGGGACTTTCTCAACGACCTGCCAGACGAAAAATCACGCCGCAACGGCGACGCGGGCGCCGTTTTCCACCAGTTCCGCGAGGCCGGCCGCCCGGGCGCCGACGCCGCCGGTCATGGACGAGGTCGCGCGGCCCTGGATCGCCGCCAGGAAAGCTTCGTCTGCCGCGCCCAGCGGGTCCGGCAGGGTGTCGGAGAGGTCGACGCGGATATCGAAAGGCGTTTCGTTGATCACCTCGCGCGTGATGAAATCGATTTCCACCCGACCCGAGGGATAGTCGATCTTCATCGTCCGCTTGCGCACCGGAGCGCACCGCGACGCCGACAGCCGGGCGACCCCGTTCGCGAACACCAGTTCCGACGACGCCTCGTCCAGAAAGCGCGTGTGGACGCTGCGGCCATAGCCGGTCGCGGCCATGGCGTCGCCGCCGAAGAGTTCGGCCGCCAGGTCAAGATCATGGATCATCAGATCGAACACGACGCTGACATCCTCGCACCTTCCATCCGGCGATCGCGGGCCGGCACGCACCGCCTCAATGCGGCGGGGACGCTCGGGAGTCGACATCAACCCCATCGCGGCGAACACGAGACGCTCCTGGTGTCCCACCTGGAGGACAAGATTCTTGTTCAGCGTGAGGGCGGCAAGAGAGCGCGCTTCCGCTCCGGTCAGGGCCAGCGGTTTCTCGACCAGCGCGTGCTTGCGCGCTTCGAGCGCCCGCCGGGCAAGGCTTGCATGCGTGCTGGCCGGCGTCGCGATCACGACCGCGTCGCAGGCTTCGGCCAGCGCATCGAATGACGAAAACACCTTGCCCTTGCCGACTTTCGCGATCACGGCGGCGGCGGCCTCCGTCCGCTTGTCCATGACGCCGACGAAATCGGCGTGGGCGGAGGAAGCGAATTTCTGGGCGTGAAAGCCGCCGAACACGCCGGCCCCGACGAGTCCGATACGCACCCGGCCCTCGATCGGACCCTTGATCCGCGACTGGGTCGTTCGCCCGGAATTGCTGACCGTACGCATCGCCTACTCACCCTTCCGACCACCCCGGTCGATGAACGAGCAGATATCCCATCCGCTGAGGCGCGCAATGAAAGCGGCCATCAAAGAAAGTTACCGGATTTTTCATCGCGGTCCGGCGCGGCACTGGTCAAATCCGCCTGAGCGCGCGATAGCAGGACAAAAGCCGCAGCGAGGACCCCAATGGCCAAGGTAACATCCCGTGAATGGCGGCTCGCCGCCAGACCTGTCGGCGAGCCCAGCCCGTCGGACTTCGCCCTCTCCAGTGTCGAGATCGGGGATCCCGCCGAAGGAGAGGTTCAGGTCCGCAATCTCTGGATGACCGTCGATCCCTACATGCGCGGCCGCATGAACGACGTCAAAAGCTATTCCCCGCCCTTCCAGCTCGGCGAGGCCATGACCGGCGGCGCGGTGGGCGAAGTGACAGCCTCCCGCGACGCTGGCTATCAGGTCGGCGATCTGGTGTCCTCGATGGCCGGCTGGCGTGAAGCCTTCACCGCCGCCCCGCGCGCCGTCGCCATGATGAAACTGCCCTCCCTGAAGCTGCCGCCCCAGGCCTTCCTCGGCGTCGCCGGCATGCCCGGCCTCACCGCCTACGCGGGCTTGCTCCGGATCGGCGAGCCCAAGGCGGGCGAGACCGTTTTCGTGTCCGGCGCCGGCGGCGCCGTGGGCTCGCTCGTCGCGCAGATTGCGAAGATCAAGGGCTGCTACGTCGTCGGCTCTGCTGGCGGCCAGGAAAAATGCGACTGGCTCAGATCCCTCGGCGTCGATGCGGCCATCGACTACAAAGCGGTCGGCGGCGGCCCGGCGCTCACGGCCGCGCTTCGCGAAGCCGCGCCAAAGGGCGTGGACGTGTATTTCGACAATGTCGGCGGCGACCACCTCACAGCTGCCATCGATTGCGCGAACATCCATGCCCGCATGCCGATCTGCGGCATGATTTCGCTTTACAACAACACAAGGCCTTCCCCCGGTCCCCACAACATGCCGATGATCATCGGCAAGCGGCTGAAGCTTCAGGGGCTGCTGGTGTCCGACCATGCCGACATGCAGCCAGCCTTCGTCAAGGACATGTCCGAATGGATTGCGACGGGCCGGATCCGGTACGAGGAAACCGTGGCGGAGGGCATCGAGTCGGCCCCGCAAGCTTTTCTTTCGCTGTTCTCGGGCGGGAACACAGGCAAGATGCTGGTCAGGCTGGCCTGAGCGACGAGAGCAACCTTCGATTGATGTAGATCGACCCGATCCGGATCGATCGAAGTAAGTTGCTCTGGATTCATTGGTGTGGAGACTGATTCAACGATCGACCTGATAGAGGTCGATCGCATCAGGCTCTGGCTCCCGGGCAAACAGTCCGCAACGCGAGCTGCGTGCCTGATAGGCTTCTCCCTGCTGCGGCGCGTTTTGTAGCCGTGTCCTTTCAACCTGGAGGCATCGCCTGATGGCGCGCCTGTTCAACAGTTACGTCATGGTCGATTGGAGCGCGGCCTCCAAGCCTGCGACCGGCGCGGACAGCATCTGGATCGGCGCCCAGACGCCGGACGCCCGCATGAAGCTGGTCTTCAAGTCCGCCAATCCGCCGACACGCGCCAAGGCCATCGCCGAACTCGAGGATATCCTGGCTCGCTGCCTGAAGCGCGGCGACAGGGTGCTTCTGGGCGTCGATTTTCCGATGGGGTTTCCGTCCGGCGCCGCGCAGGCCCTCAAGCTGAAAGGCCCGCCCTGGAAAGCGATCCGCGACTTCCTGGTCAAGGACATGAAGGACAAGCCGGACAACGCCAACAACCGCTTCGCCCTGGCCGCCCGCATGAACCGGCTGATCTCGGAGGGCCCGTTCCCCTTCTGGGGGTGCTCGAAGAAAGACGAATTGACGACGCTGTCAGTCAGGAAGTCGCGCGAGCACGGGCCCGGCGACATTCCGGAATTCCGGCTCGTGGAGCAAACTCTGATCGCCGCGAAAAAAGGGCGGCCTCAGCCCGTCTGGAAAATCGCCTATGCGGGCGCGGTCGGCGGTCAGACCCTCACGGGCATCCCCGCCATCGAGCGTCTGCGCGACCGGATTCCCGGCATGAAGATCTGGCCGTTCGAGATTCCGTTCGAAAAGCTCGACGACGCGGCGCTGGAGGATGCGCGCGTCGTTGTCGCGGAGGTGCACCCCTCAGCTCACACGGCCCAGCCCGAGGCCAACGAAATCCGCGACGAGGCGCAGGTCCGGGGCCTCACGGAGTGGCTCGGCCAGCGTGACGCGAACGGAAAGCTGGGCGCCCTTTTCGCGCCGCCGCTTGGCCTCACGGACGCCGAGAAGGTGCGTATCGTGGGGGAAGAGGGCTGGATTCTGGGGATATAGCCCGTGTTTTCGGGGTTTTTGGACAATTTTGGGGTTTACGAATCGTAGGAAGCCCTGCGTCATCCGCCCGTCGCCGCCAGGTTGGCGGCGAGCCGGCTTTCACGCCGCTTTGGGCGGCGGACCCTTAAGGAGGGAGTTATGAACAAATCGGATCTCACCGACGCCGTCGCCAAGGCGGCCGACCTGAAGAAGACGGAAGCCGCCCGGATCGTCGACGCCGTGTTCGACACCATCGCCGACAGCCTCAAGAAGGGCGAGCAGGTCGCCCTAGCCGGCTTCGGCACCTTTGTGGCCAAGACACGCGCCGCCCGTGAAGGCCGCAACCCGTCCACCGGCAAGGCGATCAGCATTCCGGCCCGGACGTCCGCCGCCTTCAAGCCGGCGTCGGCGCTGAAGGATCTGGCGAGTTGAGGACGGTGCAACCCACCTGAAGTCGAGCCGGACGGGGTCTCTCGCGGGACCCCGTTTCTGCGCCAGCGCCTCCGCCCGCAAGTCTCACGCCAGCCGTGCAAGCGTGGCCCGGCGGACGCCGCGCGCCGCCTGCCATTCCAGGGCGGCGACCTGCGCCGACCCGGCCAGAACCGACGCGATGGCGACGCCGATGAAGACCCCCCACACACCCATTCCCTGCGGCAGCGCCAGCCACCAGCACAGCGGCAGCATGACGAAAACATAGGAGCCGACATGGATGGCTGTCGGCGTCCAGATGACGCCCTGCGCGCGCAGCGCCATCGAGCCCACGCCCTGCAACCCGTCGAAAACGGTCACGAACGCCGCGGCGGCCAGCATCGCCGCCAGGGTCGGCGCGAGATGCGCGCCGGCCGACGTCTCCTCGGACGCGTTGAGCCATACGACGGCGATCGGCTCGCGCAACAGGAACAGCAGCAGCGCGAGGCCCAGCCCGAGGAGGCTGGACGCCGCAACGCCGAGGCGTGACGCATTCTGCACGCCCTTGCGGTCCGCGCGGCCGACATGCTCGGCGACGCGCACGCTCGTGGCGGTCCCCAGTCCGACATAGATCATGAAGATGACGCCCATCATCTGCACGGTGAGGCCGTAGATCGTCCCCGCGTCGAGGCTGACCAGCGTCGCGATCACGAAGGTAAGGTTGAAGCTGCCCCACTCCGCGATGTTGGCGACGCCCGTTCCGATCCCGACCGTGTTCTGGCGCCGGAACTCTCCGGCAGGCGGTGTCGCCGATGCCTTCAGCGCAGGCGTCAGCACGATGGCCGCCAGCAACAGGAGCGCCGCCATGAACACCCGCGACCCGGTCGTTCCCCAGGCGACGCCCTCGGCGCCGTATTGCGGCACCAGGATCAGGGCGAAGATGAGGTTCACAACCACTGCGACCATTGAGATGGCCGTCACGATGTTGGGGCGCCGCAAGGCCTCCAGATAGGACGAGCAGCACATCGACAGCATGTGGGCGAGAAAGCCGTAGGCGAGGATATGAGTGACGGTCGTCGTGGCGTCGGCGAGGCCGTCGTCGAAACCCACCCATCCGAGAAGCGGCCGCGCGATCACGATGCACAGCGCTGTCGCGACGACGCCATAGATGAACGCCACGACCAGGCCGCGCCGGAAAATCCGCCCCGTCTCGCGCGCCTTCCCGGCGCCGCTCAGTTCGGCCGTCAGCACCTGAACGCCAATCATGAGCCCCATGCCGAACCCCATCACAACGCCGATCGGGAGCCAGCCGTTCAGCACATAGGGCAGTTCGCCCGGCGCATAGCGCGCCAGGATCACGGCGTCCGTCAGGGACATCAGCATGAAGCTCGCACGCGACAGCGCCACCGGCACAGCCAACCGCACCAGGTCGAGCATTTCCTGCGGCCGCGCCCAGGCGGGCAGTCTGGAAGTGGAAGTCATCGAAGCTGCTCCTGGCGCGTTCTTTGGCGCGCCTTTTCTGGAAGACGTATCGGATTGGGGTGTCCCGACAATGCCGGAACGGGCTCGGGCCATTCTGGCCGCTGGAGCTATCGGTTTCGACTTGAGCCGACAACGCTGAACGGACAAACAACAGGGGTGGGAAGGACAACTGAAATCATGCGACCCTCCTCTTCGGTCCAGCGGGACGTGGCTTGTCTCCGATCCGCGACAATTTGGCAAGTCCCGAAAAGCGACCAGCTCCGGACCGACCCAACTGCATGATGGCTTCAAGAGATTCCCCTGACACAGGGAGTTCGCGCCTTGCCCCGCGTCCGCGCCCTGTAGCATGGTGCGGCAAGCATTGCGGGCGCATCGGACGGGCGTCGTTGCGAACTTCGGGCGCTGAACCTCCATGAGCCGATCCCCGCATCGCACCGCCTTCGTGTTTGCAGGCGGCGGCAGTCTGGGCGCGATCCAGGTCGGAGCCTTGCGCGAACTGGTGGCCGCCGGAGAGCGGCCGGATCTCGTGGTCGGCGCTTCGGTCGGGGCGCTCAACGCCTGTTACTTTGCCGGACGCCCGAACGCGGAGGGCGTGGCTGCACTGGAGGCGGTCTGGATCTCCCTGGCGCGCCAGGATGTTTTCCCGTTCACCTTCCGCGGCGCGCTTAGCCTACTACGCGGCGGCGGCAGCGTATTTGAATCACACGGCTTGCGACGGATAATCACGCGCCATCTGGCCTTCGAACGACTGGAGGAGACGGAAATACCCGTTCACGTCGTCGCGACGAATCTGAGCGGCGAGGCGGTCTGCTTGTCGCGCGGGCCCGCCATTGAGGCGGTGCTGGCCAGTTCAGCGATTCCCATAGCCTTTCCGTCCGTCGAAATCGAAGCTGATCATCTGATTGACGGAGCTATCGCAGGCAACACTCCGATCCTGACGGCCGCCGAGCTGGGCGCGACCCGCATCATCGTTTTGCAGACCGGGTATGCCTGCTCCCTGGCGGGGCCGCCGCCAGGCGCCGTCGGGCGCGGATTGCACGCCGTCACGCTCCTCATCGCCAATCAGATGGAACGCGACCTTCGACTGATATCGCGCGACGTGCAGGTCCACGTGGCGCCGCATCTTTGCCCGCTCGATGTATCGCCTTTCAACTTCGGCCACTCGGCAGCGCTGATCGAGCGCTCGGCCGCCGCGACGCGGAGCTGGCTGGCCTCCGGCGGCTTGAGTATTCCCGCCTCGCCAGACGTCTTCCAGCATGACCACACGGGTATGATGCCTGGGGCGCCTCTTGGGGCGGACGGCGCCGACCTGGTCACATACTTCGCCGGCTCAGGCCCTCCCCAGCGCGGCGTAGAGGCGATCGCCGCCGAGCATGCAGGCGTCCGCTACTTGTTCAACAGCGCCGCCAACCGGGACCTCTTTCGCAGTAATCCCGAGCGCTATCTGCCCCAGTACGCGGGACGCTGCGCCTATGCCGCTGCGCACGGGACGGACGCACCGGGCGATCCAGCCCTCTACAGGATTATAGACGGTCGGCTGTACTTCAATCGGACGCCGGCCATCCAGGCGAAATGGGAGCGTGCGGCGGAGGACAATATCCGCCGGGCCGACGCGCACCAGACCGCGAAGAACGCACCCTGACGGCCAGACGCGTGGGCCAGAGTCACGCCGCGCGCTTCGCCGACAGCTTTTCCGCGATCAGGAAAGCCAGCTCCAGCGCCTGTTCATTGTTGAGCCTCGGGTCGCAATGCGTGTGATAGCGGTCAAGCAGATCCTCGGCCGAGATTTTCTCCGCCCCGCCCGTGCATTCGGTGACGTTCTGCCCGGTCATTTCCAGATGGACGCCGCCTGCATGTGCGCCCTCGCCTTCCACCGCGTCGATGAACTGCGCCACTTCCGACAGGATGCGCTCGAAAGGGCGCGTCTTGTAGCCGTTGGAGGCCTTCTCGACATTCCCGTGCATCGGATCGCACGACCACACCACCGTGCGGCTTTCCGCCTGTACCGCACGCACCAGTCGCGGCAGACCCGCCTCAACCTTGTCCGATCCGAACCGGGCGATCAGCGTCAGGCGGCCGGGAATGTTGTCCGGGTTGAGAATGTCGATCAGGCGGATGAGCTCGCCCGGCTCCATGGACGGACCGCATTTGAGACCGATCGGATTGCGCACCCCGCGGCAGAATTCGACATGCGCATGGTCGAACTGGCGTGTGCGGTCTCCGATCCAGATCATGTGCGCCGAAGTGTCGTAGAACTCGCCGGGACGCGTCGAATCCTCGCGCGTCATCGCCTGCTCGTAGCCGAGCAGGAGAGCCTCGTGAGACGTGTAGAAATCCGTCTGCTCCAGCGCAGGGGTCGTTTCCGGCGTGATCCCGCAGGCCGCCATGAACTGCATCGCGTCCGTGATGCGCGCGGCGAGCGCCTTGTAACGCTCGCCCGACGGTGAGCGGTCCACGAAATCCTGCATCCATTTGTGAATATTGATGAGGCTGGCATAGCCGCCCTGCGCGAACGCCCGCAGCAGGTTGAGTGTGGCCGCAGACTGCGCGTAGGCCTGCATCAGGCGGGCCGGATCCGGCGCTCGCGCTTCGGGCGTGAACTCCATCCCGTTGATGTTGTCGCCGCGATAGGAAGGCAGCGTCACCCCGTCGATCGTCTCGATCGGCGCCGAACGCGGCTTGGCGAACTGGCCGGCGATCCGGCCGACCTTCACCACCGGCTTGCCGCCGGCGAATGTCAGCGCCACCGCCATCTGCAGGATCAGCCGGAACGTGTCGCGGATATTGTTGGGATGGAACTCCTTGAAGCTCTCGGCGCAATCCCCGCCCTGCAGCAGGAACGCCTTGCCGGCCGCGACCTCCGCCAGTCGCGAGGTCAGCTTTCGCGCTTCGCCTGCGAAAACCAGAGGGGGATAGCTCGCCAGCTGTTTTTCGACCGCATCGAGCTTTGCGGGGTCAGGATAATCGGTCGGAATGTGCAGGGCCGGCCTGGATCTCCAGGAGGAGGGCGACCAGTCGGTCCGGGCGGCGCTACCATCCGACAGGGTCACGGCTTTGCCTGCTCCAAGCTGACCGGCCCGATCAAGAGCATCGCCCAACCCTGCGTCAATCCGGTTGATCAAACTCATGACACGTCCTGCATCGCCGCGCGCACGATCGCGCCTATGTGAATCTCGGCCGCATCGGCGATCCGGTAGCCTGGACTGGCGCCCTCGAAAGCAAGGAAGAGATCGGTTCCCGATAGCACGACCACGTCGGTGCATTGTTCGTCCGCCAGCCGTTTCCCGGCGTCGAGAAAAAATCGCCGGTCGGCATCGGTCGCGACGGCGGCAGTCGCCATGGCGACATAACGCTCATGCACTGCGTCGAGATCGCTTCCCTTCGGCACGACAATCTCTACCGAGTTTACCCCGCCATAGAATTTCGACTCCATCACCGCGCGCGAACCCAGCAGACCGATCCGCTTCACGCCCATCGTCCCGAAGTGCTGGTCCAGAACTGGAATAGCATTGATCAGCGGCAGCGACGAAACATCGCTCAGCTCTCGGATGCAGAAATGCCCGCCCATGGAGGTCACGGCCGCCGCCTTCGCCCCCGCAGCTTTCAGCCTGCCGATCAGCTCCGCGAAGATCGCGGCCTGCGCTCTTGGATCGCGCGCATCCATATTGCGTGTCATCTCGCGCACTTCGGCGTTCGCGATCGTCAGCTCAAGCTTGCGGCCCATCGCGGCGAACGCTCGCGTCAGCCCGCGGTAGTAGAACGCGGTCGCCGCGGGTCCGATGCCGCCAATCAAGCCGATATGCATGGCAGGCTCCTAAACAAGGCGCTCGGCGATTTGGACGGCGTTGAGCGCGGCGCCCTTGAGCAACTGGTCTCCCGACACGAACAGGGCCAGCGACCGGCCGCTTGCATCTGACACGTCCTCCCTGATGCGTCCGACCAGGACATCGTCCTGTCCGGAACTCTCGACCGGCATCGGGAAATGATTGCCGAGCCGGTCGTCCACCACCCTGATTCCCGGCGCGGAGGAGAGCAGCGCGCGGGCGTTTCCCACCTCCAGCCGGTCGGCGAACTCCACCGTCAGCGCCATCGAATGCGCCCGCAGCACCGGGACGCGCACGCAGGTGACGCCAACCCGAAGCCCGGGCAGGCCCATGATCTTGCGCATCTCGGCGATGACTTTCTGCTCCTCGCCATTATAGCCGTCCTCGCCGATCGCCGTGTTGTGGCTGAACAGGTTGAAGGCATAGGGATGCGGCAGAACCCTGGGCTCGTATGTGTCGCCCTTGAGATAGGCCCGCGTCGAGACCTCCAGCTCCTCCATGGCTGCGGCGCCGGCGCCGGATGCCGACTGATAGGTCGAGGCGATGATGCGGGTGATGCCTGCCGCTTGATGCAGGGGCCACAGCGCCACAGCCATTATGACCGCGACGCAATTGGGATTGGCGTAGAGCCGCTGGTCCGGCGTGATCAGTCGGCCATTCACCTCCGGCACCACCAGCGGCACGCCGGGATCCATGCGAAATGCCGAGGAATTGTCGATCACGACGGCGCCGGCGCTCACGGCGATCGGCCCATATTTCTTCGATACGTCGGACTCCGAGGCGAAGAGCGCGACGTCCACGCCCTCGAAGGCGTTGTCCGACAGCACCTCAAGCGCGACTTCGCGGTCCCTGAAGACCAGCTTCCGGCCGGCCGAGCGTTCGGAGGCGAACACTTTCAGCCTTTCCGTCGGAAAAGAACTCCGCTCGAGACACCGCAGCATTTCGGCGCCGACCGCCCCCGTGGCGCCCACGACCGCCACAGTCTTGCCGGCGGCAGTCCTGCTGTCCGTCCGGCGGCTGGCCTGGTCTGCCTGGGTCACGTCTTGGTCTCCTGTTTGAGGCGGAGACGGGGCGTTGCTGGAGCGGCCCCGTCCGTTGCCGGCGGGGTTTTCGGGCGGCTCTAGCTTGCGTCCGCAAGCTCTTGAGCCATCCGCCCCTTGGGCGTCATGATGGTCCAATAGCGTTTGCTAAACGAGCGTTTCATGCGCCGGGCTTCTACGCGCGACCCGCACTGGCGTCAACTGCGCGGCGGCGGCCGAGCCAGCGCCTGCTCACCTGATTTGGCCCCGCCTGGCATCCATGCGACAATAGGGCATGAAACGCGCCGACCTTCTCGAACGTCTCAAGACGCTCAAACCCTGGCTCGCCGGTCGCGGCGTCGCCCGACTGAGGGTTTTCGGCCCGCATGCCCGCGACACGGCCGAGGCGGCCGACGGCATTGATCTGCTGGTGGACTTTTCGAGGCGCATCAGCCTCATGGAGTTGATCGGTCTAGAGCAGGAACTCTCGAAACGTCTCGCCGCTCCGGTCCAGCTCTCGACGACCGAAGGGATGAAATCGCGTCTTCTGCGCCGCATCGAAGGCGAAGCCATGGAAGCCTGAACTGGCGCCGCACGAGATAAAGCGTCCTTCCAGATTGCCTGGCGCCGGAACTTGCGCCTGCATTGCGCATTCGTGGACGCCCGTTCAATCACACGAGATCCCGAGGAGACCAGGTCTTGCGACTGAAGGTGAGGTCCGAGCTTGTGTTCGATTTCCAGCCCGACACGGAAACCATCGTGTCCATTCAGGCGGCCTCTTCCAGCGACCAGGCCATCGTCTCGGAAGCGCTCGATGTCACGCCGCCTGTGAACATTCTTCAGGACGAAGCCGACG
Organism: Alphaproteobacteria bacterium; assembly: GCA_034439955.1. Classification (GTDB taxonomy): domain Bacteria; phylum Pseudomonadota; class Alphaproteobacteria; order Caulobacterales; family Hyphomonadaceae; genus UBA7672. Next base: position 15,938 of record JAWXBJ010000056.1, read on the forward strand.
AGCGCGGCGAACGCCGCTTTCGCGCCGTGCTGTCGGGTCGAACGACACTGCTTTATGAAGCCGTGGTCGATAATGGGCGTCGTCTGTCGCTGCCTGCGGGTCTGCGCCAGCATCCGTGGCGCGAACTCCCGCGTCAGGCCCTGCAATACCTGACCCCCAGCCGCTATTGTCCGTCGGACAAATTCTACCGCTTCGCCTTTCGAGAGTTCGGCGCGCAGCCGGACGGCGGCGCGCGCGTGCTGGCCGTGCTCGACTGGATTTACAGCCATGTCGATTATATTTCAGGCGTCAGCAACGCCGAAACCACCGCCGAACGCACCTTCGTCGATCGTGCGGGCGTCTGCCGCGACTTCAGCCATCTCGGCATCACCCTCTGCCGCGCGCTCAACATACCGGCTCGCGCGGTCAGCGCCTATGCATGGCGGCTTGATCCGCCGGACTTCCACGCCGTCTTCGAGGTCTTTCTGAACGGCGGCTGGTGGCTGGTCGATCCTACGCGCCTTGCGCCGGTCGATGGCCTCGTCCGTATCGGGGTTGGGCGCGACGCCGCCGACATCGCCTTCCTGACCACGTCGGTCTACTGCAACAGCCTCTCGCAATCGGTCACGGTCGAGGAAGCATAGAGCGTTGATCGCTGCAGTCCGCTAATACTCGAACATTTTCGCGTCGCGCTCGGCGCGTTTCTGCGCTGCCGCGAGAATGTGATCGACCAGCGCCTTTTTGGACGTTCTCCTTGCCCGCAAGGATCCGGTCGGGTCCAGATTGTGCTTGGTCATGACCATGCGGAGTTCGGCAGGCTCGAACTTCATCAGGCGCCCGCGGAATTCCTCCGGTGCGTCCGTCTTGAATTCGACAAACGGGTGAAAGCCCGCCACCCGGCGCTCCGTTCGTCTCGTCTCCCCATATTCTTCGGCAAAACTCCCCAGCGCATCCTCGAGCCTGCGTCCGAAGGCGGGGTTTGACGCCGCCTCCTCCTGGATGACACGAAACAGGCTCGACAGGGCCTTCTCGATCATATCAGTCCTGTCCGCTCGCAAAATTCGGCCGCCAGCTTGCGGACCGTGTCGGTCGATCTGCCATATTTCTGATCGAGTGTCCGGCGCGCATCGGACCATTCGGCCGCCCGCGCGATATCCTCGCTCTGCATCACTCGCGTGTCGAACACGTTGAACTGCTTGGCCAGCAGTTCGGCCTCGCTCTCATGCAGGGCGTTGGCGCTTTCGAACTTGGTGATCAGCGTCCAGATCCGGTCTTCGGTGAACCGCCTCTGCTCCATCGAGCGGACCGCCCGCCGTGTGAACGCAAAAATCCCGAGGCGCGACACATAATCGGGGATGGTCGGGATCAGCACGAACTCGGACAACTCGATGGCGGCTTCGGCGAACAGCGATATTCCCGGCGGGCAGTCGAACAGCACCAGGTCATAACTGTCGCCTACATTGTCGAGCGCCGACAAGGTGAGGCGGCTCAGTTTTTTCTTCAGCCTTTCGATGTCGAACCCCTGCTTCACCCATTTGGCGAGGGCCTCGCGTTCGATGTACCGGAACTCGGGAGTCGAAATGACCAGATCGAGCTGCGGATCACCGGCCAGGTCGCTTACCTTGTGGCCGATCATTTCGTGAAAGAATCGCGGCTCCCCGCCATGCACATACTGGTTGAAATACTCGTCGATCGTGCTCGACTTTTTCCGCAGCTCGCCCCAGCGGTCGAGGCCAGCCAGCATTATCGAGACGTTGGATTGGGGATCGAGATCGACGACCAGAACGCGCAGCCCGTTCTGCGCCGTCAACGTGTCGGCGAGACAGGCGACGGTGGTGGATTTGCCCACCCCGCCCTTCATGTTCACGACGGAAACGGTACGTGGCGCCACGCGCTCTCTCCGCCAACGGAAATCCTGCAACCGGAATCATGCATGCCGGAATCGCGCTTCAATACCCCCAAAGACGCGCGGCTGTCTCTTTACAATTTTTGGCGCTTCGCCGGGAACTGGTCTCGATGGCCAGCTATTGCCGAGGATCCACCGGCGGCGTCACGGGAGACGGGAAGTAGACGATCCCCAGGTCCTCGCGCTCCTTCTCGATCCGGGCCTGCTCGGCGGCGTAGGCCTCGGCCCGTTCGCGCCTCTCGATCTGGGTCGCCATCAGCTCCTGCACCGTGGGATCGGCCATGAAATTGGGAACGAACCAGACACCGAATCCAACCACCAGGCCGCCGATGACGATCAGGAGGTCCCAGTACTTCCACGTCGATTGCATGGCGTTGTCCTCAACCCGCCGTCGTCATGTCGGGCGGGACCCATCTGTCCTTCAGCGTCACAAGCTCCTCGGCGATCGAGGGGTGGAGCGCGCAGGTGCGGTCAAAATCGGCCTTGGTCGCGCCCATCTTTACGGCGATCGCCGCCGCCTGGATGATTTCCGGCGCATCCGGACCGACAATGTGAACGCCGACGACCCGATTGTCCTCGGCCCGCACGACGATCTTCATTAGCACACGTTCCTCGTCCCCTGTGAGCATGTCTTTCATCGGCCGGAACGTCGCCTTGTAGATGTCGATCCCGCCATGCCGCCTTCGCGCCTCGGCCTCGGACAGCCCCACCACGCCCACGGGCGGCTGCGAGAACACCGCATGGGGCACGTCGTCATGGTCAAATGCGGTCGGCTGGCCCATGAATTCCGAATAGGCGAACGCCTGCCCCTCCCGGATCGCGACCGGCGTCAGATTGATCCGGTCGGTCACGTCCCCAACGGCGAAGATGTTATCGACATTCGTTCGCGAGAACTCATCGACGATGACAGCGCCCTTTGCGCTGAGCGCGACGCCCGCCTTTTCCAGGCCAAGCCCTTCGGTGCAGGGTTCGCGGCCGATCGCCATCATCACGACGTCCGAACTCACGCTTTCGCCATTGGTGAGGTGGGTGCGAAACCCATCCCCGAGCCTTTCGATCCGTGACGCGAACGCCTTTGTGATGACCGACACGCCCTTGCGCTTCAGCTCCTCGTGCACATGCGTGCGCACGTCGTCGTCGAAGAATTTCAGCACGGTCTCGCCGCGATAGACGAGGCACGTCTCGACCCCTAGCCCGCTCATGATGAACGCGAACTCCACGGCGATGTAGCCGCCTCCGAAAATCACCATGCGCCTCGGCAGCATCTCCATCTGGAAGATCTCGTTGGAGGTTATGGCGTGTTCGCATCCCTCTATTTCCCGGGGCCAGATCGGCCGTCCGCCGGTGGCGACGAGGATTGTCTTCGCCGTGACCGTGCGTCCCGACTTTACCAGCTTCACGGTGTGCTTATCGACGAGTTCGGCGCGCTCCTCGATAATTTCGGCGCCGGCATTGCGCAGATTGCGCGCATAGATGCCGGACAGCCGGTCCACCTCGCGATGCATGCGCCCCATGAACCCCGCATGATCGTGACGCACATTGTCGGCGCTCCAGCCATAGCCTTTTGCGTGCTCGAACGACCGGCCGAACTCGCTGGCGTAGACCATGTACTTCTTGGGAATGCAGCCCCGGATCACGCAGGTCCCGCCGGTGCGATACTCCTCCGCGATGGCGACCCTGGCGCCGCTCAGCGCCGCAAGACGCGAGGCCCTGACGCCGCCGGAACCAGCGCCGATCGTGAAAAGATCATGGTCGTAAGCCATCAACGCCCTCGCGGCCCGTGCCCGACGAGTTATGTAGGACTTCGTTCCCTTCAGGAACAGTCGGTTCGGTGCGCCGGCCTCTATTCCCTCGCCAGGGGCCAGGCCGCCGACACGCCGGTCGCCGCCTCCCCCGCGACATCCCTCGCGAATGTGTAAAGCGGTTTGCCCTTGTAGGACCACATCTTCGACCCGTCATCGCGGGTGACGACCTTCCAGTCCCCGTCATCCGCTGCGTCGGCGGCCGCCAGCGGAGGCCAGGCTGCCGCGCAGCCGCCATTGCAGGCCGACTTGCCGGGTTCGGCGTCCCGCGCGAACGTGTAGAGCGGCTTGCCGTCCGGCCCCACGAACGCGCCGTCCCTGACGGTGACGCCCGGAGGCGCCGCCAACGCCGCTCCGCCGGCCGCCAGCGTCAGCGCCAGTGCGCGCCCCATCATCAGTCCGGTCAGAACCCGCATGTCCGATCTCCCTGTGTCAGCCCGCCTTCAACTGGATTCATTTGAAGGCTGTTGAATTGAGCGCCCCTATGCCCGACCTACTTCGGCGGCGCCTTGACGCTTGCATCCGACACGCGACCGCCCTTGAGAATGTTGGGGAGGGAGTAATTGCCTTCATGGCAGGCGTGCTCGAACATGCGCTGATCGGTTCGGTACAGCGAATACTCCGCAAGCCACGGTGCTGTGTAGGTCGCGGCATCCAGCACCGTGTACTGGTAGAGCAGCTCGGTCTCCGACAGCCGCGTATATCGCTCGATGACCTTGGCCGTTGCGGGAACGATAAGATTGGAAAACGCGCGGACGCGGTCATGCTCCGGCAGACCGACGGTTTCGACGACCAGGGTGTCTCCGTCCCATTTCGCGATGGAATCGCCGAGCGGCGAGACCAGCGCCTCCGGTCGATGCATGGCGGAGATGGGTATGATCCGCGCCTCGTCTCCATACTCGGTGTGGATCACGATGACGTCCGGCGCCTGGATGATGTGGCGGGGATTTGCGCTCGTCGTGTACATCCCGCTGACGGGTGGGAGGCCGAGACTGGTGATGCAGCGTTCCCAGTTGGGCCGTTCCTCCGGGTTGCCGAACAGACCGTCGGCGCCATACCCCCGTGTCGATTCCTTTCGAGCTTCCGCCGTATAGGGCAGCTTGCCATCGGCAGGTTCGACGACGGAACGCGTGCGCCGCTCGCCCCGGACAATCGGCAGTCCATCCGTCGATCGCATCAGTTCGGGCACTTCAGGATCGAGATTCTTGTCGAACCCGGCGCCGATGCCGCCGGCAACCTGGGCGGCCATGGCTTTTGCGGCCGGCTCGGGCAGCGTCAGCATCGGCGCCTGAGGCGAGGCTTCCAGAAGGATGAGGAAGTTCTGCGTCCAGACGCCTTCGAGGCTGGGATGGCCAAAGGAGGTCCGAGGCGCGGCGTAGGTCGCGACGGCCGCCTCGCTCGCGGCAACCCCTGGCGTCTGACCGGCGGCCAGGGGCGCAATGCACAGGCAGCAGGCGACCAGACTCGCCGTGACGAATTTCGACGCCATTGGCCGTCCCTCGATTTCAATGCACGAGACGCTAGCACGGGGCCGTCCTGCAGCGAAATGCAATGGGTTCCGCTACGCGTAGCTGCGCAGCGGTTTTACATCTGGCGGCGCACCATCCTCACGCCGCTTTCCTCGCCCACGATCACGAGGTCCGCATAGCCGATGAACAGTCCGTGCTCGACCACGCCGGGAATGACGTCGAGCGCCGCCGCAAGACCGTCCGGATCGGGAATGCTCCCGCACTTCAGGTCGAGGATCAGATGCCCGCCATCCGTATGCAGGCGGGATTCGGCGGTCGCCATCCGCCACGAACTCGTCGCCCCAAAGAGTCCCATCTCGGCCGCCGCCGCCTCGACGCGCCGCCGCGTCAGTTCAGCCGCGAACGGATTGATCTCGACCGGCAGGGGAAAACGGCCCAGCCGGGCCACCTCCTTGCCAGAATCGGCGATCACCACCATCCGGTCGGAGGCCTCGGCGATGATCTTCTCCCGCAACAGCGCCGCGCCGCCGCCCTTGATCAGCCGCAGCCCGGCGTCGAACTCGTCCGCTCCGTCAATGGTGAGATCGATGCGCTCAAGATCGTCCGGATCGATCAGCGATAAGCCCAAATCCCTCGCCAGCCTGTACGTCGCCTCCGAGGTCGGCGTCCCGACAATCTCCAGCCCCGCCGCCACCCTCTCGGCCAGAAGACGCACAAAGATCGCCGCCGTCGAGCCGGTCCCAAGTCCCAGCACCATCCCCGGTTCGACCAGAGCCAGCGCCGCCACGGCCGCGTTGCGTTTGGCGTTGTCCGACATGGCTTGGTCTCCGCGATCGGCGCCGTCGGGCAAACGTCAGACCTATTTCTTCGCTGCCGGCGCCGGCGCGCCCGTCGCCGCTCTCGCCCCTGCCGACATCATCTGCATGAACTGGTCGCTGGCCTGCCCGCCCATCGAATACCATTGCTTGAGGTAGAATTCCGGCGACACCATTTCGATGTTCTGCTCGATGCGGTCCTTGATCGCCTTGACCAGCGTTTCATTGATCGAATCGATGTTCGGCAGGCCGAGGAACTGCCGCGCTTCCTCGGGCGTGCAGTCCACCGTGATGTTCAGCTTCATGACCCTGGCCCTCTTGCGCGCCCGCGCTGTCCTGCAATCCGGGCTTGTTTTACTGGGGCATGGCGGCGCGGCAGGTCAAGCAGGCTGGGGTCAGCGCAGCATCTCTAAGAGAAGCACGGCAGCTTGCTCGAACGCCGCCGTGCCGGGGCTGATCAACTCGACATGCCCCGTCGCCGGGACAATGACAGCCTCCGCCTCGTCCCCCCGCTCCGCCGCCTTGCGGGCGAGCCCCCGCGCCAGGGCGGGTGGAGAAACATGGTCCTGTTCGCCGCTCAGATTGACAAGGCGAACGCCCGTCGGCAGCAGCCGCGCCGGCGAGGTGTCGGACATGACGTCCGCACGCCGCGCATCGGGGGCGCCCGTGAGCCTGTCCATGACCGCCAGGAGACAGTCAGCCTGCATGGTCGAGGCCTCCAGATCCGCCAGACCGCCGGCATTGACGACCCCCGCGATCGGCAGCGGGTCGGCGCTACGGAGGGGGCTCGACACCGGCAGGTTCGGCCGCGCCGCGAGCCACAGGGCCAGGTGCCCGCCTGCCGAATGGCCGAACGCCGCCACGCGATCAATCTTCAGATTGTGTTCTGCGGCGGCGCTGCGCAGCGCGTCCGCGGCTCTCGCGACATCGAGAAACGTCCCCGGATAGCCGCCGCCGGCCTCGTCGACGCCGCGATACTCGATATTCCAGACCGCAAGCCCGCGCTTTCGCAGATCCTCGGCTGCATGGTTCATCAAGGTCCGGTCCGCGACCGACTTTTGCCAGCATCCGCCATGGACCATCAGCACCACCTTGTGCGGTCCCGGTCCCTCCGGCAGCCAGAGATCGGCGATATCCGTCGCGCCGGTTCCGAAGACGACGCTGGTTGTCGGCGACGGCGACGACCGGCCCTCAAACTCGGCCCAGGTCATCAGGTCTGGAGCCTGCACCGGCGTGACGACGCCGACGTCCCGGGCCTCTTCCCGCCCTACGCCCGGTGCGCATCCGGCGAGGGCGCCGCCCGCGACAGCGCAGAGCAGCCAGACGCCGACAATCGGATATCCACCTTGCATCGCCAAAACTCGCTTGCCCCGCCGCCAGAGGCAAGCCCTCTTTGCGTCCCCATGCGCCGGTGCGAGAACAGCCGGGATGTCCCAACCTCCGACCTCCCGCGCCGGGGCTGCAACGCTCGATGCACGCGACCCGCTAGCGTCTGCGCGCTCCGCCTTCGTCCTGCCGGAAGGTCTGATTTATCTCGACGGCCACTCCCTTGGTCCGGCCACCCATACCGCGCTGGATCGCGTCGGGCAGGCGGCGGGGCGGGAATGGGCGCAGGGTCTCATCCGGTCGTGGAACGACGCTGGCTGGATCGACCTGGCCGCACGCACCGGAGCGCGGATCGCCCGCCTCATCGGCGCCCGGCCCGGCGAGGTCATCGTCTGCGACAGCGTCTCGGTCAATCTCTTCAAGCTTGCCGCCGCCGCGCTGCCGCTGGTCCGCTCCCGCACGCTGCTCATCGAGGAGGACGAATTTCCGACCGACCAGTACATCGCGGAAGGTCTGGCCAGCCTGTCGGGCGCGCCCCTCATGAGCCTCGCTCCCGGCGACGGCGCCACCGCGCTGGCCCGCGAAGGCGGGGTTCTCATCAAGAGCGTGGTCAACTACCGCACCGCCCTCATGGCGGACATGGCCGCGCATGAAGCTGCTGCGGCGCAGGGCGGCGGAATCGTTCTCTGGGATCTCAGCCACGCGACTGGCGTGCTGGATGTCGACATGGGCTCGTCTGACGCGCGCCTCGCGGCCGGTTGCACCTACAAATACCTCAATGGCGGCCCGGGATCGCCAGCCTTTGTCTATGCCCGCCGCGACGTCTCCGCGACCATGCGCTCGCCGCTTCCAGGCTGGATGGGACATGCCGCGCCCTTCGCCTTTGACGCGGGATACCGCCCGGCGGACCACGTCGCACGGTTCGCGTCCGGCACGCCCGCCATCCTGTCGCTTGCAGCTTTGTCCGGCGCCCTATACGCCCTGGAGGACGTCGACATGTCCCTCGCCACCCGCAAGGCCCGCGCTCTGGGAGATCTCTGTCTCGCGCGCGCCAGCGCCATGAAACTGGCGACTTCCTCGCCCGCCGAACGCGAGATGCGCGGCGGCCATGTCAGTCTTCTGCACGAGGACGGCTACGCCGTCGTCCAGGCCCTCGCGGCCCGGGGCGTCATCGCCGACTTTCGCGCGCCCGACACCATCCGCTTCGGCTTCTCCCCCCTTTTCATCCGCTATGTGGATGTCTGGGACGCCATGGACATCCTCGGCGAAATCCTGGCGACACGCGCCTTTGACACCCCGGATTTCCGGCGCCAGGCGACGGTCACCTGATCGGCCGGAAACCTGGCGCCCCGATTGACATTTGCGCGCCGGACGGCTCCGTCGCATGATCCGCCGCCCCATGCGATCCAACCCACGACCCGGACAGGAGCAGAATTCCGATGCAATCCACTCATCCCGGCTCGGGGCTTCAGCTTCGCTCGCTTGTGAAGGCCGACGGCGAACTTGAACTGTCGCTGGCGCGCGTACCGGTCGCCGATCCGGCGCCTGGCGAGATCGTCGTCCGCATCGAGGCCTCGCCGATCAACCCTTCCGATCTCGGGCTGCTTCTGGGTCCGGCGGATGTCCGCACCGCCCGGACCGCCGGCTCGGGAGAGAGCCGCACCGTCACCGCGACCATTCCCGAACAGATGATGCGGGCGATGAAGCCGCGCGTCGGCGAAGCTATGCCTGTCGGAAACGAAGGGGCGGGCATCGTCGTTCAGGCGGGCGCGTCTCCCGAGGCGCAAGCGCTGCTCGGCAAGACCGTGGCGGTGCTGGGCGGGGCGATGTATGCGCAATACCGCACCATCAAGGCGGCAGACGCCCTGCTGCTTCCACCAGGCACGACACCTGCCGAGGGGGCCTCGTGTTTCGTCAATCCGCTGACCTCGCTCGGCATGGTCGAGACGATGCGCCGCGAGGGCTACACGGCCCTGGTCCATACCGCCGCCGCCTCGAATCTCGGCCAGATGCTCAACAAGCTCTGCCTCGCCGAGAAGGTCGGCCTCGTCAACATCGTCCGCGGCGAGGAGCAGGCGCGAATCCTGCGCGACATTGGCGCGACCCGCATCGTCAACTCAACCGCGCCGAGCTTCATGGCGGACCTGACGCAGGCGTTGACCGACACCGGCGCGACGCTCGCCTTCGACGCGATCGGCGGCGGCAAGCTGGCCAACCAGATTCTCACCTGCATGGAGATAGCCGCCAATTCCAAACCCGGCGCCTACAGCCGCTACGGGTCGTCCATCCACAAGCAGGTCTACATCTATGGCCGTCTCGACACGTCGCCCACGGAACTCAGCGCCTCCTACGGCATGGCCTGGGGCGTCGGCGGCTGGCTGCTGACGCCTTTCCTGATGAAGATCGGTCCGGCCGAAACCCAGAAGCTCCGCCAGCGCGTCGCCTCCGAACTCAAGACGACCTTCGCCAGCCACTACACGAAGGTGATCTCGCTGGGCGAGGCGCTCGACCTCGAAACCCTGGCCGGATACTACCGGCGCGCGACCGGGGAAAAATATCTTATCAACCCCAGCCTGCCGCTTTGAGGCGGCGGCGCCTGACCCGGTTTTCCGCTTACCCAGTCCTCCGCGCCATGCCAATCCGCTCCACGAGGCGCATGACGTCGCTTTGCCGATGGACATCCAGCTTTCGGAACACGCTTTTCAGCTGAACCCGGACGGTCTCCACTCCGGCGCCGCGCAGGTCGGCAATCGCCTTGAGATCGTGTCCCGCCGCAATAAGGATCGCGACATCGGCCTCGGCCTGCGTCAGCCCGAACAACCGGAGGAGGTCATCGGCCGCGCCCCCCGCGTCACGGTCGAGATCAACAAGCATCAGCAGGAGCCTGGCGCCGGGCAAGGCATCGAGCCCCACGCCCCGGACCGGAACCGGCTGGATAAGGACCGGACGCCGGTTGTTGCGCCTATGGAGCGCGACATTCGGCGCAAGATCGGGACAGAGACGTCCCCTCGCCATCGCCGCCAGCATGGCGAGGTCGGCCCGGCACGCCGGGCTCGACGACCAGAGCGCGCCCTGCCGGACGCCGAAATCCGCGTCGAACAGCGCCTCGGCTTCGGGCGTCACCAGGATCGACTTGCCGTCGTCGTCGAGAAGAATGGCGGCGACGCCGGCGGCGGCCAGCCCATCGACCATGCCCCGGACGCGGATTTCGCGCATGTGCCTGGCGAGCAGCAGGGCGCGGTTGGCGACTGGCCCGAACCGCGCCAGCGTCGCAGCCTCGGCGCGGCCCACCGGTCCCTTGGTTTCCGATCGCGCCAGCGCATAGATCCAGATGGCGCCGTCGACGCTCAGTCTCCAGCCCGCGTAATACGCCATGTCGTGCGGAACATAGAGGTCATGATAGATCGCCGACGACAGGCGAAGATCGTCGGCCACGGCCAGATGGTCGAGAAACAGCTTGCCAAGCGCTCCGCGATTGACGTTGGCCGCGCGGTAGTCGTGAGGCATCCACCCCTCGCGCGCATAGGCCTGAAGGCTGTGCATCGTTCGATCGGCGGCAAGAAAGGTTGCGCGCTCGATTTCGGAATGGACGAGCGCGAAATGATCAAAGCCCAGGGCCTGGCCGGCCGCCTCCAGCGCGTCGGGCATGTGTTCGGGCCGGTAGATCGCTTCCTCCAGCAAGGCTGCTGCTGAGTTGACGTCCGGCATTGCTGGCCATGCGCTTGCTGATCCGCGCCGAGCGTAGAGCGCGTTGCACTCCGGCGAAAGCCCTTGCTTCGCGCGGACGAGGAAACCGCGTCGGATCGTGGTGAAGGTGGCAGATATAACCCGAATGGGTGATGCGCGAGCCGCGCCGCGCATTCAGGATGAAACAGAAGATCGACGTCCTGGCGGGAGCCAGCGCCACCCTGTACGGACTGTCTCTTCAGGAGGGTCAGGTCCCCGTGGGGACGGTCAAGGGCGCCAGTTGCCCGGCGCCCTATCCGTCTCCGGCCCTGGGTTGGGGGACGGACCGAAGATTTGTCATCTTTTTTCATTCTGACGCGCCCGTCAATTGCACGATTGACGCACACTGACGTAATTGACGTTATTGTGTGGATTACCTGCTGGACATGTCCATGTTTGCGGCCTGGCGCACCGCACACGATTGCTTCAGACCGCGCCTTCCGGCTTTGACCCCGCAGCCTTCAAGGCCGACTGACTGACGCGAAAATCCGTGGCCCAGCCTTCCTTGCCCGCCTGCCGTCCCCGCCCCAGCGCCAGCGCTCCGGGAGCGACATCCTCGGTAATCACCGATCCGGACCCGATATAGCTTCCCGCTCCCACGGACACCGGCGCCACGAGGGAGGTGTTCGAACCGACGAACGCATTCTCCCCGACAAGTGTCAGGTATTTGAAGAACCCGTCATAGTTGCAGAAAATGGTTCCCGCCCCGATGTTCGCACCCGCCCCGATCTCGCCATCGCCCAGATAGGACAGGTGATTGGCCTTGGCGCCCTCGCCCACCTTGACGTTCTTCACCTCGACGAAATTCCCGATGTGCGCCTGCCGGCCGATGCGCGCGCCCGTCCGCAGGCGCGCATAGGGACCGACCAGCGCATCCTGTCCGACCCGCGCGCCTTCCAGATGCGAGAAAGCCCGGATCACGGCGCCCGCCTCAACATGGACGTCCGCCCCGAACACGACGTGCGGCTCGACGGTTGCGCCCGGCGCAAGCCTTGTGTCGTGGCTTAGCCACACCGTCTCCGGCGCCGTCATCGTGACGCCCTCCCGCAGCATCCGCGTCCGCGCCGCTTCCTGGAACGCCGCCTCGGCGGCCGCCAGCTCGCCCTGCGAATTGACCCCCAGCACATCCCTTTCCTCGCACCGTGCGGCGGCGGCGGAAAGGCCGCGCCCACGCGCCAGCGCCACGAGATCGGTCAGATAGTATTCCCCCTTGGCGTTGTCGTTCCTGACCTCCCCAAGCAACTCGAACATCAGGGCGACCGGCGCCGCCATCACGCCTGAATTGCAGAAACCGATGCGAAGCTGCTCGGCGCTTGCGTCGTTGGCCTCGACGATGGCGTCCAGCGATCCGTCGACGGCCATGACCAGCCGTCCATAGCGGCCCGGCGCCGCCGCCTCGAAACCCAGCACGCAGATGCTGGCGCCCCTCGACAGCTCCGCGAAGGCGCGCTCGCCAGCCTCGACCGGAATGAGGGGCGTATCGGCATAGAGCACGATCACATCACCCTTGAGACCGCCCAGAGCGGCGGCTGCGGCGCCGACTGCGTTGGCCGTTCCCGATTGCGCTAGCTGGACACAGACATTTGCCGCCCCGACAAGCCTCCCGGCCGCCGCCGCCACGTCGGGCGCGTCGGGCCCGACCACCACGACCGTCTTCTTGCACCCGAGATCCGCCGCGAGAGCGACCGACCAGCCCAGCATGGTGCGTCCGCCCACTTCGTGGAGGACCTTCGCACGCGGCGACTTCATCCGGCTTCCCTTGCCGGCCGCCAGAATGATTGCGTAGCGATCGCCCATGGCCTGCCCCTGCTCGAAGGTCGAACGCCTGGATGGACTCGCCGGGCGATCCCGTCAAAAGCGTCGTTTGAATCGGCGCGGACATTCGGGCATAAGCCCGGTCCCCGCAATATGGAGCAACCGGGCATGACCGGACTGTCGGGCTGCACCATCGCCTTCGACCTTGACGGCACGCTCGTTGACACCGCGCCCGATCTCCACCGCGCCCTCGTCGAGATTCTCGCGGCCGAAGGGTTGCCACCCGCCACGCTGGCCGACGTGCGTGCATTCGTGGGTCTCGGGGCCCGCACGCTGATCATCCGGGGCTCAGCGGTGCACGGGGTCATCCATGACGATGACAAGCTCGACGTCCTGACGGAGCGATTCGTATCCGCCTACGCGGCCGACATCGCCGCGCGGTCCGTCGTCTGGCCGGGCGTCGCAAACGCTCTCGATGCGCTCGCCGCCTCCGGCGCAACGCTCTGCGTCTGCACCAACAAGCTCACGGGCCTCTCGAACCAGTTGCTCGAAGCCGTTGGTCTTGCGCGCCATTTCGCCGCCGTGGTCGGGGCGGACAGCGTGCGACGGCGCAAACCCCATCCGGAGCATTATATCGCCGCTATCCGCGCGGCGAAGGGCGAGGTCGGCCGCAGCCTGATGGTCGGCGACTCCATCTCGGATGTTTCGGCGGCAAAGGCCGCCAACGCCCCGGTGGTGCTGGTGTCGTTCGGCTACACGGACACCGCGCCGGAGCTGCTGGGCGCCGACGCGGTGTTTACGCATTACGATGACTTGCCCGGCCTCGCGGCGCGGATGCTTGAGCCGGCCTAGCCGATCCCTCGCATATAACTCGAAGGCCGCCCGATCTCCGCTTTGCGGTCGGATTTCTTTCTTGGCGGCATGCCGTTGACCATATTGCTCCTGACATCGGTGCGAGCGGAGCGCATAGCGGGCACGAAGCCCGCCTCGACGAGGTTGATGTTGACGTCGAAACCGCGCTCGGACCAGTATTCCTCGATCTTCGCTTTCAGCTTGCGGGCGCCATCCGTATTGCAGAAATCGCCGTTCATTCTGTAGCTCCAGAAATTCAGCGTCATCCTTGCCGATGCGCCTCGACCAGTCCCTCGGTCATACGCCGCCCGCTCATGTCGGTGTCAGCGCATAGTCAACATAGGAAAGCAGTTAAGGCTGACAATGAAGCAATTGGGGTCATTTCAGGGACAATTGTGTCGTGGCGACACATTACTTCCGCCTAATGTTGGTATTGGCCCAAGTCGCCTGCAAGTTCATCTATAGCACATCTGAGAAACCAAAGTAACGGCCGAAGCGTTCGAAATGACCATGCTTGCGGACCGGGAATTCTCGCCGGGAATTCTCGCCAGGAAATCTCGCCAGGAAATCTCGCCAGGAAATCTGGTGGGCGATGCAGGGATTGAACCTGCGACCCCCTCGGTGTGAACGAGGTGCTCTCCCGCTGAGCTAATCGCCCGGGACCGCCGACAAACGAAAACAGGCCCGGCGGGAGACTGGGTTGATAGGCGGGCGCGCCGCGCGCCGTCAAGCCGGACCCGATCCCGTCAGACCCGATCCCGTCAGACCCGATCCTGCCAGACCCGATCCTGTCAGGCTTGTGATCCCTCGCCGCTCGCCCGCCAACGGATTGTCGTGGACAGATGCCCTCGCTTCTAGGAAACCTGCACCCTGAGCTTGGTCGCCCCGCCTGCAGGGCAGGGCGTGAACCAGGCTCGCGCACTGTTCGGACGATGGACGTCGGGGGCCTCCCCCGCAGCCCACGATCCGGCCAGGCGCGTGTGTCTCGGGAGGAGTTGCCTATGGGGGTGTTGTCACCCAGCAAGATCACGACGATGGACGAGGCGCGCAAGCATCGCACCTACGCCCTCGTCATCCTGATGCTTGTCTACGCCTTCAACTTCATCGACCGCCGCATCCTCTCCATCCTGCAGACGCCCATCAAGGAAGAGTTCAACCTCACCGACGGCCAGCTTGGCCTGCTGACGGGTTTTCTCTTTGCTGTCGTCTACACCGTCATCGGCATTCCGGTCGCCCGCATCGCCGACGCCACCAACCGCAAGACCGTCATCACCGTCTCGCTCACAGTGTGGAGCGCGTTCACCGCCATTTCGGGCCTTGTGACCAATTACTGGCAGCTCGCTCTCGCCCGGATGGGCGTCGGCGTTGGAGAGGCCGGCGGCAGCCCTCCCGCCCACGCCATCGTCTCGGACCTCTACGAGCCGGACAAGCGCGCCCGCGCGCTCGCGATCTACTCGTCCGGCATCTATATCGGCACGCTGCTTGGCAATGTCGGCGGCGGATGGCTGTCGGAGGCGTTCGACTGGCGTGTCGCCTTCATGGTGGTCGGCCTGCCCGGAATCGCACTCGCCATCCTCATGCAGTTCACGATGCGGGAACCGCTCAAGGGCCTGTCGGGCCTCAAGCCCTCGACGGACAAGGTCACTTTCATCCAGTCGTTCAAACACCTCTGGAGCCTCAAATCCTTCCGTTATTTCTCGATCGCCACCGGCCTTGGCACCTTCGTCACCTATGGCGTCGGCGACTGGATGGTGCCGTTCATGGAGCGCTCCTACGGCATGAGCCGCTCCCAGATCGGGGTCACTTACGGGGTGGTTGCCGGCGTCGCCGGCGCCATCGGCACGATCGGCGGCGGCATGTTCGCCGACTGGCTCGGCAAGCGCGACAAGCGCTGGCAGCTCTGGGTGCCGATGTGGGGCAAGCTCATTGGCGGACCGATCTTCATTCTTGGTCTGCTCGCGCCCAATCCCGTCATGGCCCTCGTCTGCTACGGCATTGGCCTGGTCATGGCGGCGGCCTACCTTGGACCCTCGCTGGCGGTCACTCATTCGCTCGTGCCGCCTGGCATGCGGGCCATGTCCTCGGCCGTCCTGTTCTTTATCCTCAACATGATAGGCCTCGGCCTTGGACCCTTCCTCGTGGGCAATTTCAGCGACCTGCTGAACGACGCCTCGGCCTGCCCGATCGGCGACGCTGCGGTTCAGGCCTTCCAGGCCTGTCCCACCGTCCGGGATGTTACCAACGCCCTGCTTGGCCAGTCCTTCCTTCCTCCGAAGACCCTCCTCACGACGGATGCCCTGGGCGCTGCCCTGGCCGGCGGCTTCGACTTGCGGCCCCTGCTCGAAACCCGGATCGATTTCCTCTCGACGACGCTCGGACAGGCTTCCTCGGTTGTCGCCGCGATCGCGGCGGCCGTCATCGCCATCCTCGTGGCCATGAAGCGCCTGAACTGGAAACTCGCCATCGTGCTGGCCGTGACCGTTCTCCTCGTCTTCGGCGGCATGGCGATCGCCACGGGCACGTTCGACTACACCTTCCGCCAGTGGGCGTTCGGATTGCGCAGCTCCTTCCCGGTGCTGACGGAACTCGGCGTCAACGACGAATCCCTGCGCTGGTCGATGGTGGCCTGCGTGGTGTTCGCCTATCCCTTCTCGATCCTCTGGCACATGGGCGCGCAGGCGCTTCCCAAGCCGACCACGCCGCAGTCAACGGCAACCGACGAAGCCCTCACCGAGGGCGATCCCAGGGGCTCAACAGGAACTGCCGGGCCAAGAGCCTGAGATGGTTATAGCAACGGCCCGGTGACGGGACTTTCCGGCCTGTCTTCCGGCCTGTCATCTCGCCCAGGACGCACAAGCAAGGCGCCTGTCCCCCGACAAGGCCCGGCCATCGCCCATGAACCCAAAGCATTGAGTGAGTCATTCCCGGGCAAGCGAAGCACGACCAGTGAAGTCATTCCCGGGCAAGCAAAGCGCGACCCGGGAATCTTGTCTTGTTTGCCACAATCGGATTCTTCGCGACGAAGAGAAGCAAGGGTCTCGGGGTCAAGCCCGAGAACCACTCCACCGCCGCATGCCATAGCCCAGCGTACCCGCTGGAGGCCGGCAGGGGGCCATCGCCAGCCCTCGCGCGCTATTCCTCGATCGCGGCATACACCAGTTGCTGCAGCTGCGGCCGGATCGGATAGGAGCCCGACGGCATCAGCTGCGTCATCTGGATCGCAATCAGGTCCTCGGCCGGATCGATCCAGAAGAAGGTCGAGGCCATCCCGCCCCACGAGAATGTGCCGACCGAGCCCGGCTGCGTCGTCGCGATCACGTCCGTCGTCACCGCCCAGCCGAGCCCGAACCCTGACCCTTCCATGCGCGTTTCGGAGAACGTCTTGTCGCCCATCTGCGCGATCGTCTTGTTGTCGGGCAGATGGTTGACCGTCATGAACTCAAGCGTCTTGGGCGACAGCAGGCGCACGCCGTCGAGTTCCCCGTTCTGGACCAGCATCAGGCAGAATCGGAGATAGTCGCCGATGGTGGAGACCAGCCCGCCGCCGCCCGAGAAGACATTGGGCGGCCGCGCATACGCGCTCGCTGCGCCGCCCGGATCGGACTGCGCGATCTCTCCGTTCCCCGGATTGCGCCAATAGCAGGCCATCAGCCGTTCGATCTGGTCCGCCGGCACATGGAAGCCCGTGTCGTGCATCCCGAGCGGCCCGAAAATCCGCGTCTGGAAGAAAGCGTCCAGCGACATCCCCGACGCGACCTCGACCACGCGGCCGAGCACATCCGTCGCGTTGGAATAATTCCACCTGTCGCCCGGCGAGAAGGCCAGCGGCGCCTTCGCCAGGGCCGCGCTGAAGCTTTGCAGATCGCCTTCCCAGCGGGAATAATCGAGCCCGCGCGCCCGGTAGATCGCATCCGCCTCGCCTTGCTGCAGGAAGGCGTAGGTGAGGCCCGACGTGTGCAGGAAAAGGTCGCGCACCATCATCGGCCGGTCGGGCTTGCGCAGTTTCGGCTCCGCAGGCGTGCCGCCGTCGAACACCATGACGTCCGCGAATTCGGGAATGTAGCGCGACACCTCGTGGTCGAGCCTCAGCCTGCCTTCCTCGAACAGCATCATGGCCGCAACCGACGTGACCGGCTTGGTCATAGAATAGATACGGTAGATCGTGTCGCGGTCGATCGGCGTTGTCCCGCCCATCTCGGTTGCGCCCTGAAACGAGAGATGCGCGATCTGGCCCGCCCGCGCGACCAGCACGGCGCAGCAGGGCAGTCGCCCCTTTTCAATGTACGGCGCAAAGAAGTCCGGTATCCGCGCCAGCCGGTCGGCGTTGAGACCCACTTCCGCCGGATCGACTGTCTTGACCGTTTTCATCGCCGTCTCCCGAACCAGTTCTGGTTCGCCATCTTTGTGCATGGAAATGCGCGAGAGCAACCTTCGGTCGATCTGGATCGGCGCCGATCCGGATCGACCGGAGAAAGCTGCTCTCGATTCATGAGAAGCAACTTCTCGTCCGCCTGCACGCAGACAGATCGCTCTGCACTCTAATGGCCTGCCCGCCAAATCGGTTCGCGCATTTCCGGCAAAGCGAAAAGCCTCCAGACCCTGGGTCCGGAGGCTTCTGGCTCGTTCAAGCGGCGTCTCCGCGTCCGATTGTGTGCGAGACTGCGTGGGCGGAGACGAACATGCTCAGGCTTCGGATATCTCGATCCGGCGCGATCGCGATCTCGCGTGCGGCGGCAGATCATTGTGGATCGCGGTCGCCGCGATCGCCGCCTGGCCGCACGCCGACGCGATCTGGTCGAGACCGTCGAGCACATCGCCCGCCACATAGAGGCCGGCGACGCTGCTGCGCTGGTGACGATCGGTCACGACGCCGCCGCTCTCGCCAAGCTCGACGCCAAGTTCCTCGATCAGTTGCGTCTGGGGCGCGCTTCCAAGGCAGGGATAGACGATTTCGAACGTCTCTTCGTCGCCCGAATCATAGGTGACGCTCACGCCCTCCGGCGTCAGGCGCAGGCTGTCGGCCCTCGACGTGATCCGCACGCCGCACCGCCGCGCTTCCGCCGCCTCGTCGCTGGAAATCAAAGGCCCGCCGCGCGCCGGCACGAAGGAAACGTCGGCGGTGTAGGTCCGCAGGAACACCGCCTCGTTCAACGAGTTGCGACGGCCGCCCAGCACCGCGACCTTGCGGTCGGCGGCCTCGAAGCCATCGCAGATCGGGCAGTAGCGGATCGCGCCCCGCGCCAGACCATCCTCGAGACGGTCGATCTCCGGCGCGTCGAGCTTGACGCCCGTCGCCAGCAGCACCGTGCGGGCGGTTCTCACTCCGCCCGGCGTCGTCACCTCGAACAATCCGTCCCGTCGCTCGATATGCGTCGCCAGCCCTCCAGAGAACTCCGCCCCGTATTTCAATGCCTGCGCCGTCATGCGCGCGTGCAGGTCCTCTCCCGCGATCCCGTCGGGAAAGCCAGGCGTATTGCGGCTCAGCGGGATCGTCTTCATGCGGCTCCCGCCGTCATCGACGATCAGCACGGATCGCAGAAACCGGCCGAGATACGTCGCCGCCGTCAGCCCGGCCGGACCGCCGCCCACGATCACACAGTCCAACACGCCGTCCCGCCCGCTCATGCCGTTCTCGCTAGGCCCTGTGGACATTAGGGATTCACAGGCTGCCCGAACGCTGATTCAAACTTCCTTTTGGGAGGTTTGCAATGCGACGGGAACGCTTTGTCATC
>JAWXBJ010000057.1:0-16855 GCA_034439955.1 Alphaproteobacteria bacterium
GATGACAAAGCGTTCCCGTCGCATTGCAAACCTCCCAAAAGGAAGTTTGAATCAGCGTTCGGGCAGCCTGTGAATCCCTAATGTCCACAGGGCCTAGAGATGACAAGGGATGGCGGGGTTGGCGCGGTTAGTTGACTCGGGTCGTCGGAAGAGTCTGACCTCTGGAGTGCGAACCTTGCCCAAATAACGGAGCGGCCATGAACAAGAACACGATCTGCATCTGGTACGACAAGGACGCCGAGGCCGCCGCGCGCTTCTATGCCAAGACCTTTCCGGACAGCGCCGTGGGCGCCGTGCACCGCGCCCCCGGCGACTATCCCTCCGGCAAGAAAGGCGATGTGCTGACGGTTGAATTCATGGTCGCGGGCATACCCTGCATCGGCCTCAATGGCGGGTCCGCGTTCAAGCAAAGTGAAGCCTTCTCTTTCCAGATCGCCACCGACGATCAGGAGGAAACCGACCGCTACTGGAACGCGATCGTCGACAATGGCGGTCAGGAAAGTGCGTGCGGCTGGTGCAAGGACAGATGGGGCCTCTCCTGGCAGATCACGCCGCGCGTCCTGACCGACGCGATTGCGGCGGGCGGCGATCAGGCAAAGCGGGCCTTCGACGCCATGATGACCATGAAAAAGATCGACGTCGCCGCAATCGAGGCCGCGCGGCGCGGCTGACGTTTCATCCAGGCTTGCAAATTCCGCAGTCTTCGGCGCTTTACCGGATCGATTCCATCGCGATGCCTTCGCGGCGTGGATCGGCGCCGCCCTCCAGCATCTTGTCGCGCGCGACGATGATGTGGAGGCCGGAAGCCTCGCCTGAGACTTCCTGGACCTTGAAGCCGGCTTCGGTGAGAGTTCTGGCCCACGCCTTGCCCGTCGCATCGACGGTCTCGACGCGCACCGTCTGCCCCCTCGCGACGACGTTTGGCAGGCTGGCGGCCTCCTGGGCGGTCTTGCCCCAGTCGAGCACGGCGACCAGCGTCTTGGCGACATAGCCGACGACCGAATTTCCGCCCGGCGATCCCGTCACCATGAAGACCTCGCCATTCTTGTCGAACACGATGGTGGGCGACATCGACGAGCGCGGCCGCTTGCCGGGTCCGGCGGCGTTGGCGACGGGCAGACCGTTGAGGGTCGGAGCGAGCGAGAAGTCGGTCAGCTGGTTGTTGAGCAGAAAGCCGTTCGTCCAGCGCGAGGAGCCAAAGCCGCTCTCGATCGTCGCAGTGAAGGAAACCGCGTTGCCCTCGAAATCGACGAAGGAGAGGTGGGTAGTGCCCGGCTGCGGCGAGGTCGCGTCCTGGCCCCACATGCCGACGACGGGCTTGCCGCGCACAACGGCGCCCGGATCGCCCGGGGCTGGCTTGTCGCCCGGCCGGAAGCCGCTGGCGGCGCGGGACCTGATGTAGGCCGGATCGAGCAGGTCCGCGACCGGGACGGTGACCTGCTCCGGATCGGCGACATAGTGATCGCGGTCGGCATAGGCGAGCTGATTGGCCAGCACAAAGTCGCGCAGGCGGGTCTCGTCCGTGTCGGCGCCGGGCTGGGCCACGATCTCGCCATAGAGGCCCATGATGAGATTCATCGCGACCCCGCCCGACGAGGAGGGCGGCGCCGAACAGATTCTATAGTCCTTGAACGGACCGCACAGGGCCGGGACGACGCGGACCCGGTAGTCTGCGAGGTCCTTGAGGCTGAGGTCTCCGGGCACGTCGCCGCCCTTCACGGCGGCTATGATGTCGCCGGCGATCCGGCCGGAATAGAAGGCCGACGGACCTTCCGTCGAGACGGCGCGAAGGACGTTCGCGTAGTCGGCGTTCTTGCGGAGATAGCCGGCCGGCAGCGGCTTGCCGTCCGGGTAGAAATAGGCGCCCGAGGACGGCGTCTTGCCGAGCGGTCCGTTCTGGAAACGGGCGCTGGCCAGCGACTGCGAGAGGCGCGGCGAGACCACGAAACCTTCGTCTGCCAGTTTGATCGCAGCCTCGAAATCGCGTCCCCAAGGGAGTTTGCCGTGCTTGTCATGGACGGCCTTGTAAAGGGCGACGGTCGAAGGCGCGCCCACCGACTTTCCCGAAAAGATGGCCGGACCAAATCCCAGGAGCTTGCCATCCCAGTTGAACAGGCCGGGCGTCGCTGCGGCCGGCGCGGTCTCGCGGGCGTCGTAGACGGTGGTGGCGTTGGACGCGCGGTCATAGACCACCATGTAGCCGCCGCCGCCCAGTCCCGAACTCTGCGGCTCGACGAGGCCAAGCACGGCGTGGGCGGCGATCGCCGCGTCCACCGCGCTGCCGCCGGCGTTCATCGCGGCGAGGGCGGCTTCGACGGCGCGCCGGTCGGCCGCCGCCGCCATGGCGCGTCCCCGCAGCCGCCATTCTCCGGCAGGCTTCGAGGTCGAGCCGACACGGGTCTCCGCTGCGTTCCCTCGTGCGGGCTCGGGCGCGGAATCGGGCGAGGCGCATGCCGCCATCAGCAGGGCGGAGACAGCGCAGAGCAGGGACAGGCGCATGAAGCGTCCTTTTCAGTGGGCGGGCTCGCCTTGCCCTAGATCAACCAGCCTCCAAATGAAATCGATTGAAGGCGTGCAAGTTGATCTATTCTCAAGCTCCAAAGCAACTTGTCTGCGACCGGCCGGGCGCAGGTTGCTTTGGCCGGGGTCGGCCCGCATAACGCCACGACGACTAAGCAGTCAGGCAGGCTTGTCAAATGCCCGTGCGTCCCGGACCCGCCAATCTCCTCACCGACGTCGGCGGCATTCTGGTCGGATCGGCGCACGATTCGGCGGTCGAGACCGGCGCGACGGTCATCCGGCCCGTCAACCGCGCGGTGGCGGCGGTGGCGGTCGCGGGCGGCGGACCGGGCACGCGCGAGACGGATGCGCTGGCGCCGGACACGCTGGTCGATGCGGTGGACGCCATCGTTTTTTCAGGCGGGTCGGTCTACGGTCTTGCAGCGGCCGACGGCGTGACGGCGAAGCTGGGCGCGTCCGGCCATGGTTTCGCGCTGCGTGCGGCGCCTGGCGTGCCGGTCTCGCCTATCGTGCCGTCGGCCATTCTCTACGATCTGGCCAATGGCGGAGACAAGGCCTGGGGCGAGGCGCCGCCTTATCGCCAGCTGGGGATCGACGCGCTTGGCGCCTGTTCAGTGCATTTCGAACTTGGGCGCGCCGGCGCGGGTTTTGGCGCGCGCGCCGGACAGCAGCGTGGGGGGCTTGGGTCGGCCAGCGCAGTAACCGATGATGGCGTGATCGTCGGCGCCCTGGCGGCGGTGAATTCCCACGGCTCTGTCCTTATGCCGGGGACAAACGCCTACTGGGCGTGGCCTTACGAGCAGCAGGGAGAATTTGGCGGCGCCCGTCCACTACAGGATTTCGCGCTTGATCTCGACGACTGGGGCGAGGCCAAGACCAGCCCGGCGGCGATGCTGAGCCGCGCCAACACCACTCTGGGGTGCGTCGCCGTCAATGTCGCCCTCACGCCGGCCGAGGCGCGGCGGGTGGCGCGGATGGCGCTCGCCGGCCTCGCGCGCGCGATCCGGCCGGTGTTTGCGCCCTTCGATGGGGACGTGGTGTTCTGCCTCTCGACGGGCGCGATCGAGCGCCCGGATTTGCGGCCTTTCGTGCTGGCGCGGCTGGGCGAGCTGGCGGCCGCATGTCTGGCGCGGGCGGTGGCGAGGGGCGTCCACGCGGCGCGTCAGGATTGAAACCGAACCCACCCTTGCGCCCGGGACGGCGCGACGATAAAAGCGCCGCTCATAAACTGTGCGCACCCGTAGCTCAGCTGGATAGAGCACCAGACTACGAATCTGGGGGCCGGGCGTTCGAATCGCTCCGGGTGCGCCAATAATTTCTATAAAATCACTACATTAACGGCATCGCCTGGACACGGACGATTTCGGCTTGCGCAAACACCGCGCAGATACCGAAGATCGCCCGCTTCGGCTGCCGACCCACAAGCCATTGATCTAGACTCTTTTTGTTCTCCCACATCTTGAAGGTCCGTGCCACCCTCACCACGTCTGGCGTAGGGACTAATACATTGGCATGGGCGGGACGATGAACGTCGCCACACGCACGACGAAACGGGACTGGGAAACCGCCTTCACGGGATGGTCGAAGGCACCGAGTCCGACCGAACGCGAGCGCTGTGAGCGCGCCGTGAAGGCGGTCAACGACGCCATCCGCAACGATCCAACGCTTGCTGCCAAATCCATCAAGGTCTTCGGCCAGGGTTCGTACGAGAACCGCACCAACGTCCGCCAGAACAGCGATGCCGACGTCGCGATCATGCACGAGAACATGATTATCTCCGACTACAACGATGGCGTGACGCAGCAGGAGGTCGGGCTTCGCAACGTCGCATACAGCTTCAGCCAGTATCGCGATGAAGTAGAACACGCGTTGGTCGAGCATTTCGGCGACGAAGGCGTTACGCCCGGCAACAAGGCGTTTGATGTTCACGAGAACACCTACCGCATCGATGCGGACGCGGTCCCCTGCTTCGAGTATCGGCTGTATTTCAGGAAGCCCGATGGCACGCCTGACTTTGTAAAAGGGACTGCGCTCTATCCTCGCAAGGGCGGCAAGCGGGTCACCAATTTCCCGCTCCAGCAGTACGCCAACGGCGTGACCAAGAACGAAGCCACTGGCCAAGCCTACAAGGGCATCGTCCGTATCGTGAAGCGCCTGCGCGGCGAGATGGTGGAAGCTGGCGTGGAGAGCGCGATCGAGATGCCGTCGTTCCTGATCCAGAGCCTGATCTGGAACGCGCCCGATCCGATGTTCAGCGGTGACTCGTGGCGAGACGCGGTGAAAAACGTTCTCGCTCACCTGTGGGAGCGAACGCGTTCTGAAGCGAAGCGCAAGGGCATGATGGAGGAGAACGGGATCAAGTACCTATTTCACGAGGAACAGCGCTGGATGCCCGAGCAAGCAACCCAGTTCCTCAACGACGCCTGGAACCGCGTCAACGCCGGATGAAGAACCCCCTTCACCTCTCGGCGATAATCGCGGTCGCTTTCGGCCTCGGCGCGCTGTCGCTGCTGGCGGCCGGGGAGGATTTATCTCTGAAGTGGTTTGCGTCGATCTCGACGGCGTCGTTCGGCACGGGCCTGGCGATCCTCGCGTTCGATAAAGTGCTCTGGCGCATACCCTACCTGCAGGAGTGGTTCGTCACGCGACCGCACCTTGCCGGTCAGTGGAAGATCGAACTGATCTCGATGTGGAACGACCCGCAAACTGGCTTGTCGCCGGCACCCATCGCCGGGACAGCTACAATCACCCAGACCCACAGTGAGTTTCACATGCATGTGGAGACCGACGAGTCTGAAGGTGACCTGATCGAAGGGAGCATCGTACGCAAAAAAGACGGCGCGTATCAGGTCGTTGGCGTGTATTTGAATCAACCGAAGGTGTCTGTCAGAGACCGCAGCGCAATGCATCACGGCGCGATGATGCTGGACGTTGTCGGAGATCCGAACTCGCCTTCTAAGCTTAAGGGGAGCTACTGGACGGAACGGCGCAGTGTGGGCGAGTTCAGAGCGACCCAGATCTACCGAGGCGTGAAAGGCAAGCGCCGCAAGGCCGCTCGGATTTTGGTGATGTCTGTCGGCTAACTGGCTAATCGAGCCAACGGGTTGGTTGCGGGGCCAATGACGGACTCCTCCCGCGCGTCAGCGGGCGATCAAGACGTTGCCCGCGAGAGTTGGATCGCGCATTCTGCCGGGAAGGCAAAAGACACAAGACGGAGACACGCGCATGAACCGGCGGGAGCTTCTGGCGGCGGGAGGGCTTGCGGGCGGCGGGCTCCTTTCCGGATGTGCGACGGGGCCAGCCCAGGCCGACCCGTTGCGCGGCGAGGCGCTGCTGCGCGATGTCGAGACCTATGTCGGGTTCGGCGTGCATCGCAGCGGCGGCCCCGGCGATGTCGCCACGTCGAACTGGCTGGCGTCGCGGTGGCGGTCGCTCGGCTACCAGGTCGAGCAGGAAAGCTACGACATTCCCAACTCGGATGCGTCCGTCGCGGCGCTGGCCGCCGGCGCGGAGAATTTCCCGGGCTTTGCCCAGCCGCCCATCGTGACCACAGGCGCGGGCGGGCTGAAGGCGGCGCTGGCGCTCTGGGACAGGGTCTCGCCCGGCGGGGTCGCGGGCAGGATCGCCATCGTGCATGTGCCTCGCCCTCCCGGCGCAGCGTCGCCAGGGGCGGCCTACCGAGCGGCGTTCGCCGAGGCGCAGGCTGCGGGGGCCGTCGCGATCGTGGCGGCGATATCGGGTCCCTCCGGCGACATCGTGGCGATCAATACGCCGGTCGATCTCAAGCCCGGCCTGCCGATCCTGGCTTTGGGAGAGCGTGAGCTGCCGCGGTTGCAGAGCGCCATGGCGGCTGGAGGGGAGGCTGTCCTGCGCATCGAGGGTCCCGGCGGGATGCGGCGCGCCAGCAACACCATCGCGCGTCATGGCGAGACAGGCCCGTGGCTGATCGTTTCAACCCCGCAGAGCGGCTGGTTCACCTGTGGCGGCGAGCGCGGGCCCGGCGTTGCGATATCGCTGGCGTTGTCGGAATGGGCGTTGCGGCAGAAATTTCCCTGCCGGCTGCTGTTCGTGGGCACTTCGGGACATGAGTGGACGGATTTCGGCGCGCACCAGTTTCACAAGACATCGGCGCCGGAGCCGGACGACACGGCGCTGTGGTTTCACCTCGGCGCCAGTTTCGCGGCGCGCGGATACGAGGAGACGGCGCAGGGGCCAAGGCCGCTCGAAGTCGCCAATCCGGTCAGGTCGCTGATGGTCAGCAATGGGCTGCTGGAGGCGACGAGGACGGCGTTTGCAGGGCAGGCGGGGATCGAGGCGCCGATGGCCGCCGATGGCCGGACGGCGCTGGGCGAGACCAGACTGGTGATCGAGGAGGGGTATCCTGTGCTCGCGGGTTTCTGGGGCGCCCATGCCCTGTTTCACACCCCGCAGGACGACGCCCGCGCGACGACGCCGCAAATCCTGGAGACGGTGGCGCGCGCGGTGGCGAAGGTGATCGAGAGGGGCGTCAAAACCTGAATCTGCCTGCCTGTTCGCGCCTCAGGGCGTCGAGCGCCGCACGCCTCTCAGGAAGATCGCGACCGCTTTTCGCGCGCGCAGTTCGAGCGTGTGTCTTGGCATGGGCAGGTCGGCGAGCACCAGTTTGAAGGCGGAATCCTGGATCACCATTCCGAGCAGCATGGCGGCGGCTTCCTCCGCATCCTCGATCTGGTAGCGGGCGCGCACCGTGGGGGACGACAGCCAGTCCGCGATGACGTGGCGGGGGAAGCCCTTGGGTTTTCCATGCTTCATCAGTTCGGGATAACGCCGCACCTCGCTGATAAGGAGGCGAAAGAGCGCGATGGAACGGGCCGACGTCATGTGGGTCACGAGGCGCATCACCACACCATAGAGTTCAAGCTCGATATCGGCCTTGGAGGAGGGGGGCGGAAACTCGCCCATGTCGGCGACATTGTCGGCCAGCAGCGCCGCCAGCAGGTCTAGCTGGCTCTTGAACTCGCGGTAGATTGTCTTTTTGGACATTCCCGCCTGCTGGGCGACGGCGTCCATCGTGGCGAGTTCGGGCGGCCCATCGAGGAAGATCTTGCGGGCGGCGGCGAGAATTCGCTCGCGGGGAGAAGTCGCGACGTTTAGTTGCTCAGCCGTTTCCATCATTGATCCAATTGGCGCCGCAACCGTGATCCATTTAACATGATTGCCATCTTTCCAGAGTATAGCTTACCGGGTTATGGAAACGCCAGAGTTTCCGCTTGCCGAGAAAAACCTCCCCGATGTCCAGATCCCACGCGAAGGCGAATTGTGACCCCAAGGGCTCCGAACAGGTGATCCTGGCGCGCCTGCTGTGGACGAAATCCGGAATTGCGGAATCCAGCCGTTTGTCGGAAGCCATCGCGTCACCAGATGCACACTCCCTGATCGCGCAAGGAAGTCCCATGACGATTACGCGCAAAATGACCCTGATGGGTGTGGGTCTTGCAGCTCTCACGCTGAATTCATGCGGCCAGAAGCCGGCGCCCGCCGCCGAATCGGAGCGCGCGGCGACCGAGGCGACCCAGAGCATGCGCGTTGTGCGCGTCGGCCTGCGGGATCTCACCGACGCGATCATCGCTACGGGGCGGCTCGTCGTGCGGGAAGAGGCGGCAGTCGGGACCGAGCTGATGGGCTACCGGGTGCAGGACGTCTATGTCGATGAAGGCGACTGGGTGAAACAGGGCCAAGCTCTCGCCAAGATGGACGATACGTTGTTGCGCGCCCAGATCGCGCAGGCCGAAGCCAACATGTCGCAGCAGGAAGCATCCGCTGCCTTCAAGAAGAACCAGTTCGACCGCGCGGAGAGCCTCGAGCAGGCGGGCGCCTTCTCCAAGGAATTGCTCGAACAGCGCCGGATGGAGGTTATGAGCGCCAACGCAGGCGTCCTCGCCGCGAGAGCCGGTGTCAACGAGATGAAAGCCCGGCAGGCGCGAATGGTGCTGAGGGCGCCCGTCGCGGGTCAGATCCTGCAACGCAGCCTGCGGCCCGGCGACATATCGAGCGTCGGGGGATCGACGCCGTATTTCCGGATCGCCCGCGAGGGACTGGTCGAACTCGACGCCGAACTCCCCGATTCCCGGCTGGCCAGCCTGACCATCGGCGATCAGGCAAATGTCACCTTGCCGTCCGGCGACACTGTCATCGGCAAGATACGCTTCATCAGCCCGCGCGTGGATCAGGCGACGGGCCTTGGCCGGGCGCGCATCGAACTGCCCTATAACGAGGCCTTGCGTCCGGGGGGCTTTGCCGAAGCGCGATTCAACGGCGTGTCGAGCCAGGCGCTGGCGGTGCCCGCGAGCGCCATCCGTTACGAGTCCGGCGGGCCGGTGCTGATGGTCGTGGGCGAGGGCGACAGGGTGGTGCGCGCGCCGGTCAAGCTCGGAGAGCGCTCAGGTGAGTATGTCCAGATCATCGAGGGTCCGCCTGCGGGGTCGAGGGTGCTCGCAACAGGTGCGGCCTTCACGCTGGAGGGCGACATCGTCGTTCCGGTCGAGGAAGAAACGGTCGCGCAAGGCGGCTCGAAATGAATCTGCGCCTTTCAAGCTGGGCGATCCGGAACCCGATCCCGGTCGTCGTCGCCTTCACGCTCGCGACGTTCGCGGGAATTCTCGCTTACACGCAACTGCCGATCAAGCAGTTCCCCAACATCGCGTTTCCGGCCGTCGCCGTTACGGTGGTTCAGGACGGGGCCGCGCCCACCGAGATGGAAAACCAGGTGACGCGCCTGGTCGAGAACGCGATCGCCGGGATTCCCAATATCGAAGCCATCGCGTCTGACGTCTCGCTCGGCGTTTCCACGACAATTGTGCAGTTCGAGATCGGCACCTCGCTGGAGAAGGTCAAGGACGACGTTCGCTCCAAGATCGACCAGATCCGCATAGAACTGCCGGCCGGCATCGAGCCGCCGCGCGTGGACGCCCTGGATTTCACCGGCATGCCGATGGTGACCTACGCGGTTTCCGCGCCGGACATGTCGCCCACCGACCTCTCCTGGTTCATCGACGACACCGTGTCGCGTGCGATCCAGGCCGTGCCGGGCGTCGGCCAGGTCAACCGCATCGGCGGGATGGACCGCGAGATCAACGTCACGCTCGATCCGATCAAGATGGCGTCGCTCGGCGTCACGGCCGCGCAGGTCAACAACGCACTCCGCTCCAGCTTCCGGAACTATGGCGGCGGGCGGGCCGAAATCGGCGGAACGGAAATAACGACGCGGGTGCTGAGCGAGACCGCCACGGTCGAGGAACTCCGCAATCTCACAATACCTGTCGGCGCCTCCTATGTGCGCCTGTCCGATCTTGCCGATATCGGCGACGGCTCCGGCGAGGAGCGCGGCTTCGCCCGCCTCGACGGTCGGCCGGTCGCGGGATTCCAGATCATCAAGGTCGATGACGCCAGCGAGGTGGATGTCGATGACGGCACCCGGAAGGTGATCGCCGATCTCGAAGCGGCCAATCCTGGCGTCACGGTCACCAAGATCGTCGCGCTGGTCGATGACACGCGCGCCAACTACGAGGCGACCGTCCATGTCCTGCTCGAAGGCATGTTCCTTGCGGCGCTGGTGGTGTTCCTCTTTCTCAAAGACTGGCGATCGACGGCCATCGCGGCCGCCGCAATGCCATTGTCCCTGATCCCGACATTCTTCGTGATCGCCCTGCTGGGCTTCAGCCTCAACGTCGTGACGCTGCTGGCGCTGACGCTGGTGATCGGCATCCTGATCGACGACGCCATCGTCGAGATCGAGAACATCCAGAAGCGCACCCAGTCCGGCGCGTCCCCGTTCCGGGCCGCGATGGAGGGGGCCGACGCCATCGGTCTCGCCGTCGTCGCGACAACCGCCGCGATCGCCGTGGTGTTCCTGCCCGTCTCGTTCATCCAGGGTATTTCGGGCCAGTTCTTCAAGGAGTTTGGCATCACCGTGGCGCTGGCCGTGGTGTTCTCGCTTGCGGTCGCCCGTTTCGTGACCCCGCTGATGGCTGCGTATTTCCTCAAGCCCGTCACCAAGCTGCACGATGCGCGGAAGCTGCCGCGCTATTACGAAAGCGCGCTGACCTGGTGCATCGATCATCCCTGGGGCGCATCGGCCATTGGGGCGCTGTCCTTCTTTGGTGCGATCGGGGTCGCCGCCATGGTCCCAGCGGGCTTTATTCCGACGGAGGATCCCGGCTATGTCGACTTCGCGCTGGACGGTCCGCCCGGCACTACGCGCGTCACCATGGAGCGGGCGGCCAACGAACTGACTGACCTTCTCATGGCGGAGCCGGACGTCGAGCACGTTTTCGTCGTGGTCGGTTCCACCGGGGCGAATGGCGACCTCTCGTCGGGCCGCGCGACGGCGGTGATGCATCACAAGCGCGAGCTGTCGACCGACGAGCTGCGCCAGAAAGTGCGGCCCCTCCTCAACCGCATCCCTGATATCCGCGTCACATCAGCGACGGCCGGACCGGGGGGCGGATCGACCGACGTGGATGTGATCCTCTCCAGCGAGAACATCGAGGCGCTGGAAAAAGCGCAGATGGAATTGTTGCAGGAGCTGCGGCAGGTTTCGGCGGTTTCAAATCCGCGCCTGTCGCCGGCGCCTCCGGGACCGGAACTGATCATCCGGCCGCGCACCAACGAGGCCTCGCGCCTCAATGTCTCGGGAGACGAGATCGCCGCCGTCGCGCGCATCGCGACCACGGGCGACATCGACGCCAACTCGGCCAAGTTCTCCGAGGGCAAAAGGCGGCTTCCGATCCGCGTCCGGTTGCCGGAAACGGCGCGCACCGACCTCCGCGTTCTCTCCGATCTGCGCGTGCCGACGCTCGACGGCCGGATGACGACGCTGGGGGCTGTCGCCGACATCGGTTTTGCGCCCGGACCTGGAAAGATCCAGCGCTACGCCCGTGAACGGCGGGCCTCGGTCCAGGCCGACTTCGCACCGGGCGTCGCCGCCGGCACCGCCACGGCCGCGATCAATGCGACGAAGACGATCACCAACCTGCCGCCGGACGTCAAACGCGCCTCGATCGGCCAGGAGCAGGCCATGGGCGAACTCTTCGGCGGCATCGTCTGGGCGATGATCGCCGGCGTGTCCTTTATCTACAGCGTGCTGGTGCTGTTGTTCCGGTCGATCTTCAAGCCAATCGTGATCCTGTCGGCATTGCCGCTGTCGTTCTCGGGCGCCTTCATCGCGCTCTTCGTGACGCAGCTCGACATCACCATGCCCGTGCTGATCGGCCTCCTGATGCTGCTTGGACTGGCCGCCAAGAACTCGATCCTGCTGGTTGAGTTCGCCATTGAGGCGGAACGCGGCGGCAAGGACGCGCGTGAGGCGCTGTTCGAGGCCTGCCGCGAGCGGGCCCGGCCTATCGTCATGACCACTGTTGCGATGTCGGCGGGCATGCTGCCCACCGCGCTGGGCATCGGGGAGGGCGCATCTTTCCGCCAGCCCATGGCGGTCGCCGTCATCGGCGGTCTGATCTCCTCGACGATCCTGTCGCTCGTGCTGGTGCCTGCGGTCTACAAGATCATCGACGATTTCGAGCGCTGGCTGAACCCGAGAGCCGCCCGCCTCGCGACGGCGCGCACCGAGGACGACGAGAGATTGCTGCACAGCGGTGAAATCTAGATATCGACCGGCGCCTCTACCGGGGGTGGTTGCTTGCCGGTGAAAACCTGCAGCTGAGCGGCGAAGGCGCGCTTGAAGGCGGGCCGCGCTTCGGCGCGGGCGACATAGGTGGAGAGGTTGGGATACTCCTCAAGCAGACCCGAGCCTTTCAGCCTTTGCAGCACATGCACCATCAGAAGGTCGGCCGCACTGAACGCACCGTCGAGCCAGTCGGCGTTCCCGAGGCGCGCGGCCAGTTCGCCCAGCCGCACACGGATGCGATCCTCGACCATCGCCATGCGCTCACCGCGCCAGCTCTTGTCGCCCTCCCGATAGGTGACGATATCGCGATCGACGATTCCCGGCTCCATCGTGCCGAGCGCGGCAAACATCCATGTGATCGCGCGCGCGCGGGCATTCGCATCTTCCGGCAGCAGGCCCGCATGGCGCTCGGCGATATGGAAGACAATCGCGCCTGACTCGAACAGGGCGAGGTCGCCGTCTTCATAGGTCGGAATCTGCCCGAAAGGTTGCAGCGCCAGGTGCGCCGGCGCCTTCATCGCCTCGAACGAAACAAGACGGACCGCGTAAGGCTGGCCAACTTCCTCAAGCGCCCAGCGAACGCGCATGTCACGCGCCAGTCCCTTGCCGCGATCGGGCGAGCTTTCAAACGCGGTGATGGTGGGGGTCACGGGAAGGCTCCGGGTGTTACTGCCGTATTTCAGGCGTCACGAGCTTTTCCAGCTTGTGCAATGAATCCTGCCACCCGAGGTAGCAGGCTTCGAGACGGATCATGTCGGGAATACCCTCCTGCTCGATGGTCAGTTCCGTGCCGACCGACACCGCCTTCAAGGTCACCGTGACCTTCATTTCGCCGGGCAGGTTGGGATCGTCGAACTTGTCCGTGTAGACAAGACGCTCACCCGCGACGAGCTCCTGATAGACGCCGCCAAAGGAATGGCTGCCGCCCGTGGTGAAGTTGCGGAACGACATTCTATGAGCGCCGCCGACCGTCGCGTCCAGTTCGTGGACGGTGCAGAGAAAGCCGAATGGCGGAGCCCAGCTCGCCACCGCGTCAGGTTCAAGAAATGCCCGATAGACTTTTTTTGGGCTTGAAGCGATTACGCGGTGAAGTCGGATGGCGCCTGTCATCACTTTGTCCTCTTGGTTTGGCCCTACTCGGGGGGGCGCCGACAGCCGGCCTCATCGGCCGTGCATCGGAACGACGAGCGAGGCCTCCGGAAACCGACACCGTCGCGAAAAATTTGTCTGGTCGAGGCGCAGGGCGCATCCGAATCGGGCGCGCGTTTCTGCGTTCAATCCGGATTTTCGCTTCAGATCGAGCGCAGGTTGATCTCGCTACTCCGGCAGGAATTGCAGTCCGGCGGCGCCTTCGACCTGCCACGTCACCCTGGCCCAGGTCCTGAGCCGCAAGGTCGGCTCCGTGATCAGCACTTTTTCCGACAGCGTGCTTTTCTTGAAGAATTCGACCCGGGCGCCGGTGTCGCTGACGTTTTTCACGACGACATCGATGCGCTCGCCAGTCGAAAGCCTTAACGTCGCCTGTTTGAACGTCGGGTCGCGTTTCGCCCGGCCGGTCCTGTCGTTGCGGATGGCAAGGTCTTCGTATTCGGTCTGATCCAGCGCAGGCTTCGCCGCAATCGCCTTGAGCCGGTGGGCCAGGACGTCGGGGGGCTTGTCGCGATCGGACTTCCTGAACATTCCTGAGCCTGCCCAATAATGCGGCATACAAACACCCGAACACTTAACGATTCGCGTGGGTTGCAGGTGCAACCAGCACTTAATTGGCGAAACACCGGCTCATTGACGATCGGTTAGACCGGAAAATGCTCTCGCCTCAGAACGCCTTGAGGTCGGGATCCAGCGTCTGGCCCTCGTCAAGCTGGACGCCAAACGAGTTGAGGATCATCGAGACCTGGGTGTACTGGCCGACCGTGAAGACAAGGTCCATGCACTGGCGCTGGCTGAAATGCTTCCCGAGCTCAGCCCAGCAGGGGTGACTGACGAACTGATCGCGGTGGAGATCGTCGGCCGCCGCGATCAGGGCGCGCTCCGGGGCGGTCCAGCCTTCCGCGCCTGCGCCAGCCTTGATCCGTTCGATCTCGGCGGGGACAAGTCCGGCTTCAAGGCCGATACGATGATGCTGGGTCCATTCATATCCCGACTTGCACAGCCAGCCCGTGCGCAGGATGACGATCTCCCGGTCGCGGGGCGACAGGCTGTTGCGCGAGAGCACATAACCGCCCCACCAGGAGAAGGCCCGGAAGGCGTCCGGCGCCCGCACCAGAGTCCTGAAGATGTTGAGGACGCCGCCATCGGCGGAGCGCGATTTGGCCAGACGCTCGACCTGTTCGGGCGTCAGCTCGCCATCGGCGAGGGGCGTTATGCGGGGCTTGGCGAGACGCAATCTGGATTCTCCCGGGCTGGCGCCGCAGGCCGACGCCTGGGCGGAGGTGGGCCATGCTTGCATACGCAAGATCAGCCGGCCTTCAACTGGAATCTGTTGAGGGCGGAGAAGTTGATCCAACGGACAAGGACCCCCTCCCAACATCCCCCCTTTCAGGCAGATGACCCCCCTCGCCGCTGCGCGGCGGTCCTCCCTTTAGAGGGGACAGGCGCCTAGCCCTACGCTGCGCGCGCTGTTGCGCGAGACGCGGCGCTTTCTCCAGCGCATCGACCTGCATTGACGCCGGGCCTTTCGCGCGGCAACCAAACGATCAAACCAGAAACAGGATGGCGGGCGGCTACCCGCAGCAGTCGACGGAGATACGCCAATGACCCAATCCCTGACCGCCGCCGCTGCTCCGGCGTCCGAAATTTCCACCTACATCGCCGCCGCTGCGAAGAAGGCCTGGGAGGTCGAGGGCCTGCCGGCCGGAACGCCGGTCAAGCCGATCGCCAAGGTGGGCGTGATCGGCGCGGGCACGATGGGCGGCGGAATCTCGATGAATTTTGCGACGGTCGGCGTTCCCGTGCACATCGTCGAGACGCAGCAGGCGGCGCTGGACCGGGGCCTCGGCGTCATCGCCAGGAACTATCAGACGTCCGCCGACAAGGGCCGTTTTCCGCAGGAGGAAGTCGGCATGCGTATGGGGCTCCTGACGGGAGGCCTCGATCTTTCGGCGTTCGCCGACTGCGATCTCGTCATCGAGGCCGTGTTCGAGGACATGGCTGTGAAGAAGGAAATCTTCACCAGGCTCGATGCGATCTGCAAGCCCGGCGCGATCCTCGCCACCAATACCTCGGCCCTGGACATCAACGAGATCGCCTCAGTGACGAAGCGGCCACAGGACGTGATTGGCCTGCACTTCTTCTCGCCCGCCAATGTCATGAAGCTGCTGGAGATCGTGCGCGCCAAGCATACCTCCGACGAGGTGATCGCGACCTCGATGGATCTGGCGCGGAAGATCGGCAAGGTGGCGGTGCTGGTCGGCGTGTGCCCGGGCTTTGTCGGCAACCGCATCCTCTACAAGCGCGGCCAGCCGGCGCAGCATCTGCTGAAACAGGGCGCGATGCCGTGGGAGATCGACGCGGCGTTCAACGCGTTCGGGTTCAAGATGGGGCCGTTCCAGATGTCGGACCTGGCGGGGCTCGACATTGGCTGGAAGCAGGGGGCGAGGACCGGCAACCCCCTGCGCGACATGATCTGCGAGCGAACGCCGCGCCGCGGCCAGAAATCGGGCGCCGGCTATTATGACTATGACGCCAATCGCCTGGCGACGCCCTCTCCGGAAGTCGCGGCGATCGTGAAGGAATACGCCACGGCCAGCGGCGTCGCGCAGCGCAAGGCGACGCAGGAGGACATACTCGCGGAATGCATATTCCCGATGATCAACGAGGGCGCCGCAATTCTTGACGAAGGCATGGCGCAGCGCGCCTCGGACATCGATGTCGTGTGGCTGAACGGCTATGGCTGGCCGGCGGACAAGGGCGGGCCAATGTTCCTGGGCGACCATGTCGGGCTGGAGCGCGTTCTCGAGGTTTGCGAGCGGGTGTCGAAAGATGTGCCCGACATCAAAGTGTCCGCTCTGCTGCGCCGGATGGTGAAAGAGGGGGGACGGTTCACGGGGTGAGGGATCACCGTGTGAGTCGCGGACTTCTGGCGATTTAAGTTTTCACGGCAGTGCAGGCGGCGGTCTTTGCAGAGCCGCAAGTACAGACGCCGCGAGTATGGCCGGAATGATCGCGAGCCAGGGCAGACCGTAGGCGCCGAGGCCCGCCGCGCTCGCCCACCCCATGGAGACCACCATCTGGCCCAACCCCGCCGCCAGGGAGGGTTGCCGGCGGTGGCCCATGAAGGCCTTGCGCGAACCGGGATTCTTGCGCCAGACCCCGATCAGGCCCGCCGATGTTCCGGCGGCGACGCAGCCGACGGCGGCCCAGGCTCCCGCGACGGGTGACCGCAGCAGGAGCAGGGCGACCGGGATCGCCATCAGCGCGAGAACGGGCCCAACAGCCGCGACAAGTTTGGCGCGATCGACCAGACGTCGTGAAACGGGCGCGGCGGCGATCAGGTCGGGCGCATCCTCTGCGGACACCGTGATCCAGATCAGGCTGCCGGCCAGCGTGCTGGACAGGATGGTGAGGGCGGGCGCGAAGGCGGTGTCGGCGTACCGTCCGAGGTCGATCCCCTGGGCCGGCTGAATGAGAATGAAGGCAAGCGGCAGCAGGTAGACGAGCTGCAGGCCGATCTGC
>JAWXBJ010000058.1:0-5390 GCA_034439955.1 Alphaproteobacteria bacterium
ATGCGCCTTAGCCCGGACGAAATAATCTTTTGGCAGTACGGGTTCCTGAAACTCAACGCCACCATTGTTTACACATGGGCACTGATGCTCGTTTTGGCGGCCGGTTCGATGCTCGTCACGCGCAGGCTTTCCACGGGCCAGGAGCGCTCACGCTGGCAGAATCTTCTGGAAATCGTCGTAACCGGCATCGAAAAGCAGATCGGGGAAGTCGGCCTGCGCAATCCGAAAAAGTATCTTGGTTTCCTGGGGACACTTTTCCTGTTTGTCGCCGCGGCCAGTCTCTGCACCGTCATTCCAGGCTACGAAACACCAACCGGTTCGCTCTCGACCACCGTGGCTCTGGCCTTGTGCGTGTTCGTGGCTGTGCCGCTGTTTGGCATAGAGGACCGCGGCCTGGCCGGCTACCTCGAGTCCTACATGGAGCCGACGGTCCTGATGCTGCCCTTCAACATCATCAGCGAAGTGTCGCGGACGCTGGCTCTGGCGGTCCGCCTTTTCGGCAACATGATGAGCGGGGCGATGATCATTGCCATCCTGCTCTCGATTACCCCCTTCGTGTTTCCGGTCGTCATGACGGCGCTCGGATTGCTCACGGGCATGGTGCAAGCCTACATCTTCAGCATTCTTGCCGCGGTTTACATCGCGGCCGCCACGCGCACTCGCAAGCCCGCGGCAAAGGACGACCCGGGGGCCGAACCAGCGCCCGGGACTTGAAACCACGACCAACGAGCCAAAAGGACACTTCATGCAAAAGGACACTTCATGGACAGCATGACCATTATTGCGGTGGCTTCCATAGTCATCGCGGGTATCACCACCGGTTTCGGCACGATGGGCCCGGCGCTGGCCGAAGGCAGGGCGGTCGCAACGGCGCTGACCTCGCTGGCCCAGCAGCCCGACGCGTCCGCCACCATTACGCGCACACTGTTTGTCGGGCTGGCGATGATCGAGTCCACGGCCATCTACTGCTTCGTGATTTCGATGATCCTCATTTTCGCAAATCCGTTCTGGAATCACGTCATTGCCCAAACCGCGGCGAAGTAGTCATGCTGATCGATTGGTTCACTGTCGGCGCCCAGGTACTCAACTTCCTTATTCTGGTGTGGCTGTTGAAGCGCTTTCTGTATCAGCCCATTCTCGACGCCATCGACGCGCGAGAGAAGCGGATCGCACTGGCTCTCGCGGATGCCGACGCGAAAAAGACGGAGGCTCAAAAGGAACGCGACGAGTTTCAGCACAAGAACGAGGAGCTGGATCGGCAGCGGACCGCGCTCCTGAACAAGGCGATCGAAGAGGTGAAAACCGAACGCCAGCGGCTCCTCGAAGCCGCGCGTCAGGCGGCGGACGCCTTGGGCGCCAAGCGACAGGAGTCGTTGAGCAGGGACGCGCATAACCTGAATCAGGCCATCCGCCGCCGAACCGGCGAGGAGGTGTTCGACATTGCGCGCAAGGCATTGGCGGATCTGGCTACGGAAAGCCTGGAAGCACGCCTGATCGAGGTGTTCACCCGTCGCTTGCGGGAGATGGATGAGAAAGCAAAGGCCGACCTCGGGGACGCACTCGAGATGGCGACCGGACCTGCGCTCGTGCGCAGCGCATTCGATCTGCCGCCGGAGCAACAGTCAGCCATTCAAGACGCGATTAACCAGACATTCTCAGCGGAAATTCAGGTCCGCTTCGAAACCGCCCCGGAACTGATCGGCGGAATCGAACTCACCGCGGGCAGCCAAAAGCTCGAATGGAGCATCGACGCCTATCTCGAATCGCTGGGAAAAAGCGTCCAGCAGCTTCTGAAAGAGAAGAACCAACTCGACACCAAAACCGAAGTCGGGAAGAAGTTCGAGGACAAGGCACAGCCGGAGTCGGAAGTGGAAACCGCGGCGAAAGCCGCGCGGCCTCCTTCCGTACCCAGGCAGGGGCTGGAACATTGAAGGAAGAGACCGAAGGACTTCCGGGAGTCCTGGACGGCGCGTTCGCCGCGCTCCGCGAGGCGCGGTCCGCATTCCAGCCGCAACTAAGGCCGCACGAGGTTGGCGCGATCGTGAGTGTTTCGGCGGGTATTGCGACGGTATCCGGCCTTCCGAATGCCGGGTTCGAGGAGCTTCTCGAATTTCCCGGCGGCGTATTCGGCATCGCGTTCAATGTCGATCAGGACGAAATCGGCGTTGTGCTGCTTGGCGAATACGGGCATCTGCGCGCCGGGGACGAAGTCGAGCGCACCGGCCGGGTAATGGACGTGGCCGTGGGCGATGGGCTGCTGGGGCGCGTGATCGATCCGCTCGGCCGGCCCCTGGATGGCCGCGGGCCGGTGGCCGCCGGCGAGCGACTGCCCATCGAACGTCCTGCCGCGGCGATCATGGATCGCGCGCCCGTCGCCGTACCGTTACAGACCGGCCTGGTTGTCGTCGACGCGCTCATTCCCATCGGGCGCGGCCAGCGGCAGTTGATTCTGGGCGATCGGCAGACCGGAAAATCGACGATAGCGATCGATACCATCCTGAACCAGCGCGGCAAGGACGTTCTGTGCATCTATTGCGCGATCGGCCAGCGAGCCTCTGCCGTGGCAAAGGCCGTGGCCACCCTCCGTGACAAGGACGCGATGGATTACACCGTCGTGGTCGTGACCGAGGGCAACGAGCCGCCGGGGCTCGCCTACATTGCACCGTATGCCGCGACCAGCATCGCGGAGCATTTCATGGAAACGGGGCGTGACGTGCTGATCGTGTACGACGATCTCACGCACCACGCCCGCGCCTATCGCGAGCTTTCGCTGTTGTTGCGCCGGCCACCCGGACGCGAGGCGTTCCCCGGCGATATTTTCTACATCCATTCTAGGATGCTCGAGCGTGCCACCCACCTGCGCGAGGAACGCGGAGGCGGATCGCTTACCGCCTTGCCCATCATCGAAACCGAAGCGCAGGATATTTCCGCCTATATTCCGACCAACCTCATTTCCATCACGGACGGACAGATCTATCTCTCGCCGGCGCTGTTCGAATTGGGCGTATTGCCCGCGGTCGATGTCGGCAAATCCGTGTCGCGCGTCGGCGGCAAGGCGCAGCGCGCAGCCTACCGCGCGGTCGCGGGCGATCTCAAACTGGCCTACGCGCAATTCGAGGAGCTGGAGACCTTTGCCCGGTTCGGCGCCCGTCTGGACGAACATACTCGCCAGACCATCGAACATGGACGACGTATTCGAGCCTGTCTCAAGCAGGCGGAATTCACTCCGGTGGCCGTGCCGGCGCAAATCACCATTCTGCTGGCGTTGACGGCGAAGCTCTTTGACGAAGTACCGCTTGACCGGATGACAGACGCCGAGCACGCCGTGCGGGCGGCGGCGGAGCGGGTTCCGAAGGAGGTCGCCGCACGATTCGAAACTTCCGACAAACTGAGCGACGGGGATCGAAAATTAATCGTCGAATTGGCCCGCGACGCACTGGTGCCCTTTCGTGATTGAGGCCAAGGGAAAGTCATGACCGACACCACGTCGAGCCTGAGGCGGAAGATCGACAGCGCCGGCGATCTCCAATCCGTCGTGCGCACGATGAAAGCCCTGGCCGCATCCAGCATCGGGCAATACGAGCAATCCGTAAGCGCACTTGCCGACTATTACCGGACCGTGGAAATAGGACTGGGCGCCTGCTTCAGGGAAAGCGACCCCATGGGCTCGGGAATGGCGCGAGAAGAACATGTCGATGCCGGCACGAGCGGTGCCGTGGTGTTCGGATCCGACCAGGGTCTGGTAGGCCAATTCAACGATGTCATTGCCGAGTACGCGATCAAGGCGCTCGCAGCACTGCCTGGCAAGCCGCAAGTCTGGGCCGTCGGCGAACGGGTTCACGCGCGCCTCGCTGACGCGGGGCTGTCACCGGCGGGACTCTTTGCCGTGCCGAACTCCATCCAGGCGATTCCCTCCTTGATCGGGCAAATCCTTGTGGAAAGCCAGGGGCGCGATGGCCGCGATACAGCCGCCGAGTTGTATCTCTTCTACAATCGCCCCGAATCCGGAGGGAGCTATGCTCCGGTCGGCCAGCGCCTGCTGCCGCTGGACCAGGAATGGCATCGCAACCTTGCCGAACAGTCCTGGCCAACGAAAAATCTGCCAGAGATCGTGGGAGGGGGCAGAGCGACCATGAGGGCCCTCATCCGTGAATATCTTTTCGTTTCGCTGTTCCGCGCGTGCGCCGCTTCCCTGGCGAGTGAGAATGCAAGCCGCCTGGCGGCCATGCAGCGCGCCGACAAGAACATCGATGGACTCTTGGCGCGTTTCGAATCGAGTTTCCATCGTGTGCGCCAGAATGGCATCGACGAGGAGCTGTTCGATGTTGTCTCCGGATTCGAGGCGTTGTCAAAAGGGAAGACCCACCGGAGTGCAATGGCGGGGGAGAGGCCGACATGACCGCGCGGCAATTCGCGCACCGACGGCATTTCAAGGCTGTGCGGACGGCGTTGCTGGCGTGCCTCCTGAGCGTGCTTTCCGGGAGCGTCGTGGCACAGGAGCCGATGGGCAAAGGCGGCCAACCAAACCAACCCGTCGTTCCTGACAATGCGCAGCTCTCGGCGCCCACGAAAGTGGATATAAACCCGTTGGCACGGGATGAAGAGATTGCCAGGCGTCTACAAAAAGTCCTCGATGCGACCGAGTGGTTCGTCAGCCCAAAAGTCCGCGTCGAAGAAGGACTCGTGTTCCTCAGCGGTCGTGCGGACTCCGACGAGCTGAAGAAATGGGCCGGCGACCTCGCACGCAACACGCAAGGCGTGATCGCCGTAGCCAACCGGATGGAAGTAGCCAAGCCCTCGGTTTGGGATTTCGGTCCCGCGTGGAGCGGACTACTGGGGCTGTGGCGCGAGTTCGTCCGTTCGCTTCCTATTGTCTTTTTCGGACTGCTGATCCTGGCGCTCTCGTTGGGCGCCGGCATGCTGGCAAATCGAGGCGCCCAGGCGTTGCTCTCGCGACGGATACGCGCGAGGCTACTGCGAAATGTGATCGCCGGTGGGGCAGGCGTGCTGGTTGTCCTGTGCGGCATCTATATCGTTCTCAGGGTCTCCGGGCTGACGCAGCTCGCCCTGACGGTGGTCGGCGGCACCGGGTTGATCGGGCTGGTCGTGGGCATCGCTTTCCGCGACATCACGGAGAATTTTCTTGCCAGTATCTTCCTCAGCATGCAACGGCCGTTCGAAACGGGCGACCTGATCGATGTCGCGGGTGTGACGGGGTACGCACAACAGCTCAACGTGCGCACCACCATCTTGATGAGTCTCGACGGCACCATCGTCCAGATTCCGAACGCAACCGTTTACAAGAGCAACCTGCGCAACTTCACGACCAACGCCAACCGGCGCGAGGATTTCGTCGTCGGCATCGGCTACGACGACTCGATCAACGCGGC
>JAWXBJ010000059.1:0-10823 GCA_034439955.1 Alphaproteobacteria bacterium
GCGTCCTGCAGGACGCAACCCGTCATGGCCACGGAGCTTGGCAATCATGCTTATGACGCCGAACTCGACGATGTCAGCGCGACAGGCCGTGCGGCGGCGTCCGAGGTGCGCAGGCGGTCCCGGGCCTCGCTCGCCGCGATTGATCGCGTCGCCCTCTCGCGGGATAGTCAGGTCGATGCCGCGATGCTGTCGGACCAACTCGCCGGACAGGCCTTCGCGGAAGAAAGGCTGCAGGACTGGGCTTGGGATCCTCTGACCTACAGCGACCTCACGGGCGGCGCGCTCTACTCCCTGATGGCTCGGGATTTCGCACCGCTGGCGGACCGGCTGATCTCTGCAGCGTCGCGAATGGAGAAGATGCCGGCGTTGCTCGAGCAAACTCGCGACGCGCTGGAAGCCCAACGGGTCCCGGACATTCACGCCCAAACGTATTCACGGCAACATGCGGGCGTTCTGTCGATCATCGATCAACTGATCCTGCCCCGGGCCGACGCTCTGGGATCCGTGAACCGCGCCCGATTGCTGGCGGCGACCGAGTCCGCCAGGGCGGCTGTGGCGGAACACCAGTCATGGATCGATCGCGACCTCGTTCCAAGGGCCAAGGGAGACTTCCGTATTGGCGCGGCGCTGTTCGACGAGAAGCTGAAACTATCGCTCAGCTCGTCCATGCCGCGCGAGGAATTGCGCCAACGGGCGCAGGCCGACATGGAGCGACTGCGGGCGGAAATGTTCGATATTTCCCGGACGCTGCTCGCGAGCCAGGGCGGGACAAGTCCGGCGCCGCCTGCCGCGACCGAAAAGCAGAAACAGGCGGCCATCCAGTCGGCGCTGGAACTTGCCTATGCCGAACGGCCGCCGAGGGAACAGATGTTCGCCGAGGCGCGGCGCACGCTTGAGACGACAACGGCGTTCGTACGCC
The DNA here is from genome assembly GCA_034439955.1 of Alphaproteobacteria bacterium. Classification (GTDB taxonomy): domain Bacteria; phylum Pseudomonadota; class Alphaproteobacteria; order Caulobacterales; family Hyphomonadaceae; genus UBA7672. Next base: position 920 of record JAWXBJ010000059.1, read on the forward strand.
AGCACGACATCATCACCCTGCCAGACGCGCCGGTGAAGGTGATCGAGATGCCGGTGTTCCAGCAGGGCGTCGCCGTCGCCTATTGCGACTCTCCTGGGCCGCTCGACCGAGGGATGGACACGTTTTACGCGGTCTCGCCCATTCCCGCCGGGTGGAGCGAAGCACAGACCTCGTCCTTCCTGCGGGAGTACAACTCGCGCTCGATCGACGAACTGACGATCCACGAAGCGATGCCCGGCCACTATGTCCAGCTGTGGCACGCCAACAAGCACCCCAGCGTTTTGCGGGCCGTGCTTGGATCCGGCACCTTCATCGAGGGGTGGGGCTGTTATGCCGAGGACGTCATGTCCGAGATCCGGGACCCGGACGGCGATCCGCTGCGGCGGCTGATCAACCTCAAATGGGCGTTGCGGTCCACCTCGAACGCCCTTCTTGATCAGGGTGTTCACGTCGAAGGCTGGAACGAGGAAGATGCGATGCGCTTCATGACTGAAGCGGCGTTCCAGGAAGAGCGGGAGGCCGCTGGAAAGTGGACCCGCGCCCGCTTGAGCTCAACGCAGCTGTCCACCTACTACCTTGGCTGGATCGAGCACCATGCGCTGCGCCACGAGGCGAAAGTGCGCTGGGGGGCCGGTTTCAGTTTGAAGCGCTACCATGACGCCGCGTTGTCGCACGGGTCTCCACCCGTGCGCCTTGCGCGGGCGCTGATGTTTGGCGAGGTGATCGCTTGAGCCGGGCCCCCGCGCGCCTCGGCGCTGCGGCGCTGCGGCGCTGCGGCGCTTTCAATTTGGCTGGCTGCCGCTAGAATTGCACGCAACCCAGAGCAACCTCCCGTCCGTCTGGACGCAGACCGGTTGCTCTACACGTTTGAGATAGAGCGTCCTTCGGTCAAACCGATTGAGTTTGACCGAAGGATTCTCCAGCAGGACCGAGCCACATGGTCGAACTCGCCCTTCCGCGCAATTCCGAGATCAGGAAGGGCAAGACCTGGCCCAAACCCGTGGGAGCCAAGAAGCTCAAGGTCTTCAAGATCTATCGCTACGACCCGGAAAGCGGCAAGAACCCCAGCTGGGACACCTATACCGTGGACACCGCCCAGTGCGGACCGATGGTGCTCGATGCGCTGATTCACATCAAGAACGACATCGATCCCACGCTCGCCTTTCGCCGCTCATGCCGGGAAGGCGTGTGCGGGTCCTGCTCGATGAACATTGGCGGACGCAACACCATCGCCTGCACCAAGGGCCACGACGAAATTTCCGGCGCGATCACCATTTCGCCGCTGCCGCACCTCGCGGTTATGAAGGACCTCGTGCCCGACCTCACGAATTTCTACGCGCAGCACACCTATGTGCAGCCCTATCTCAAGACCACGACGCCCGAGCCTCAGAAGGAATGGAAACAGTCCGAGGGCGACCGCAAGAAACTCGATGGACTTTATGAGTGCATCATGTGCGCGTGCTGCTCGACCGCGTGTCCCAGCTATTGGTGGAATGGCGACAAATTCCTCGGGCCTGCCGCACTACTACAAGCCTATCGCTGGATCATTGACAGCCGCGACGAGGCTACAGGCGAGCGGCTCGACGATCTGGAAGACCCCTTCAAGCTTTATCGCTGCCACACCATCATGAACTGCGCGCAGGTCTGCCCCAAGGGACTCAATCCCGCCAAGGCAATCGCAGAGATCAAGAAGCTGATGGTCGAACGGGTAACCTGAGCTGCAAGTCGGACGGCGCTCTCCCTGCGCCTCGGAAACGCGCACGTGGATCCCCAGTTACGGTGACGTAAGCGTCAGTAGGGCGGAAGAGCCGCAGGCATCAGCAGCATGGGAGAGAAGGCGGGCGCCTCCGTAGGCAGCAGCTGCCTTTCGCAGGAACGCACGCCGCAATTCAAGCGTTTTCAAGATGGAGTATCCGAGCGCCAACGGGATCGTTGGCAATGCAACCATTCTGGCGGCAAGGAGAAAAGAATGTACGAGCGCGCCCAGCAATCTCCGGTGCAGACACGTCTCGCCGGCGCTTCGATTGCCGTGGTGGTGACGGCGATGGTCGGCTACGCCCTGACAACCGGCGTCGTTCAGCGAGTGATCGCGGAGCCCGAGAAGATCATGGAAGTGGTGATGCTGGCGCCGGAGGTCTCCGAGCCGTTGAAGACGCCTGATCTCGCAACGACGGCCGATGTCGAACTGACGCAGCCGGATGTCTTCGTGCCGCTGCCAGTGTTCGAATCGGAGGAGCCAGCCATCATGGCCACCCTCTCCGAGCCGACGCCGATCATCGAGCCCACGCTTGCGACGCCGACGATGGCGCCAGGGACGCCGGACGCTCGGCCGAAGCTGAAATCGAGCGACATTCCCCCTTACCCCGCCGCCTCGATGCGCGCGCAGGAACAGGGGACGACCCGGCTTGAAGTGTGCGTCAGCTCCAATGGACGGGTCACTTCGGCGACAGTCGCCCAGTCTAGTGGCCATGTCCGCCTCGACGAAGCGGCGCTCAAATGGATACGCAACGGGCGTTTTTCCCCCGGATCGGTCGGGGGCGTCGCGCAATCCATGTGCGGCCATCCGGTCGATTATCGGGAATCTCAAGAACGCGCGCTGATGTTTCCCATCTGGGACTGCGTCATTCAGGGTCTGCGGGCTCTTCATCGCGACGACCGGTCGTGCGTTCCGCGATACGGGCGCGCTTGCCGGTGAGGCCGCGCAGATAATAGAGCTTGGCGCGCCGGACCTTGCCCTTGCGCTTGACCTCGATCGAATCGAGCATCGGTGAATTGAGCGGAAACACCCGCTCGACTCCTTCGCCGAACGACAGCTTGCGGACTGTGAAACTCTCGTTGAGGCCGCCGCCCGAACGAGCGATGCAGACGCCCTCGAATGCCTGCACGCGTTCGCGATCGCCTTCCGAAATCTTGACGTTGACGCGCAGCGTGTCGCCGGCGGCGAAAGCGGGAATGGTCTTGCCGGCGGTGACGCGGGCGATTTCCTCGCGGTCGAGGGTTTCGATGATGTTGGCGGCCATCGGCTATGTCTTTCGGGCGCGCGTCGGATCGGGCGCGGGCGGCTCGCCCCTCTCCTCATCGGACGGGGCGCGGGAAGCGGCGTATAAATCCGGTCTTCTGGCTTTCGTCAACTCCTCGGCCTGATTTCGCCGCCACCGCCGCACTTTTTCATGGTCGCCCGAGACGAGAACCGCCGGGATTTCGCGACCCTCCCAGATATGAGGGCGCGTGTAGTGGGGATGTTCGAGCAGTCCGGCCTGGAAGCTTTCCTCCTCCAGCGACAGCGCATTGCCAGCCACCCCTGGCAGGAGGCGGATGCAGGCTTCCAGAAGAGCCAGCGCGGCTATTTCACCTCCCGCCAGCACGAAATCGCCAAGCGACACCTCCTCTAGGCCCCTCGCCTCGATCACCCGCTCGTCCAGTCCCTCGAAGCGGCCGCAGAGCAGGATGACGCCTGGACCCGCCGCAAGCCGGTGGACCCGGGCCTGTGTCAGCGGCGGACCGCGTGGGGACAGATAGATCAAGGGCCTGCCCTCCGCCTCGACGCTGTCGAGAGCGGCCGCCGCGACGTCGGCCCGCATCACAAGGCCCGCACCGCCGCCGGCCGGCGTGTCGTCAACTGTGCGTCTGCGACCGACGCCAAACGCGCGGATATCGACCGTATCAAGGGTCCACAGCCCCCGCTCAAGCGCGGCGCCAATGATCGAGAAACCGAGCACGCCGGGAAAGGCCTCCGGAAACAGGCTGATACAGGTGGCGCGAAACGTCATCGCACCGGGGTATCAGCCCCCCCGCCAGTGGAGAAGCGCCGGAAAGCAAATTCCGAAACTGCTGCGTTTCCTCCCTGTAATGCTCCTTGGGATGATGGTAAGCAGCGGACTTCAACGTCTGGGAGGAATCAGATGAAACGTCTTGTGCTCGCGGTGACCGCCGCGCTGCTCTGCGCTCCGGCCCTCGCCCAGGAGGCGGCCCCCGCGTCCGACACGATCCAGGCCGTGACCACGAAAGGCGTCAGCCTGGAAGTCCAGGGACAGGCGTTCAACATCGACTACACGCCCGACGGAAAGTTCACCGGGGGCGATGGCATGTTCGGCGGAACATGGAAAGCCGACGGCAGCAAGCTCTGCATCTCGCTACCCGACATGGGTGTCGAGAACCAGTGCACCGTCTATCCCGACGGGAAGAAATCGGGCGACACTTTCGAGATCACCGGCGAGATGGGTGCGATGAACGTCACGATACGCTAGAGCAGCTTGTCTGCGTGCAGGCGGGACGCAGGTTGCTCTAGCTGCCTCTGCCGATCGAGCGGGCGACGCGCCGCCGGGAAACCCTCCCCGGCGGCGTTTGTGTGCGATCTGAGCGGATTGTGATGTGCTGTCCGGGGTCGCTCCGCCTAGATTTGCTCCTCGGCTGCGCGGGACGGCCAAGGAGGACCTGACTTGATCCGACGCAAGCGGGCGATGCTTCTCGCCGTTTTCCTCTGTTCACTTGCATCCGGCTGCGAAAGCCTCATCGCGGCCGAGGCCGAACGGCGTTTTCCTGTCGAAGGCCAGATGGTCGATGTCGGCGGCGGGCGCCAGATCCAGATCGATTGCCGGGGCGCCGGCGCCCCAACCGTGGTGTTCCAGTCTGGCGGCGACATGATCGGATCGCTCGCCTGGGCGCCTGTGCACGACCGTATCGCCGAAGGGGCGCGGACCTGCGCCTACAGCCGGGCAGGAATCCTGTGGAGCGATCCGGACGAGGGACAGTTCATGCCTGAGGACGTCGCCCGCGACCTTCACGCGGCTCTCGGCGCTGCAGGCGAGAGGCCGCCCTATGTTCTGGTCGCTCATTCGCGAGGCGGCCTCTACAACCTGATCTTCGCCGGTCTCTATGGCGAGGAGATCGCAGGTCTGGTGTTCGCGGACGCCTCCCATCCCGACCAGGAAGCGTATCTTTCTTTCGCGGGACACTCGACAGGCGGATATGTCTCCGCCGGGCAGGAGGTCGCCCTGGCGCTCAAATGGACCGGGCTGATGCGGCTTTCACCCTACCCCGCCGACCCCTCCATCGCGGATCGCGTAAGGGCCTTCTATCCCAAGTCGGCGCAGGCCAACGCCCGCGAGGCGCGCCGTCGCGGCGAGACCCTGGCCGTCGCGGGGAAGTATCGCGACCTGCGCAACTGGCCAGTCGTGGTGCTGGCGCGCGAATTGCCCGAGCAGACGAGAGCGCGGGAAAACCTCGACGCGCGCAATGCATATCTGCTGGCGAGGGACGGCCGCGACCCTGACCTGATCGACGCTCCCGAGGACGAGATTGTCTGGCGGCGCCTCCAGGCGAATCTGTCGACCTGGTCAAGCCGAGGTCGGCTCGAAATCGTGCCAAACTCCAACCATGCTTTTTTCTTCTTCAGGCCGGACGTGATCGTCGATGCGGTGAATGAGGTGCTGGCGGCGACGCGGGTGGTGCGGCGCGAAGCTCCGCCGGCCGGCTGAGGCGCTGGGATCGATCTGTCATGGCCGAGCGGACGCGGCGGACGAAAGCAACCTTCGATCGATCTGGGTCGAGCCGACCCCGATCGATCGAAGGTTGCTTTCGTTTCATTGGTGTAGAGACTGATCCAGCGATCGACCCAATCCAGGTCGATCGCATCAGGCTCTAGGTTTGCTCCGGACCGGCGCCTGACCTGTTGGCGATGACGGCGGCGGCCAGGTCGCCGGTAACGTTGCCCACTGTCCGGAAAATGTCCGGAATGACTTCGACGGCCAGCAGGATCCCGAGCAGTTCAAGGGGAGCGCCCATGGCGATGGCGATCGGCGCGACGCTGGCGATGAAGGAGACCTGTCCGGGCAGGCCGACCGAGCCGACGCTGACAGCAATCGCGACAAACGCGCCCGCCGCTATCTGGCCCACCGTGAAATCGACGCCATAGACCTCGCCCAGGAAGAACACGACGCCGATATTGGCTACCGGACTGGTCACACGGAAGATCGCGACCGCGAGCGGCAGGACGATATTGGCCACTCTCTCCGGCACGCCCATGGCGTCGCGGGAGCGCTCGACCATCAGCGGCAAGGAAGCAAGCGAGGACTGGGTCGAGAAGGCGACCGCCAGCACCGGCGCGGAAGCCGAGATGAAAAGTCCTGGACGCGCCCGACCCCACAGGACGGCGAATGCAAGCGCCAGAAACGTGACGGCGAGAGTGAGCGCCGAGGTCACGACGACATACTGGAGAAGCACGCCGGCCGCGCCGAGGCCCGAACGAAGTCCGACGCCCAGGGACAGGGCAAAGACGCCCAAGGGCGCAGCGATCAGCACCCAGCGCACGATGACGATCATGGTGTCCGCGACGGCGCGGAAGAATCCCACCATCGGGTCGCGCCGATCGGCCGGCAGCCGGGTGGCCGCGAAGCCGAAGAAGATCGCGAAGACCACCAGTGGCAGGATGGCGCCTTCGGCTGCGGCGGCGACCGGATTGGACGGGGCGAGCGCGGCGAGCCATTCACCCAGAGCCGGGGGCAAGGCGGGCTCTGCGGGGCTTGCCCCCGCCCCGGCGATGAATGCCTCGGCGGCCGCTGAATCGACGGGCCAGAGCGCATACGCGGCGGGAAACGCGACGACCGCATAGAGTGTCGCGACCGTCAGCATCACAGCGAAAATCAGGATGGAACGGACGGCCAGACGGCCCGTCGAGGCCGCGTCCGCCACCGAGGCGATGCCGGTCACCAGAAGCGAGAAGACCAGCGGAATGACCGTCATCCGCAACGCGTTCAGCCACAGTGCGCCGACGGATTCGAAGGTCTCGGTCGCCGAGACCAGCGAGGCCGAGCCATAGGCGCCGATGGCCGCGCCGGCGACGAGCCCGGCGACGAGCGCCAGCACGGTCCGCACGCTCAGGGATTTCAGCATGGCGCTCGCCCGTACCTCACCGCAGGGCTTCCAGGATGGCGACCGCGCAGGCGCCGCAGACCAGCGTGAAGAACAGTTCGAGCAACGGCACGCGAAACTTGAGGACATTGCCCGCGATCCAGATCAGCCCGGCCACCGCCGCCGCAGCGACCCAGGGACCGAAGACGAACCCGATCGACATCTGCAGGCGGCTGAACGCGGAATAATGCCCCTCGAACCGGAAAAGATACGCCGCGCCCAGCGCCGCCGCCGACATCAGGATCGCGAAGCCAGCGAGGAAGCGTTCGAGCCTGTCCATCTACTTTACCACTGGCAGCACAATGTAGGACGGACGCGATTTCGAGTGGTGGACCTGGTTGGTTGCGACAACTCCCGCGCTTTCGAATTCGTTGCGGCCGCCGGTGTTGAGGTTGCGGACGAATTTCGGGAAGTTCGACGAGGTGATCTCGACGCGGATGCGGTGACCGGTCTGGAAGACGTTGGCGGTCGTCATCGGGGTGAAGTCGAGCGCATAGGCGCGGCCCTTCTGCATGAACACCTCCTTGTCATAGCCTTCGCGGAAGCGCGCACGCAAAATGGTGTCGTCGAGAATGATCGCCGTGCCGTCAGGCGCCACATCGACCAGCTTGACGGCAAAATCAGTATCCCTCGCATCCGAGGTGACGCTGAGCATGGCGTCGACGAACCCGGCGATGGCGAGCGGCTCCTTGAGTGGGTCCGAGGTGTAGACCAGCACGTCATTCCGGGCCTCGACGGGTCGCTGGTCATAGGCGCCCGGGACGACCACCCCGCCATTGCAGCAATCGCCGCCGCCGATGGTCTGCACCGGGTTCATCGGATCGTAGACGAACGTGTCGGATGCCCCTGAAGGCGCGGAGAAAGAGAGCTTGCCGTCACCGTTGAGGGAGTTCGCGCGTCCGTTCGAGGTGAGGTAAAGACGCGTTTCGACCGCCGCCTGCGGCGGCCACTGGTCGGCGGATTTCCAGGCGTTATCGCCCATCGAGAAATAGCGCACCTTCGGTGTGGCTGCCGGGAACTTCCCGGCTTCGCCCTTCAGGAAACGGTCGAAGAAGGCCCATATCTGGCCGGTCGTGTCGAACGTTGCGTCGCCCAGGCTTCGGTCGCCCGACTTGAAGCCGGGGCCAAGATTCCAGTACTGGCAATGATTGTTGGGGCCGACCACGGCGTACTGATTCTCACGAACTTCAACGTCGGATCCGGACGTCGTCGCATGGTTGAACAGAGCCATGTTGGGTCCGATCGACACATCGTACCAGGAATTGAACCAGAGGGCCGGAACACCCCAGGGATCGCTGTCATGGTAGAGGCCGCCCTTGAACCAGGCGGGATCGTTTGGCAGGCGCGCGATCAGGTCTTCATTTGTACCCCTGGGCTCTCCCAGGGACGTCAGGAGGTTGGCGAAAGGCAGATGCCGTACATGGTCAGCCCACTTCACCTCGGGCTTTTTGGTGTCGAGGCTGTTGTAGGTCGAAAGTCGCTGACGGGTCTCGGCTTCGAGGCCCTTGGGGATCTCCGCGCGCAACGGATTGTCCACGCCATAGAGCCAGATCGAAAACAGGATGCGGGGGACGCCGCCGCGATACCAGTTGCCCTGCTCCATGAATTCGCCGACGCGGCCGATACCGGCGCCCGAGGCCATCGGGACCATCGCCGCGTGGGCCGGATGGTCGGCGCCGGCGAGCTGGAGCTGCCATTCTGCAGTGGAGGAACAGCCGAGCGTGCCGATCTTGCCGTTGGACCATGGCTGTTTCGCGATCCAGGTCAGGGCGTCATAACCGTCGGTGCGTGGAAAGCCGAGGATTTCGAACTTGCCTTCCGAGAAATACCGGCCGCGCTCGTTCTGCAGGATCATGGCGTAGCCGCGATCAACCCCCTCCATCACCTGGCGCAGGGATGAGCCTTCGAGCGCGTTCATGTTGTAGGGCGTGCGAATGAACACCGTCGGGAGCGGACCGGCGGATTCCCTCGGACGATAGATGTCGGTCGCCAGCCCGATCCCGTCGCGCATCGGCACGAGGACCTTGCGCTCGGACACGACGCGGCGTGCGAGCTCGGCCTGTAGCGCGGCCGGGCTGTATTTGGAGTAATCCGTCTGGGCGAGTGCGGCAGGTGCAAACAGCGACACGGCAAGCGCGGCCAAAAGTCGTTTCAAGTTGGTCTCCCCGGTCTGTAAGCCCCTCCGTCAGACGGATCGGCGCGGTGATCACCGATCAGTCTTGCGGGATTCGACATAAGCTCTCAACACGGCGTTGACGCCCACGCGCCCATCGTCGCGCTCGGTTCCGAACCAGTCGAGGACTTCGTTATCCAGTCTCAGCCTTGTGAGCTTGCGGCTTCGGGAGGGATAGACGGGAGAGGCCGATCGCCAGAAGGCCGGCCCGAGACTGGCCCGGGAGGGCGCGTCGGCCTGGCTGAGATCCGGCGCCCGCGCGAGTTGCCGAGGGGATAGCCGAGCGATAAAAGGTCTCATCGTCACGATCCGCTTTCCAGGCCGATACGATCCGCTTGTTCTTTCCGCGCAAGGTCCAGACGACGACCATGAAACACCCGTTGGCGTGACCGACCGTGATGAACCGTGTCTCGCCGTGGAATTGGCGCGTATCCTCTCTTACCAACACGGGATTGCCGAACATCCGCGCGGCGCGGACGAAATCGATCCCCTGGCTGGCGAGGTTCTCGGCGCGTCGCGTCTCGTCCCATTCGAACATCCCGCGCCCCTGAACCCGTCACGCTGGAGGTTATGCACGAGGCGGGGGGCTTCTGGCGAGCGGCGTCGCGCGGAGCGCACACGAAAAGCTCCATGGCGCGGGAGCGCCTGGAGGGGTGGGGTGGAAATGAAGGGCGCGGGGCGCGTCTTCAGTCCGTGTTCAGCCGGTCGATCCGGCAAGGTAGAGAGCGGCCCGAAGGCGCGCCCCGCGCGGATGCTTTTACGGCTACAGGGACTTCCGTTTCCGGAATGATCGCGGGGACTTCTCATCCCTCTCCGCAACAC
>JAWXBJ010000060.1:0-12309 GCA_034439955.1 Alphaproteobacteria bacterium
AGTTCGCATGCTCTTGCCGCAGCCGCTCCGGAATCGGACGCCAGGCGCTTGCACGCCGGGGCCTCTTAGCATAGGCACAACTTCGCGCAACGCGCCCCTTTTTTGGGTCGGTTTGGGCGCTCGTGAGGCCACGTGGCGGAGTGGTGACGTAGCGGACTGCAAATCCGCGCACCCCGGTTCGATTCCGGGCGTGGCCTCCAGCGCACCCGCCCCGCCCGCCGGGATCATGTTTACCTCTCGTTAACCAAAGCCGAGCATGTTCGGGTTGTCTTCCCTTGAAGACACCCCACCATCACCCAAACGCCTTTGCGGGAGCCTTCTGGCTCCCGCCTTCTTTCCTGCGAGGCGATTGGGACATGGCCGTGCCGCCTAGTTTCAGGATTGCACCCCCCACCCCGCGAGGTTATACCGCGCCCTCCACAGAGTTCCGCGGTAGCTCAGTTGGTAGAGCAGTCGACTGTTAATCGACTGGTCGTTGGTTCGAGTCCAACCCGCGGAGCCAGTTCTCGCTTTTTGCCATGGCACGCTAGGCAAGCGAAAACTCCGTGTCCTTTGCAGAGCCAGACCTGGTGGAAACGGCTTTGGGGCGCGCTCCGCTGCGCTGGAAAAGCCGTGGCCCCCTACTCGAAATTGACCCGGCCGCCGGCCGTCATCCCGCCATCGACGACGAGATCGTGGCAATTGATGTAACGGCCCTCGTCGCTCGCCAGAAAAAGCGCGGCGACGGCGATGTCATGCGGGAGGCCAGACCGGCGCAGCGGCGTCGCCTTTGACAGGTTTCTGGTCAGTTTGGCGAGCTTGGCGTCGGCCTTGCCGGGCTCCATGGCGGCCGCCTTTTCCGATCCGCCGAAAAAGATCGGCGTGGCGATGGCGCCGGGCGAGATGCAATTGACGCTGACGCCATGCCGGCCGAGCTCCATTCCCGCCATCTTCGTCGCCTGCACGACGCCGGCCTTGCAGATCGAGTAGAGGTATTCGCCCATGTGCGTACGGTTGGACGACACACTGGCGTTGTTGATGATGGCGCCCCCGCCCTGGGCTTTCATCACCGGCGCGGCGTAGCGAATGCCGAACACCACAGAGCCGATCAACAGGGTGGTCGCATGCACGAAATTCTCGTGTGTGACGTTATCCACGTCGCCTCTGGTCGAGCCGCCGGCATTGTTGAACAGGACGTCAAGACGGCCGAACGCCTCGACCGTCTTGTCGATCGAAGCCTTTATCTGCTTCTCGTCGCTTACGTCCGCCTGGAAGAACCTGGCGTTCTCGCCAAGCGACGCCTGCATCGTCCTGCCCTTGTCGGCATTGCGGCCCGTGAAGACGACCCTCGCCCCTTCTTTCACGAACAGCTCGACCGTCGCCTCGCCAATGCCGCTCGTGCCGCCAGTGATCAGGGCGACCTTGCCGCTCAGGCGTCCATGCATTGCAGTATCTCCACTTGTTCAACAGCGCTCTCATCCCCCTAACACACCGTCCCCCGAAGACGCCACGGATGGCTTCGAAGCTCTGGCGCGACGCCACAAGGATTGGCGCCCCAGCCAATGCCTGCCTGCAAGGGAGAGTATTGATAAAGACCGCGCCAATTCCCGATCGCTCTGGAAACAACCGCGTGGCGCCGGGCAATCATCTGTGAAACGTTCGGCTATTGACTCTGAAGTCACCCCGAACCCCCGGACCCTATGTCGATCAAAGCCAGCCTCTACCACCTGACTCACTACAGGTACGACCGCCCGGTCGTCCTCGGACCGCAGATCATCCGGCTGCGGCCTGCCCAGCATTCTCGCACCCGCGTGATTTCTCACTCGCTCAAGGTGCATCCCGCCGCGCACTTCGTGAACCACCAGCAGGACCCGTACGGCAACTGGCTGGCCCGGTTCGTTTTTCCCGAGCCTGTGCGTGAACTGAAGATCGAGGTCGATCTCGTCGCCGACATGTCGGTTTACAATCCATTCGATTTCTTCGTCGAGGATACAGCGGAGACCTGGCCCTTCGCATACCCGGAAGACATCCGCCCCGATCTCGACATCTACATGAAGGCCGAGCCGGCCGGCCCTGGCCTCGCGGCATTTCTCGGGACCGTTCCACGCGACCGCCTGCGCACGGTGGATTTTGTCGTCGGGCTCAACGCCCGCGTGTCACGGACCGTAGGCTACATCATCCGCATGGAGCCAGGCGTGCAGACGCCGGAGGAAACCTTCGAGCGGGGCACAGGCTCGTGCCGCGATTCAAGCTGGCTGCTCGTCCAGGCGCTCCGCCATCTTGGCTTCGCCGCGCGCTTTGTCTCGGGCTACCTTATCCAGCTGAAGCCGGATCTGATCGCGCTCGACGGTCCGCCGGGCACGGACCACGACTTCACCGACCTTCATGCCTGGTGCGAAGTCTACCTGCCCGGCGCCGGATGGATCGGTCTCGACCCGACGTCCGGCCTGCTCACGGGAGAGAGCCATATCCCGCTGGCGGCCACGCCCCATTACCGGAACGCCGCGCCAATCTCTGGCGTCGCGAGCAGCGCCAATGTCGAATTCGCCTTCGACATGCAGATCCGCCGTGTCGCCGAACATCCGCGGATAACAAAACCGTTCTCGGACGAAAGCTGGGCCGCTCTCGATGCGCTTGGCCATCAGGTAGACGCCGAACTCAACGCCGGCGACGTGCGGCTTACCATGGGCGGGGAGCCTACCTTCGTCTCGATCGACGATTTCGAGGCGGGCGAATGGAACACCGACGCGATAGGGCCCACCAAGCGGGTTCTCGCGGACGAATTGATCCGGCGTCTGCGCGACCGCTTCGCTCCCGGCGGATTCCTGCACTACGGGCAAGGCAAATGGTATCCGGGAGAAACATTGCCGCGCTGGACGTTCTCGCTCTACTGGCGGCGCGACGGGAAACCGATCTGGGCCGACGCCTCGCTTATCGCCGAGGAGGGGCAGAGCACGAAGGTAGGCGCCCGCGAAGCCGAGGCGCTCCTGGACACGATCGCGGTCGAACTCGGCATCGCGCCCCAGATGATCATGCCGGCTTTCGAAGACCCCGCGCAGTGGATGCTGAAGGAGGGCGCCCTGCCGGAAAACGTGACTCCCGAAAACTCGTTGCTCAAGGACCCAGAGGAGCGTCATCGCATCGCCCGCGTCTTCGAGCGCGGCCTGACGGAGCCCTCGGGCTACATCCTGCCGATCCAGCGGTGGCAGTCAAAAGCTGCCGGCCATGCCTGGCGCTCGGAGAAGTGGAAGCTTCGGCGGGGCCACATGTATCTTGTCCCGGGAGACAGTCCGGTCGGCTACCGGCTGCCGCTGGAATCCCTGCCTCACGTCCCGCCCGACAAATATCCGTATCTATATGACGCCGACCCCAATGAGGTGCGCGACCCGCTTGCGGATACCGCCAACTCCCGCTCCCAGCCGACAGCGCACTTTACGCCTTCAGAAGGCGGGCAGGCGCGCAATGAGCAGTCGGTCAAGGAAGTTGACGGCGCCGTACGGACAGCATTGTCCGTCGAGCCCCGCGACGGGCGTCTTTGTGTGTTCATGCCGCCGGTCGAGCGCATCGAAGACTATCTCGAACTCGTCACGGCCGCCGAGACCTCCGCCCGGAAACACGGCCTGCCGATCCACATCGAAGGCTACGCCCCGCCCCCCGATCCCCGGATCAACGTCATTCGAGTGGCGCCCGATCCTGGCGTCATCGAGGTCAACATCCATCCTGCGTCGAGCTGGACGGAATGCGTCGCCACCACCGAGGCGGTCTATGAGGAGGCGCGCCTCTGCCGCCTGGGCGCAGACAAGTTCATGATCGACGGCCGCCACACCGGCACGGGCGGCGGCAACCACGTCGTTGTCGGCGGAGCGACCCCCGCCGACAGCCCCTTCCTGCGCCGCCCGGACATGATGCGCAGCCTGATCCTGTTCTGGCAGCGCCACCCCTCGCTGTCCTATCTGTTCTCCGGCCTCTTCATCGGACCCACCAGCCAGGCGCCTCGCATAGACGAGGCGCGTCATGACAGTCTCTACGAACTCGAAATCGCCCTGGCCCGGATCCCCGGTCCGGGCGACGGAGCCGCGCCGACGCCCTGGCTCACAGACCGGCTGCTCCGCAACCTGCTGGTCGATGTCACCGGCAACACCCACCGTGCCGAGATCTGCATCGACAAGCTCTATTCGCCCGACAGTCCGACCGGCCGTCTCGGTCTGGTCGAATTCCGCGGTTTCGAAATGCCGCCCAATCCGAGAATGAGTCTCGCCCAGCAGGTCCTGGTCCGCGCCATCATTGCGCGTCTCTGGAAAGACCCCGTGAAAGGCGCCCTCACACGCTGGGGCACGACGCTGCACGACCGCTTCATGCTTCCTCATTTTGTCTGGGACGATTTCCTCGACGTGCTGCGGGATCTTGCCGATCACGGGTTTGCTATGCGTCCCGAATGGTTCGAGGCCCAGGCGGAGTTTCGCTTTCCCTTTTGCGGCGAGGTCGATTACGAGGGCGTGCATCTGGAAATCCGGCAGGCTCTCGAGCCCTGGCATGTGCTGGGCGAAACAGGGGCTATCGGCGGCACGGTGCGTTACACCGACAGCTCGACTGAACGCCTGCAGGTCAAGCTCACCACATCCGATCCCGACCGCTACATTGTCGCTTGCAACCGACGCCGCCCCCCCATGCAGCGCACGGGCGCAAGCGGAGTTGCGGTCGCCGGGGTTCGCTTCAAGGCCTGGAAGCCCGCCATGGCCCTCCACCCCGTCCACCCGGTCGATGCGCCGCTCACCTTTGACATTTTCGACGCCTGGACGGGCAAGGCGCTTGGCGGTTGCACCTACCATGTCGCCCATCCCGGAGGCCGCAGCTACGACACGTTTCCGGTCAACGGCAATGAGGCGGAGGCGCGGCGCCTCTCCCGGTTCGAACCGCATGGCCACACGGCCGGGTCCTTTGTGCCGCCGCCAGAGTCGCACCATCGCGAATTTCCCATGACGCTCGATCTTCGCCGCCCGCCGGGGGTCTAACCGTGTCGTCTCAATCGCTTTTCTTCCGCGAACCAGGCGGGATGCTCGGCGCCTACCAGCCGCCGCCCGGCGTCGCCGACGAACTCCTGGATGCAAGCGGCGCCATCCGCCCGGTGTGGCGCCAATTCATCGAACACCTCGCGGGGCTGAAGCCGGCCGAGATAGCACGCCGCTTCGCACGCGGGGACCAGTATCTGCGCGACGCCGGCGTCTTCTACCGGCAGTATGGCGCAAGCGGTTCGACCGAACGCGCATGGCCGCTCAGCCACGTCCCGGTTGTCATTCATGCGTCGGAATGGCGGGACATTTCCGAAGGGCTTGTCCAGCGCGCGGAACTCCTCGAAGCTGTCGTCGCCGATCTCTACGGCGCCAACCGTCTCGTCGCGGAGGGGTGTCTCCCCGCCGCGCTGATCGCGAGAAACCCGGAATGGCTCCGCCCCCTCGTAGGCGTCCAGCCGCGTGGCGGCGCCTTCCTCAACTTCATCGCCTTCGAGATGGGCCGCGGTCCGGACGGCGCATGGCGGGTGCTCGGCGATCGCACGCAAGCGCCCTCGGGCGCCGGCTTCGCGCTTGAAAACCGGGTCGCGACCTCGCGCGTCTTTTCCGACCTCTATCCCGACGCCAACGTTCATCGCCTCGCCGGTTTCTTCCAGACCTTTCGCGATGCGCTTCGAGGCTTGCGGCTGGACGGCGACAGCCCGGTCGGCATCCTCACGCCGGGTCCGCTCACCGACACGTATTACGAGCACGCCTACATCGCGCGTTATCTCGGCCTCACCCTTCTGGAAGGCGAGGACCTCGCCGTCGCGGATGGAAAGGTGATGGTCAGGACCGTCGCGGGGCTGCGTCCCGTCAGCGTGTTGTGGCGGCGTCTTGACGCTTCCTGGTCCGATCCCCTGGAACTTGATGAGGGCTCCCGGCTGGGAACGCCGGGTCTCGTCGAGGCCGTTCGGCAGGGAAATGTCACCATCGTCAACGCGCTGGGCTCCGGCGTTCTGGAGATGCGAGCGCTTCTGGCCTTCCTTCCGCGCATCTGCAGGTCGTTGCGGGGCGAACCTCTCAGGCTTCCCAACATCGCGACCTGGTGGTGCGGCCAGCCTGTCGAGCGGGCCCATGTGCTGGCCAATGCCGACCGCATGATGATCGGCCCGGCGTTTTCAAGCCGGCTCCCGTTCGAAACTGGCGATGCGACCGCGCCCGGCGGCCATGTTCGCGCTCAGGGTCACGATCTCCATGCCGCGATGCTTGAGGCCGATGGCCTCGATCTTGTCGGGCAGGAAGCGATCACCCCGTCAACCACGCCCGCCTTCGTCGATGGCCGGCTCGAACCGCGACCCGTGAATCTCCGGGTATTCCTGGCCCGCAACGCTTCCGGCGGCTGGGAGGTGATGCCCGGCGGCTACGCGCGCATCGGCGGTACAGCGGACACGACGGCAATCGCCATGCAGCGCGGCGGCTCGGTCGCGGATGTCTGGATCGTCGGCGACGCACCTGTCGAGACCATCTCGATGCTTCCGGCGCCGGCCTCCCCCTATCACCGCGCGCAACCAGGTGTCCTCCCCAGCCGCGCGGCCGACAACCTCTACTGGCTCGGCCGGTATGTTGAGCGCGCCGAGACAGTCATGCGGCTGCTGCGCGCCTACAATGTGCGGTTCTCGGAATCGGGCGACACGGATGGTTCGCTTCTCATCCACCTGAAGGATCATCTTGAACGCTTCCGCGTCGATCCCGCCGACGGTGTTCCATCCAGCCTCTGCGAGATGCTCGCCTCCGCCGTGGGCAGCGCCGGCCAGGTGCGCGACCGGTTTTCGGTGGATGGCTGGATGGCGCTCGACGATCTGGCGAAGACCGCCGCGCGCTTTTCCGAGCGCGTCACGCCCGGCGACGACGCTGCCCGCGCCATGGGTGTGCTGCTCCGCAAGATCACCGGTTTCTCGGGCCTTGTGCACGAGAACATGTACCGCTCATCGGGCTGGCGCTTCCTCACGATCGGCCGTTCGCTCGAACGCATACTGGGCGCCGCCTCGGCGCTCGCGGACTTCTGCGATCCAGCCGCGCCGGAAGGTTCGCTCGACCTCGTGGTCGAGATTGGCGACAGCTCCATGACGCACCGGCGGCGCTACGCCATCGCCACCAACCGCAACACCGTCATCGACCTGCTGGCGCTCGACGCGTTCAATCCCCGGTCGATCCTCTACCAGCTGACCGAAATCCGCGATCAGGCGGATCGCCTCCCTGGCGCGACCTCCCATGGCCAGATGTCGGCCCTGACACGCGCCATACTGCAGACCCACACTCAGCTTGCGGTCCGATCGCCCGACTCTCTGGACGCTCAGGCGTTGCTCGACATTCGTGCGAGCGTGGCCGTGCTCTCCGACGCCCTGACCGCAGCCTATCTGAGATAATCATGCTCTATGATGTCGGCCTCACGATCACCCATGAATACAACCGCGCCGCCATGGCCGGTCGTCACCGGCTGCGCCTGTTGCCTGCCGACCTCCTAGGTCGGCAACGTCTCATAGCAGGCCATCTGGACATCGATCCGCCACCGCAGGAACGCTTCCACAGCACGGACTTTTTCGGCAATCAGGCGGTCGAGATCGCCTATCGATCCGCCCACGCCCGCATAGAGTTCAAGGTGCGGTGCCGGGTCGAACGTCTCGCCGAGGGCGCCTTTCTCGACTTGTCGCCGACGCTCGACCGCCTGGCTCGAGAGATCGCCGAGTGCCGCTCCCTCGCCCCGGACGCACCGCATCATTTCCTCGGCCCTTCGCCGCGAATAAGCATCGACCCCGAGATGACCGCCTACGCGCGAGCAGAGGTCCGATCCGGCACGACCGCGCTCGACGCAGTGACAGCCGTCGGGCTGGCCTTGCATCGCGACATGCGTTTCGACGCCAAGGCCACCACCGTCGATACCCCGCCCGAGGAGGCGTTCGGGCGCAGGCGCGGCGTCTGCCAGGATTTCAGCCAGATCATGATCTCCTGCCTGCGGGCGCTCGGGATTCCCGCCGGCTATGTGAGCGGCTTCCTGCGCACAACGCCTCCACGGGGAAAACCGCGTCTCGAAGGCGCTGACGCGATGCATGCGTGGGTGCGCGCCTGGTGTGGCGTCGAAGCCGGATGGGTAGAGTATGATCCGACGAACGCCCGGCTCGCGGCCGGAGACCATATCGTGATCGCCCGCGGCAGGGACTATTCGGATGTGGCGCCGGTTCGCGGCGTGCTGCGGACCGCCGGCTCTCAGAAAACCAGGCAGGCGGTGGATGTGGTGGCCGTGGCTTGACGCTTCGACACGTCGCGCACTGCGAGCGGACGCGCCAGAAAGAAAAAACCCCGCCCGGCATACCGGACGGGGTCTCTATCTTGATCGTTCGGATTTATTGCGGGTCTAGTGCCCCTGGCCCGTCATGGCGGCGGTTCCCTTGTCAACCTTGGGCGCCGCCGCTGCGGCGCCGCTCTGACGCATTTTCTGCATGATGCCGAGGGCGGCCGTGAGTTCCGCCTTGCTCAAGGCGCCGTCCTTGTCGGCATCGACCATCGGCAGATACTGCTTGACCGGGGCGAAGCGCGGATCATTGCGGAATTCCGCGAGCGTCAGCTTGCCGTCCATGTCGTCGTCCAGCGCGCCGATGGTGATGTTGCCCTGCAACTCCCTGAACCAGTCATCGCGGCGGTTCTCGGCGGTTTCGTCCTTGAACCGGAAGCGCGCGAAGGTGAACAGCATTTCCTCCGACGTCTGCTCGCCGAACGTCACGTTCCTTGTCGGATCGGGATTGGATTTGTTGGCGGTGGAGTTGTCAAAGACATAGTCCGCGATCAGTTTTGATCCGGCCGGCACTTCGAGCATGCCCTCGAAGTGAAATTCCCGCTGCCACCCGAAGTCGTAGCGCGGCTGGTTGAGCAGCACCTTCTCGGTCCCGTCCGGGTAGCGAATACGAAGCTTCGTGGAATAGCAGCGCGAATGGCAGTGCGGCTGGGTGCCGAAGATCAGCGCATCGTGCGGAAACTCCAGATAGGCCGTCTCGTGATGGCGAGCCTTGCCGGCGGGAATCTCGATCGAGAAATCGGTTATGCTCGCCTGACGCAGGATGTATTTGGGCTCTTCCTTGTAGAAGTAATAGCCGACCTGGGTCTTGTCGGTCATGGCCTTGCCCACGGGCGTGTAGTGCATCTGGTAGGCGAACGAGCCGCCCGCCGGAATGTAGATGCCGGTATCGTCCGGCGTCTTGTTGGCCTCGCCGCCAGGACCATAGCCGCCGAGCGCCGTGTTCCATGAAAAGCCGCGGCCGTCAGGCCGCACGTCCGGAATCCACCCCGCCAGCGCGTGATGGACGGTCGGCGTCGCGCCGGCCTTCCATGCCGTCGTCTTCAGCCATTTGCCTTCGGTCAGTTTCGAGGCGACCGACCAGTCCTGATAATCGATCACACCGCCGGCAGGCACATCGAAAGCCGGAACGTCGACGATGAGGTCAGGTTTGCCCAGCGGCCATTCCTCGATCGTCGGCTGGGCGTCCGGCAGGGGATCGGCGCCTTGGCCGCGCTGAGCGCCGGCTTCGATCCAGTTGACCAGCGTATTGAGTTCGGCATCGGTCGGCCGCATGTCATCGGTCCACGCCGCCCCATGCCGGTCGGAATGGTAGGGCGGCATCCGCTTGGTGCGCAGCGCCTCGCGGATCATCGGCGCGAAGCCCTTCACCGTCTCGTAGCGATCCATAGCGAACGGACCCATGCCGCCCTTGGTGTGGCAGGTCACGCACTTGGCGGCGAGGATCGGCGCCACTTCGTCGGCGTAGGAGATACGGGCGAACTGCGCGGCCTTGGCGCGGTCCGGGAAATCGACGGCGGCGCCCTTGACGGCGGCCTCCGTTACCGGCGCGGGCTTGCCGGCCAGCACCGCGTTCAAAGCCTCGGTCAGGTTGGCCTTCTTGTTTTTCTTCTGGGCGAAGCTGTCGTCGATCGGGCCGTGATAGGCGACCGTCCAGGTCTTGGGATTGATCACGAACGCCTCGGCGCTAGATGTCACGCCGAGCGAGCGGCCCACCCATTGCTGATCGTCGGCCAGGACCGGCAGACCCGCCGAGCCTGGCGTGCCCGCAAGCGGCGCCGATTTGGGCGTCGAATCCAGCATCAGGAATTCGATGTTCCTGCCCTTGAAAGTGTCGCGCACTTTCGCCAGTGCGACGGCCGCCCGTTCTGACGTCGCATCGCCCGGCTTGAATGACACCATCACGACGGCGTCGGCGGCGTTGAAGTAATAGAGTTCGTGCCCCATGCCGGTCTGGTCGGCGAGCATGAAGTTATCCACCCGCGCCCCAGCCATCTTGCCCGGTTCGGTCTTGGAGGGGGCCGCATAGGCGACGAGCGCAAGAGCCGATACAGCGGCCGCCAGCCCGGCGGCCGTGATCCCGATTGTGCGACGCTGCATCCTGATGTCTCCCAATGTGGCGACCCGTATTCTGAGCCGGGTTGCCGCGCACGGCAACAGGCGTCGGAGCCAGCCGTGCGAGGCCGACTCCCGTCGCCGCTGGGGCAGGCCGATCAATTCGAAGCGATTGTTGCGACTCCGCCTGCTATTCCGGTAGAAGAAACCCCGCCGCCGCCAGGGTCGATCGCGCCTCGCCGGATTGCAGGTAAGCGGCGAAATCCTGTCCCTCGCCGCTCGCGATACGCGCCAGCGGATATGTGATCGCCGTGTGGCTGCCTGCCGGGAACTCGGCGACGACAACGACCTTGACGCCCGCCGAGAGCGCATCGGTCGCATAGACAATGCCCGCGGCCGCCTCCCCGGATTCGACGAACCGCAAGGCGGCGCGCACGCTTTCGGCGCGCGCCGCCTTGCCTTCGACCGCCCCCCACGCGCCGATCGATTCCAGCGCCTCCCGGGCATAGCGCCCAGCCGGAACGCCTTCGGGATCGGCGATCGCCAGGGTTCCTCCCTTCAGCGCCGCTGCGAGGTCGGCGCCCGGCTGGGGCGTAAACGAAAATGGCCGGTCCGCCGGCGCGATCAGCACCAGCCGGTTGCCTGCCAGATTGACCCGGCTCCCTTCGACGATCAGGTCCCGGTCGGAGAGATAGTCCATCCACGCCTCGTCCGCCGACACGAAAATATCGGCCTCCGCGCCCTGCTCGATCTGCCGCGCCAGATCGGAGGAGGCCGCGAAATTGAACGCTGGAGCGGAGTGACCCGTCGCCGCATAGGACCGGCCCAGCCGGTTCATCACTTCGGTCAGACTCGAGGCGGCGAACACGCGGACCGGCGGCGCATTTTTGTCCGCCCTGATTAGACCCGGCCCGCAGCAGACCAATGCAATCGCGGCCAGGGCGGTCACGATCCACCGCAGGCCAAATCGGGGCGGACCAAATCCGGCTGGCTCAGATCGCATGGGTCTTCACCACCGCCCAGGCCGCCTTGTCCTCCGCCAGACCAAGCTCGTTCAGCGCTTCCGGGGTGATCCGCGAGAGCACCACGCCTGCGCTGGTCCGGATCGACACGAGCGCGGCGCCGTCGGCCTCGCGGCTGATTGCGACAACCCTGCCGGGCCAGACATTGCGCGCCGAGAGTCCGCGCGGCGCCTCGGCGGCAATCAGCACGGTATCCGCCCGGGCCCAGACGGCGCGGCCGCGCCTGCCGGATTCGCCTGTGATCCTGTCTGCGTCGATTCGTGCGCCGATATCCCGGCGGTCGAGCAGCGCCTGAAACCCTGTTCCTCCCATCACATCGCCCGCCTTGCCGGAGGCCACGACGGCCCCGCCCTTCATCGCCACCACGTGATCGCTGAGGTCGGCCACGTCTTCCACCGTGTGCGTCACCACCATCATCGGCAGGCCGGTGGCGGCGTTGAGCTCCAGCAGCATCGCAATGAAGGCCCGCCGCCGCCGCCCGTCCAGCGCGGCAAAAGGCTCATCCAGCAACAGCAGCGAGGGCGCCGAAAGCAGGGCGCGGGCAAGCGCTACGCGGCTCCTCTCGCCTCCCGACAGATCGCGCACCTGTCGTCCCAGCAGCTCGCCGATTTCCAGCCGCCTGGCGATCTCTTCAATCGCAGGGAGCGCCAGTTTCGGCGTCGCCCGCCGCGCCGCATAATCGAGATTCCCCCGGACGGTGAGATGCGGGAAAAGTCGCGACTCCTGGAAGACGAGGCTGACGTCGCGCTGATGCGGCGCCGTCCGCACGCCGCTTTCGGCGTCCTCCAGCACCCGTCCGGCGAGCACGACGCGCCCCGACGCCAGCTTGTGCAGTCCCGCGATGGTGGCGAGCAGCATTGATTTGCCGGCGCCGGAGGGTCCGAAAACCGCCGTGACGCCCTTGAGCGGAATG
>JAWXBJ010000061.1:0-8109 GCA_034439955.1 Alphaproteobacteria bacterium
ACGCCGCGCCCCACGAGATGATCATCATCGGCGGCGCCGGAATCGGCGCCTTCCTGATCGGCAATTCGTTCAAGACCGTGCTGGCCGCCGGCGCCGGCGTCGGCAAGATCGTGTCGGGCCCGAAATGGAAGCCCAAGGACTATACCGACCTGCTTTCCCTTTTGTTCATTCTCACCAAGACGATGAAGACCAAGGGTGTCGTCGCGATCGAGCAGCACATCGAGAAGCCCGCCGAATCCACGATCTTCCAGAACTACCCGAAGATCATCAAGGACCATTTCGCCGTCGATCTCATCTGCGACACGCTGCGGATGATGACAATGAACATGGAAGACCCCCACCAGGTCGAGGACTCGATCGAGAAGAAGATCGAAAAACACCATCACGAGGTGCACAAGGCCGCCCACGCCATCCAGAACATGGCCGACGCGATGCCCGCCCTCGGCATCGTCGCCGCCGTGCTCGGCATCATCAAGACCATGGGCGCGATCGATCAGCCGCCGGTCTATCTCGGCCAGCTGATCGGCTCGGCGCTCGTCGGAACCTTCCTCGGCGTCTTCATCGCCTACGGCTTCATCGGACCCATCGCGTCCCGCCTCGGCCAGATTTTCGACGAGGAATCGCAGTTTTACAAGATCATCAAGGATGTGCTGGTGGCCCATCTCCACGGCAACGCCGCCCAGGTCTCCGTGGAAATCGGCCGCGGCCAGATCCCGACCGAGGCTCAGCCATCCTTCGCTGAACTGGAAGAGGCGCTGGGAGCCATTACGGTCTAATCGACCCCGATCCCGGCCGGGCCTCACCTTGACCCTTCAACAAACTCGACTCTTCAGCGTTCAGGGCGTTGGTTGGGGGCATGACCGCTGAACCGACTGCGATACCCGCGACTTCCCCTTCCCCTTGGCGGCTCGCCGGCCTCGTTCTCGTATTCATCTGGTTTTTCCTGGGCGGCATAGGCCATTTCGCCCTCACCGGGGTCTTCACGTCGGTGACGCCCGCCTGGGTTCCTATGCCCCGCGAAGTCGTGCTGGCGACCGGCGTCTGCGAGATTTTCGGCGCCCTCGCCCTTCTTCATCCGAAGCTCCGCCGCCCCGCCGGCCTGGCGCTCATCCTCCTCGCCATCTGCGTCACGCCCGTCCACATCGACATGCTGACGGAGGCCGACCCGGAATTCAGCGCCGGACGCGCCCTGCTCTGGGTGCGCCTCATCATCCAGCCCGTGCTGATCTGGATCATCTGGGTTGTCACCCAGCCGCAAGCCGTCAGGAACTAGACCAGCACCCGGATTGTCCGTTTTCGCCAGACGAAGAAATACCATGACGACTGCAGGACCAGCATGGCGGTGAAGGCGGCCGGATAGGCGATCCACACACCGTCGATGCCGATGCGCTCGCTCAGGAACAGTGCGACCGGCACCTCGACCGCGAGGATGGCGAGGATGGACAGCGCCATCGGCGCGAGCACCGTCCCGCTGGAGCGCATGACGCCGGAAAACACCACCGCCATCCCGAACACCACCATGCTCCACACCACGATATGCAGAAGATGACGGGTGAGAATGATCAGCTCCGGGTCGGAAATGAACATCGCGACGATCGGCCGGGAAAGGAGGTAGACGACAACGACCCCGGCCCCGGTGATGACGAGATTGAGAAGCAGGCCCGTCCGCGTAATCGCCCCCAGACGCTCCGGGCGCCCCGCCCCGATCGCCTGCGCGCCCAGAATCGACGCGGTGATCCCGATCGACATCGCCGGGAACTGCACATAGGCGAGTATCTGGTTGACGGCGCCGTAGGCGGCGGTTGCGCTTGATCCGTAGCCGTTGGCGAGACCGAGCAGTACGAGTTCGGCGATCGCCATGATCACCATCTGCACGCCGGTCGGCACGCCGAGACGCAAGACGAGACCCAGCACCTTTGGGTCAAGCCGCACATGCCGGAACAGCGCGGCGTTCGGCGCGAGGACATGGTCGCGCCGCCGCAGGTCGAACGCCAGCCAGCTCATGGCCGCGACGGTCGCGACGGCGGAGGCGATCGCGGCGGAGGCGGCACCCATGGCTGGCAGACCGCCCCAGCCCACGATCAGGGCCGGCGTCACGACGAGGCCGACAATGGTCGATACAACCAGCGTCCAAAGGGGCGTAAGTGTGTCGCCCACGCCGCGCAGGATCGATGTCCAGAGGATGAAAACGAACAGCAGCGGCATGCCGATCAGCATCAGCCTTGAGTAGGCGACCGCGTCGATGACGATGTCGGCGGGTGTGCCCAGCGCCCGCATCAGCGGCCCGGCGAACAGGCCGCCGAGGACTGCGATGGCCCCTCCGACCAGAAGCGCCAGCGCGAGAGCGCCGCCCGCGATCGCCCGGACCCGGTCGAGATCGCCGCGCCCGAAGGCCTGTCCGACCAGGATGGAGGCCCCCATGCCAAGGCCGATGACGAAGGCGATGAAGAAGAACATCACGGGGAAGAAAACTGTCGCCGCCGCCAGCGCTTCCACCCCGATCATGTGACCGAGATAGATGTTGTTGATCGTTCCCGACAGCGACTGCAGCACATTGCTGAGCATCATCGGGGCAAGGAACACCAGGAAGATCCGCCACAGCGGGGGCGGCGTGCGCGGCGATGTCGGCGGCGGCGCAACCGGCGGGTCCACTGTCAGCGCCTCCGCAAGCGGGGTGGGTTGATCAGGCGCGCGCTGGTCCACGGGTAACATCCGTTCGGTCAGAAGATGGAAAGGATCAGCGCGGGCCGCCCTGATGCGTCCAGAGTCGGATCGTTTCAGGTGAAAGCGGTTCTCGCATTCACCGGAAGCGTGAATCCGTCTCTCACCTGAAGTGTAGAGCACGATTCACGATGTGGTTGACTCTATCCAGATCGATCATGCTCTAGCGCCGCCGCCGCAAGGCGCCGCGCATGATCGCGAATGCCCTCTGGCCACGCATCGGTCAATCTGTTGAAGCCCTCCGCGTTCCGAGAAAAAAGAGCCCGGGTGACATCCTCGTAGAACGGCCTGTCACCGGCGGTTGCCGCCATGAAGCGATATGCGGCTTCCTGGCTGGCCCGCACAAGATCCGCTTGGCCATGAGTCTTGCGGGCGTCCTCCACCAGCTTGCGAAGCGCAACCGAGGCCCCGCCGGGTTGAACGCCGAGCCAGTCCCAGTGACGGGGCAGCAGCGTCACCTCGCGCGCGACAACGCCGAGCCTCGGTCGGCCTGGGCCGCGTTTGACCCCGGTCGTGGGCGCCCTTTCCTCCGGGCCGGCGTCTGCACCGGCGCCGGCCGGCGGCCTGAAGCGCGCGCGGATGTCGTCCTCACCGCCCCGCAGGTCGAGATGGAGCGTCTGTCCGGTGTCATGTTCGAAGACTAGAATGGCGTGGTGGCCTGCCTGATCGATCCGTAGCTTCACGGCCAGGGCGACGTCGGCGATGCTCCCTGCAGCGAGTAGCCGCCCGTCCTCGAAGGCTATCGCCACGGCGGCTGAGAGAGTTACGGCGGGCGAAGCGGCGGTCATGGGAGCTCCTGTCGGGAGCTGCTAATATCACCCGGATAAAATTACGCGTCAACTCCGGCTCGACGCGTCTTTGTCGTCTGTCCAGGAACCCTTCTCGATCAGGCGTTCGCGCCTACCCCCTCTTGCCGGACTTCCGCGCCTTGGCGGCTTGCCGTTCCTGCAGGCGGGCGCCGGCCAGTATCCCCGGCATGGCGTAATTGCCCTCGTGGCAAGCGTACTCATAAACCTGCTTGTCGGTAGCGTAAAAGGAGAGCTCGGCCGTCCAGGGCTGCGCGTACAGTGCCGCGTCCTCGACCGTGAAGGCGTAGAAGATTTCCTTATCCGAGACGCGCGTGAAGCGCTCCGTCACCTTGCCGCCGGGCGAAAGCGTGATCGCGCTACCTTGGGCCTGCTCGGGACGGACATTGATCGTCTCGACGACCAGCGCGCCGTCTTCGTACCAGCTGACGCTGTCGCCAAGCCAGGGCTTGATGGCGCTGGGCTTGTGGCTCGCCCTCGCTTTTGCGGCGCTGGCGAAAGTCGGGATGATTCGCACATCGTGCGCCATCTCGACCAGGATCATCACATGGTCCGGGGTCTGCACGAACTGGTGGGTGTTGTTGTAGAGGACGCTCAGCATGCCCGGTCCGCCGGTATTGCCAAAGCCGATGAGGCAGCGCTCGGCGAGGTTCGTCGCCTCCGGCCCCTCATTTCCCCCAATGCCGGTGGCGTAGCGATTGACGCCCTTGCGACGCTCGGCCATCGCCGCCAGCGTCGCCTCGCTGTAGGGAATCTGGCCGCTGGGCGGATCGACGATGTAGGACGAGCGGATCTCTCCCTTGACGACCGCAAGGCGATCGCCGGGGGAAATCCAGAAATCATCATAGGCTTTGACCCCGAAATCAGCGCCGCCCTTGGTCGGGGCGCCCTCTTCCGGCGCGGTGAAATCCGGCGCGGGCGTCGTGCCGGGCGTCGTGAAGCCCAGCACCGTCGTGTTGGACAGGACGTCGCGCGCCTCCGCCTCCGTGAGAACCAGCTTGGCGACATTGGCTGGCCGGGTGAGCTTCGTGAGCGAGGCGTTGGTCCACACCCCGCCGATGTCGGGGCGGCCCGCTTCCTGAGCCCATCCGGCCGGCGCTGCTATCGCGGCGGCGGCCAGCGCGATCATTCGGGTCATCAGCATCGGCGTCTCCTCGATTCCTGCCTGCCCAGCCTAGCGCGGGGCGGCCACGCCCCAAATCACAACTTCTGGCGTCACGGCGCAGCCGCCGCCGGCAGCACCCGCACTTCCAACGCCGCTTCCGGCTTGAGCCAGCGGTTGGCGGCCGCCACCAGGTCGGCGATCGTCACTGTCCGCACACTCGCCTCGACGGCGGGCAGCATGCCCCGCGCCATCTGGTCCGGCCGTCCCTGAGCCTGAGCGATCAGCGACAACCAGTAGCCGTTCGACGTCGAATTGCGGGGCAGCTGTTCCAGTGCGGGCGTAATGGCGCGCTGGAATTCATCCGCGCTGATCCCGCCCGCCCGCAATTCGGCGCTGATGGATTCGAGCGCCAGGATCACCCGGTCGGCGTCCTCGGGCTTCACCTGGGTCCCGGCCGACAGATAGCCCCAGCCCGGATAGACCGACGACAGGGAGGCGCCCGCCGACGGCGAATAGCTGGCCCCCAGCGCCTCGCGCACGCGCTCGATCACCTTCAGGCGCATCACCGAGGCGAGCACGCTGACGACGCGCGCGGCCTGTGGGTCGGCGTCAGGATCGATGTCCACCGGCCAGTAGACGTTGGCGATCGCCTGGGCTGGCTCTCCGGTATGCGTCAGTGTGAGCGGCGCGCGCTCGCGCCGGAAGGTGACGGGCCTGTCGGAGCGATGCAGGGTCGAGACCGCCTCGCGCTGCGGAAGGGCGCCGAAGGTCCGTGCCACCGCCCTGATCGCCGCCTCCTCCTCGACATCGCCGACGATCGCGATCTCGATTGCGCCCGTGCGCAGCAGAGGCTCCAGATAACCCCGCAGCTCCGTGAACGACCGCGAAACGGCGCCATCGTCCGGGTCGGAACCGAAGCGCTTGTCGCCGGAAGCCAGAATACGCATTCCGCGAGTACGCAGAACCGCCGCCGGATCGGAATCGAACCGCGGCCAGGACAACACGACGCCCTGCCGCCACCGGCGTTCCGCGTCCGGCCGATAGCCCGGCGCGGTGAGATAGGCGGCCGCGACCTGGAGTTGCAGCAGGAGATCGGCCGGCGTCGTGTTGTAGCTGCCGCCAAACGCCGTCGCCGAAGCCTGGAAACCGCTCTGCACCGCGCGGCCCGACAGGACGTTGCGGAGGTCATCGTCCGAGTGTTTCACCAGCCCGCCGCCCGCATAGGCCGACATCAGGGAATCGAGCCCGAACGGCTTTTCAGGCAGAGCGAGTTCGCCCCCGCCGACGCGCACCGAGACCTGCACGACATTCTTCTGGAACCCGGTCCGCTTGATGTTGAGCCGGACATTGTTGGCGAAGGTCAGCGTGCGCGTGTCGATATCGGCAAGGCGCGTATCCCTGACGACAACTCCCGGCCGGCCGAAATCCGTGTAGGCGAACGGCGTCGCCGAACGCCCGGCCGGGGCGGTGACCGCGACCGCCGCGCTCTCCTTCCAGGCCGCGACGATTTCCTCTTCGACGCCTGGACGCGGCACGCTGCTGGCCATGAAGAAAAGCGGCGTGCGAATCCCCAGCCACTGGCGGAACACCTCCTGAACCGCTTCGGGCGTCGCCTCCCTCGCCCAGCCCTCGAAGCGCGCCAGCCCCGATGACGGCGTCGCGAACACCTGATCGTCGAGCACCGAACGTGTGAGCTGGTCGACCAGCTGGCCTGTCGTCCGCGTGCTCTCGCGCTGCGCGCCGTTCGCGACGCTGGTGCGCAGGGAGGCGACCTGCTCGGCGATCTCGTCCGCCGTGAAACCGTGCAGCAGGGCCCTGCGCCATTCCTGTTCCAGCGCCTGAAGCCCCGGCTTCCAGCTCTCGGGCGTCACCGCGACCGAACCGCTGGCGACGTCCGCCGCCTCTAGAACGTCGGAAGAGGACAGGCCAGCCGACCGAAAGGGCGGCGCCTCGCCATTAGCCAGCCGCGCGAACCGGCGATTCATCGCGCCGGTCGCGAACGACAACAGGTTGCTGTCGCGCCGGTTCTCCGTCGTATCGGCCATATCCTCGAAGCCGCTGAGCGAATAGACCGCGATCGAATCGCCGCCCTCGGGTTGCGTGAAGGCCGACGCCGCCGGCTCCCGGACGCCAGGCATGTAGCCGAGGTCCGGCTCAGCG
This sequence comes from Alphaproteobacteria bacterium, assembly GCA_034439955.1. GTDB lineage: Bacteria > Pseudomonadota > Alphaproteobacteria > Caulobacterales > Hyphomonadaceae > UBA7672. Next base: position 6,793 of record JAWXBJ010000061.1, read on the forward strand.
CCCGGCGCGCCGCGCCCTGTCCAGTCGCCGAAGCGCGAGGCGATCTCAGCCTCGATCACCTTAACGTCGATGTCGCCCACAATCACCAGCACGGCGCGCTCGGGGCGGTAATAGCACTCATAGAGGCTGACAAAGGTTTCTCGCTTGGCCGTCGCGATCACCTGCGCGTCACCGATCGGCATCCGCGAGGCGGCATAGGCGCCGGGAATCAGGAATTCCAGCTGCTGTTCAGCACGCCGCCGCGCAAAGGTGTCGCCCTGCCGATGCTCGGCCAGCACCACGCCGCGCTCGCGCTCGATCGCCTCGGCGTCAAAGGTCAGCTCGCTGGCGACCTCGCGCAGCAGCATCAGGCTTTCGCCGATCAGTTCATCTCCTGCGTTGGGAAGATCGAGCTTGTAGGTCGTATGGGTCTGCGACGTCTGGGCGTTGGTGTCGGCGCCAAATGCAAGGCCCAGGCGCTCGAGTATTCTGACCATTTCCCCTTCGGCCACGTTTCTGGAGCCGTTGAACGCCATGTGCTCGATGAAGTGCGCGAGGCCGCGTTCGTCGTCGGCTTCGTGCAGCGACCCGAAGTCGAGAGCGAGGCGCATCGAGACCGCTCCGGGAGGCAGGCGGTTTTGCATCAGCGCATAGCGCATCCCGTTGGGAAGGACGCCGAAGGTCACGGCGGGGTCGGTCGCGATGTCGCTGGCGAGGTGCGCCCACAGCGGCTTTTCAGGAGCGGCCTGGGCGAAGGCCGGCGCAAGAGCCGCGCTGGCGGCGAACAGCAGCGCTCCCAGCCAGACCCGAAACAGGCCCTCGGGCCAGACCCTCGCGTGATTTTTCATCCTGCCGACTATGCGATGGGTGGGCGGGTCTGTCGATTGCCCGGGCGCACGCGCGCCTGTCCTGACCTCCCTGCCGTGCTACCAAGCCTGCGATGACCCGCCTTCCCCCCCAGCCCCGGATAGAGTGGCGCGCCGATGCGCCCTTCTCGCTGGATCTCGAAGACGTCTATTTTTCCGGCGACGGCCTCTCGGAAAAGCGCGCCGTCTTTCTCGACGGCTGTCACCTCCCCGGCGCATGGGCTGGACGCGAGCGGTTCTGCATTGGCGAGCTTGGGTTTGGCGCGGGCCTCAACTTTCTTGCGGCCTGGGATCTGTGGCGCCGGCGCCGTCCTTCGCCTCACGCCCGGCTGGACTTCGTCTCCTTCGAGGGCGCGCTCCTCTCCGCCGCCGACGCCGCCCGCATCCCTGGCGCCTGGCCCGAGCTCGGAGGACTCTCCTCCATCTTGACGAGCCGCTGGCCCATCCGCGCCCGTGGCGTCCAGCGCATCGC
>JAWXBJ010000062.1:0-13406 GCA_034439955.1 Alphaproteobacteria bacterium
CGCCGCCGCAATTCCACGAGAAGCTGGCGGTCCTGGCGGTACGGGCTGGCAAGCACGTGCTGGTCGAAAAACCCATGGCGGCCACGGTCGAGGCTTGCCGCCGCATGGTGGAGGCCGCGCAGGACAGCAAACGCCTTCTGACCGTCGGGTTCAATCACCGCTACTTTCCCGCGCTCAAGCTTGTCCGCGACGCCGTCCAGTCCGGCGAACTCGGCGAGCTTCGGCATGTACGCGCCTATGCAGGACACATGGGTCTGCAGGAATTCAAGTCGCCCTGGATGTATGACGCCAATGTCATGGGCGGCGGCGCCCTGATGGACAACGGCATTCACATTCTTGATCTCTGTCGCTATATCGCGGGCGACTTCCGCGAAGTCTACGGCCACACGCTCAACGAGACATGGAAGCTGGGCGGCGCCGAGGACAATGCGATGGCGCTGTTCAGATCGGACACGGGCGTCGTCTGCAGCCTCCACGCGAGCTGGACCGAATGGAAGGGCTATCGTTTCCACGTCGAGGCTTTCGGCGACCGGGGCATGGCGCGCGCCTATTATGCGCCCCAGATGGCGACCGTGATCACGATGGACAAGCCAGGCGGCCAGCGCACGATCAAGCGACATTTCTACCCGGCCAACATCGTCCGCGAGAAGCTGAAGGGCTGGCAGACCACGACAGTCGCGGCGCTAGCCGAGGAGCTGGATGATTTTGTCGCGGTGGCCGAAGGCAAGCCCGGCAGCGGCAGGATAGCGACCGGAATTGACGGCATACGCTCGATTGAAACCGGCAAGGCCGTCTATGCGAGCAGCAAGGCGGGCCGCAGCATCACTCTCGATCCGCTGCCTGCGATGTCTGCTACCTCGCGGTAAGCCTCTTTAGCGCAGATGTCGCCGCGCGCGCCCTTCTCCCGCGACATACCCAAGAAACTCGCCGAACGACCAGGCGGTTTCCGCAGCCCCTATACGGAGCCAGAAGCGCCGGACCGCGCGTGCGGTGGCCGGATTGCGTCGTGCGTTCCTGAAAATCCGCCAGCTCCGAAGGGCGGGCAGGCACGGCGTTGACGCGACCGCGCGTATCCACTGTAACGGAGACGGCAACGGTCTCTGCGCCCCGAAGCACCGCCCGTGCCGAAACCGGTGCACGATGTATTCGGCGAAATTGTAGGGCTTTTGATAGTCCACGACAGCGCCCGGGATCGGCTGGGGCGGCGGCGTATTCGACGACGCCAGCAGCGTCAGAAGGCGGCTCTTCACGAAACCGTCGTCTTGCAGCACGCGACGATCCGACAGGAAGGATCTTGTCGCTATGAAGTTGACGCCGGGAACTTCAGCGGAAGCAGCGTCAAGCGGCGGATTGAACTGAACGTATTCCGTCAGGTACCCGACGATGTTCGGATCGTCCGGCGGCATGCTGCAGACGACCGGCCCAAAGATCACGGCGCCGGAAAGCGGCAAGGCGGCCCGCATCGCGGCGAACCAGCCCTGACGGGGCGGACAGCGCACGTCGAGGATTGCGATCGCGTCCGCCTGGGCCTGCCGGACGCCCGCCCCCCACAGCTCGAAAATGGAGGCCTGCGCGCCCAGCGACCGGACGTTCACACCGGGGGGCGCCGTCCGCACCGGACCTGACGGGCTCTGCACGATCCAGACCTCGACATCGGAGCAGGCCAGTATTCCATCGGACGCCAGCGCTTCGAAGAAGCGCTGTGGATCGGCGCCGTCGGTGGCCGCCGCCACAATCGTCAGAATCATCCCGCCACCTGGCGGGGAAGCCCGTCGGTCGCGGACTCGTAACAGGCAATCAGCAGAGCCAACGTGTTCCGGGCGTGGGGGAGCGAGCAGGGAGGCGTTTCACCGCGCTTGATCGCCTCGATCACATCCGTCAGGAGACGCGCCGTTGCGTCGGCGAAAAGGTCCAAGGGCGCCGTCGCAAGACGTTCACACGCCTCGCCACGGTAAAGTCGCGCTTGCCCGCCCATCGCGACGTTGAGGTCGATGAATGGGCGGCGCGTTCGTGCGTTGAGGCCGAATGTGGTTTCCATGCGACCGCCGATGCTGGTTTCAATTGTGGCTTCGCTGCCGTCGAGGCGAATGTCGAGGTAGCGATGGACGCCTTTCGACAGGCGGTCGAGGATGATGTGGGCATAGCGGTCGCCGGAAAAGGCGAGTTCGACAATGTTGAGATGGTCCGCAGCGTCCGGACCCGCGGGCCGGGGCATGCGGGCGCGAATGCTCACGGGTCTCGCGTCGAAGAAGAACTGGGCAAGGTCGAGCACGTGTGAACCGAATTCCATGAATGTCCGGTTGCGGTTGGCGCCCCGCCATCCTTTTTCATTTTCCGCCGTGACAAGAAACGTCTGGTTCATCGAGACGAATCTGAGCTGGCCAAATCCCGGCTCGCTCATTCGACGCTTCGCCGCAGTGTGGATCGGCATCCACGGGAATTCGCTGTTAACCATGACATGCCGGCCGTGGTGTTTCGACAGCCTGGCCAGTTCGTCGGCTTCGTCGAGCGTGTCGGTCAGCGGCTTCTCGCAGAACACGTGGCATCCGGCTGCGAGGCCCTGCCGCGCCAGTTCGAAATGGGAAGCCGGCGGCGTCGAGACGACCAGGAAATCCGGTCTGGCCTGGGCCAGCATATCGGCAAGCGACGCATAGAATGGAATCCCGTCGATGCCGGCTTGCGGGCGTTCATCGTGACATCCGACGATCTCGACATTCGACAGCTTCCGCAACGCAGGAAGGTGGATGGCGCGGGCGGCGGCGCCCAATCCGACGATCGCAAATTTCAAGTTCTACACCACCCTGCCGCACCGAACCCAGCCCACGAGGGGAAGGCTACTTTATCTGGCCCGTTATTTGAAGGGCGAGCCGGTGGTTCGCGTGAAGACCGGGCAATTGGTTCGGGATGTGATGCGCGAGAGTTGCAGTGTAATATGTATTTTCGTGTTCCGGGGGGCGCAACCTTGCAAAGCCAGCCAAATAGTGCAGACCCGCTCCGGCGGAAGAAGGAGACGGCGCCCATGCCCGAGGTCGAGACCTCATCTCCTGAGATCTACACGCCAAAATACTATCAGCGCATTGCGGAGCTCGAGAACCGCCACTGGTGGCATCTTGGGATGCAGCACATCGCGCTGGCGTTGCTGAAAACTGCGGGCGCGGGTCCGATCAAGCGGGTGCTGGACGCCGGGTGCGGCACCGGCGCCATGATGCGCTGGGCAGGCGAGAAGCTGGGCGCGACCGACATTCACGGCATCGATATCTCGCCAGATGCGCTGGCCTACTGCCGGGCGGAAAATCCCGCGTGGAAGGTTCAGGAGGGATCGGTGCTCGACCTGCCATTCCCACCCGACATGTTCGATCTCGTGATTTCCAATGACGTCGTGCAACACCTTCCGACCAACGGCGGAGACCTTCAGGGCATTCGTGAAATGGCCCGCGTCCTGGTCCCCGGGGGCGCACTGTTGCTGCGCACGAATTCACGCCTGGGGATGTGGCAGAAAACCGACGCCCGCGATCACGACTATCAGCGCTTCATCGAGGAAGAAGTGACACAGCTTCTTGTGGCGGCCGGCCTGACGCCGGTGCGGGCGACCTACGCCAACGTGATCGGCAGCCTGCACGAATCAGCCCGGCGACTTTTGCGCGGCCGGTCAGACCACAAGCATACGCCCGGACATTCGCATGATCATGATCATGCTCATCCTCATTCGGATGAAGATCAGGGCCCGCAGCGCACCGTCTATGAAGGGTTGAAAATTCGCGACACCGCCGCCGTGAGACCGATGGCCAACAGTCTGCTGCTGTCCGCCCTGAAAACCGAAGCAGCCTACCTGGCGCGCCCGCGCAGGCGGATCGGCTTCGGTCACGCCCTTGTCGTTGTTGCTGTGAAGGCGAAGGCATGAGCGATATCGCACCATCTGGATCCGTAGCCTTGGAGCCGGGCGAGCGGCAAACGCTCACCCGGACGAGGAATGGCTGCCGGGGATAGCCATGAAGACAGTCATTCTGGCCGGCGGATTGGGGACGCGTCTCGCCGAGGAAACGTCACTGCGTCCAAAGCCGATGGTGGAAATTGGCGGCCGTCCGATCCTGTGGCATGTCATGTCGATCTACGCGGCGCACGGGTTTGACAATTTTGTCGTGGCCTGCGGATACAAGGGCGAAGCGATCAAGCAGTATTTCAGCGAATTCCACTTCTTCAATTCGGATCTGCTGGTCTCGCTCAATGACGGAAAGCGGACCGTCACCCGCCTTGAGGAGCCGACCGAGCGTCCAATCAACTGGACCGTGCACTGCGTTGACACGGGCCTCGAAAGCCTGACCGGCGGCCGTCTTCTTCGCCTGAAGCGGCTGCTTCAGGACGGAACCTTTCTCTGCACCTATGGCGATGGTCTGAGCGACGTCCCGATCCGCGAAGTGGTGGATTTCCATCGTTCGCATGGAAAGCTTGCAACGGTCACTGCGGTGCACCCGCCGGCGCGGTTCGGCATGCTTGAAATGGCCGGCAATCGCGTCTCCAGGTTTTCGGAAAAACCGCAGACCGACCGCGACTGGATAAACGGGGGCTTCTTCGTGTTCGAACCGGGCCTGCTGGATTATATCAGCGGTCCCGGCGCTTCGCTCGAGCGCGACGTGCTTGAACGGGTGGCGGCGGACGGACAGCTGATGGCCTATCGTCACGATGGCTTCTTCCAGCCAATGGATACGCTTCGCGAGAAGCAGTCCCTCGAGGAGATGTGGAACAGCGGCAATGCGCCGTGGAAAGCCGTTCGATGAACGCCGAAGATCGGGCCTGGTTTGCCGGCCGCCGTGTCCTGCTGACCGGGCATACCGGATTCAAGGGAGCGTGGCTCAGTCTCTGGCTGCAGGAGATGGGCGCCCGGGTTCACGGTTACGCGCTCGGTCCATCGAAGCCGAGCCTGTTCGAGCTGGCCGGGGTCGGGCAGGGGATGGGCTCGACCATCGGAGACATACGCGACCGCGCCGCCCTGCAGAAGGTTGTCAAGGACGTCGAGCCGGAGGTCGTCATCCACATGGCGGCGCAGGCTTTGGTGCGGGCATCTTATGACGATCCGGTGTCCACTTTCGATGTCAATGTCATGGGCGCGGCGATTGTTCTGGATGTCCTGCGCGAGGCGCCGTCGGTAAAGTCGGTGGTCATCGTCACCAGCGACAAATGCTATGAGAACACCGGCCCAGCCCATCCCTTCTGCGAGGAAGACCCGATGGGCGGATCGGATCCCTACAGTGCGAGCAAGGGCTGCGCGGAGCTCGTGACGGCTTCATTCGTGCGAAGCTTTTTCTCGGTCGGCGATACGGCTGTCGCGTCCGCTCGCGCGGGGAACGTCATCGGCGGCGGCGACTGGGGAGCGGACCGGCTCGTGCCGGACCTTGTTCGGGGCGTCAAAGGCTCCGAGCCCGCCCATGTCCGCCGGCCCGACGCCGTGCGGCCCTGGCAGTTCGTCCTCGAGCCCCTGCGCGGATATCTTGTCCTGGCTCGCCAGCTGGCTGAGCACGGAAGGAAGTACGCGGGCGCCTGGAATTTTGGCCCCGACCAGTCGGAGATGGTTTCCGTACGTGATCTCGTCGCGAGAATGCAGAGAATATGGCCCGCACTGGCGGCGGAGTTCGCCGGTGAGATAAAAGGGCCTCATGAGGCAGAGGTCCTCCGCCTTGACTGCGCCAAGGCCCGGAACTTGCTGGCCTGGAAGCCGGCGCTGGATGTCCGGCAGACGGCGGAGATGACCGTGGACTGGTACCGCAAGGTTCACGAGCAACCGGGCAGCGCGAGGCAGGCGACGCTCGAGCAGCTGCGCCGGTACAATCAGAGATTCAACGACAGCTCAAAGGACTCCGCACAATGACCGGGACCGACCAGCCGATGCGGGTGCCGTACGGAAAGTCCGTGCATGGCGAGGAGGAGGTGGCCGCCGTCGCCGCCGTGCTCCGGGGCTCGACACAGATGGGCGTCTCCGTGCGGACCTTCGAGCAGCGCGTAGCTGACCTTTTCGGCAAGAAACACGGCGTCATGGTCAATTCGGGATCGAGCGCCAACTACCTGGCGGTAGAGTTGCTCGCACTCCCGCCTGGCTCCGAAGTCATCACCCCGGCGCTTACCTTCGCCACGACCGTTGCGCCGCTCGTGAAGAATGGCCTCATCCCCACTTTCATCGATGTCGAACCGGACACGTTCAACCTCGATGCGAACCAGCTTGAGGCGGCGGTCGGTCCCAAAACCCGGGCCATCATGGCGCCGTCTCTCATCGGCAACCTCCCGGACTGGGATGCGATCGCCGAGGTAGCCCGCAAGCACAACCTCTATGTCATCGAGGATAGCGCCGACACGCTTGGCGCAACGCTTCGCGGCACGACGACGGGCGCCCGATCCGACATCAGCACGACGAGCTTCTACGGGTCCCATGTGATCAACTGCGCCGGCAATGGCGGCATGCTGTGCGTGAACCGCGACGAGTGGCGCAAGGAGGCATTCCTGTTGAGAAGCTGGGGGCGCGACTCTTCGCTTTTTGTCGAATCCGAAGCCATCGAGAACAGATTCAACGTCGAACTCGACGGCATCGCCTACGATGCGAAATTCATTTTCTCGCGCCTGGGCTACAACCTCGAGCCGTCGGAAGTGGGCGCGGCGTTCGGTCTCGTTCAGCTTGGCCGCCTGGATGAGAACATCCGGTTCCGCGAACACAACTTCGAAGCGCAACGGGCGTTTTTCTCCGCCTACGAGGACTGGTTCATGCTGCCTCGCCAGATGCCGGAGTCGAAAACCGGCTGGCTCGCCTTCCCGCTGATCGTACGAGACAGCGCGCCTTTTACTCGCCGCGAACTGCAGATTTTTCTCGAGCGGAACAACATTCAGACGCGGACTGTCTTCACCGGGAATATTCTCCGCCAGCCGGGCTTCCGCGACATCCAGCGGCGCGAGATGCCGACAGGCTATCCCAATGCCGACGGCGTGATGAGGGGCGGCATGCTGATGGCCTGCCATCACGGACTGGGACAGGCCGAGCTGGACCATATCCACGCTACGTTCCGCACGTTCGCGGGAAAGTGGACGTCGCAATGAGGATAGCCTTCAACGGTCAGCGTCTCGCGGGACAACGCTTTGGCGTGGGGCGATACATTGAGTATCTGCTCCGTCATTGGGCCAATGAGCTCGCTGTCGATGAAGAGCTGACGGTTTATGTGCGTCGGCCGGTCGAGGCCGCGCTTCACCAGCTTTCACCGCGCATCAGGTTTGCGCTTCTGGAGTCGCGACGCTCCGGCCTCGTGTGGGAAAACCTGAAACTGGGATCCGCTGCGGCAAGGCACGACGTGCTGTTCTGTCCGGCTTACACGGGCCCGATAAACTATCGGGGCAAGCTCGTGGTGGCGACGCACAGCGTCAACGAAACCCAGCCCGGCGCCCACACCTGGATGTACCGGCAGACCTACGCGCGGCTCCACCGGCATTGCGCCCGAATAGCCGACGCTGTCATCGTTCCGGGTCTGGCGACGCGCGAAGCCGTCATCAAGCATTATGGCGTCGCGTCCGAGCGCGTGGCCGTTGTGAACCAGGGGGCGGACGACGCATTTCAGCCGATCGGCGATGCTGAAGTCCTGGGTGCGGTTCGCCGGCGCTTCTTCGGAGTTGACCGGCGTTACATTCTATTTGTGGGCAAATGTTCGGAGCGCCGCAACATCCCGATGCTGATCAGGGCTTTCGCCTCCTTGCGGAAAGAAAAGTCGATTCCGCATGGCCTTGTCCTGTTTGGCCCGGCGCAGGACGCTGAAGGGCTGCGCGCTCTCTGCCGAGAACTCGGCGTCACCGACGATGTGATCCAGACGGATGGCAGGGTGGAGCATCACCATGAGCTCGCGCCAATCTACGCTGCGGCTGATGTTTTCGTGCACCCGTCCGAGAATGAGGGTTGGTCGATGACGACCGTCGAGGCGTTGGCCTGCGGAGTCGCGGTGGTGGCGGCAGATCGCGGCGGGCTGGACGAAGTCGCCCGCGGACATGCGCTGATGGTCGAGTCCCCATCGGTGGGGTCGCTTGCGGAAGCGATTGGGAAAGTTCTGGACGACCCCGATTTGCGCGCGCGCCTGCAGGTGAGCGGACGCGCCCGGGGGGCGTCTCTGCGGTGGAGTGAGATCGCGCGACAGACGCTGGATGTGGTGCGTGCGTCGAGCCGAGAAGGCATCGCGACGCGGAATGGATGGGAGACCGTGACGTCATGAAAGCGTGCCGCGCCTGCAAGAGCGAGAATCTCTACTGCTACCTGCCTCTCGGCAACCATCCGGCGGCGAACGCCTTCGTGAGCGAGGCCCGGAAGGCGCAGCCCGACGCGGTCTATCCACTCGACACACTGGTCTGCCTCGATTGCGCGCTGATCCAGGTGAAGGACCAGCTGCCGCCTGATTTTTACGTGGATTATCTCTATGTCCCGTCGGGCTCTTCGACCATGCCCAAACACTTCACCACGCTTGCGAAGCGCTTCAAGGAGGAACTCATCACGGCGCCCGGACAACGCGTCGTCGATATCGGCTGCAATGACGCTCTGCTGCTGGCGGCTTGCCGTGACATCGGCCTTGAGGTCCTGGGGATTGATCCAGCCGCCAACATCGCCGCGCTGGCTCGCGCCAAGGGCGTCGAGGTTTTCAACGAGTATTTCACTGCGGAGTCGGCGGCGCGTGTGTGCGCCCAGTATGGTCCGGCCCAAGTGATCGTCACGACCAACACGTTCAACCACATCGACGACCTTCACGGGTTCATGCGGGGCGTCGATACCCTGCTTGCGCCGGAAGGCACATTTGTCATCGAAGCGCCCCAGGCGCTGACCTGCGTCGAGAACAACGAGTTCGATACCGTCTACCACGAGCACCTGTCGGTCTTCAGCGTCGCCTCGATTGCGGCGCTGGGCCGGGTCGTCGGCATGGAAATCGTGAACATCGATGAGCTTCCCATCCATGGAGGGTCGATGCGCTTCTATCTGCGGCGCGGCGCTCCTGCTGGAAAAGTAGTCTCGACATGGCTGCAGCGCGAACGCGATGCCGGGCTGTTCGAGCGATCAACCTATGTGGCGCACGCCGGCCGCGTCGAGGAAATGCGTATCGAGCTGACGACCTTGCTGAGAAACCTGAAGGCGGATGGCAAGAGCATTGCGGGCTATGGCGCGCCGGCGAAAGGCAACACGCTGCTCAACTATTTCGAGATCGGTCCGGACACGCTCGATTTCATTGCAGATCGCAATGCGTTGAAACACGGTCGTCTCACGCCGGGATCGAGAATTCCCATCACTGGCCCAGAAATGATCGCGGAGAAACGGCCGGATTATCTTCTGGTGCTCGCCTGGAACTTCCTGGATGAGATCCTGGAGCAACAGGCGGGCTATAAGGCGGCGGGTGGAAAATTCATCGTGCCGATTCCGGATGTCCGGATCATCGGGTGAGCATCAGGCGAGAGATTCCAGATGGCCCCGTTCTCGTAACGGGTGCGTCTGGCTTCCTTGGGGCGCACCTTGTTCGTAGCCTTGTATCCGATGGCGCGGATGTTCATGCGCTGATACGGTCGGGCGCACGGCTGGACCGGCTCGGCGCACAAGCTGGCGTTACGGTCTGGCGCGGCGACATCACGGACGCTGAGGCGGTCAAATCCTGCCTCGGCGAAATGCGGCCATCGACGATTTTCCATCTGGCGGCCCACACTGCGGCCCGTCGTGCGCCTGCGGACCGTGAACAGGCCCTGCAGGCGCTGCAGGTGAATTTGCTCGGTGTGATCAACATGCTGCACGGGGCCGAGGCTTCCGGCGCGCCGGTTCAGCGCTTCGTGCGGCTGGGCGGTCTCGAAGAGTACGGCGCCGGGCCCTCGCCATCCTGCGAGGCTCAGCGGGAGCGGCCGCGCTCACCCTACTCCGCCAGCCAGGTCGCGGCGACACATTGGTGCCAGATGATTCAGCCGAGCCTCGCTTTTCCCGTCGTGACCCTTCGTCCCGCCCTCACCTTCGGTCCGGGCCAATCAACCGATTTCCTGATTCCGGCTTTGATCGACGCCCTACTTGAGGGCAGGCGCTTCGCGACGACTGCCGGCAATCAAAGTCGTGATCTCGTTTTCGTCGAGGACGCGATCGACGCTCTGCGCGCGGCGGCCATCGCGGACGGCCTCCATGGCGCAATCATCAATGTGGGTTCCGGCCTGAACTTCGTCATCCGGGACGTGGTCGCGATGGTCGCCGATATTCTGGATGCCCACGCTCTGCTCGATATCGGAGGGGCAGCCGAGCGCGAGGGGGACCTCGCATGCCTGGCGGGCGACCCGGCCGAGGCCGAAAGGCTGCTCGGCTGGCGCGTTACCACAAGCTTGCGAGATGGCCTCCGGCTCACGATAGATTGGCGCCGAAGCAGCCTGTCAGGTGTGCGAGATAATACGTAGTCACTCAAGCCCGATTTTGATCGTCCTAGTCGCGTAGCGCGTCGGCGACGATCTGCACAAATGGCCGTGTCTCATAGCCAAGTTCAAGGCGAGCACGACCGGAATCGTAGTACTGGTGCGAGTAACGCAACAAAAACTCAAGCCGCGAACTGAGACCTCGCGCTGGCCCGACCGGAACCTTCCTTAGCAGCCGTTGGCCAAATTCCATCGCGGGCACGGGAATCGAGACTACCAGCCGCAGTCGTTTTGAAATTTTACACGCCGACATTGCTATCTTCCGAAAGCTCACGTTCTCTCCGGACAAAATATAGCGTTGCCCTGGCCGGCCCTTAACGGCGGCCTGTCGGATACCTGCTACGACGTCGTCAATGTGTACGATACTCAAGCCGCCGTCGGTGCAGATCGCCACTGGACCACGGAAAACCCGTTCAATTACGTCACGACCTCGGTAACGTTCTCCGTCCCAGCCGAAAATATAGCCGGGATTTACGACAATTGTCTTGAGCAATCCACCGTTGGCGGCCAAGACCAGTTGCTCAGCCGCTCGCTTGGTGAGGTTGTAACCCAAGTCGAGGTCATCAAGATTGAATGCAAATTGTTCGTCGGCTGGAATCTTCGGGTCTCCGGAAATTCCAATGGCTGCGCAGGTGCTGACGTAAAGAAGTTGTGGAACCCCGTGTTGACGGCAGGCATCGATGATGTTGCGTGTTCCATCGACGTTCACTTTTCGCTGAAGCACGCGCTCGTCGAGGTTGCCGGCGCGAATCTGTGCGGCCGCGTGAATGACGAGATCCTGGCCCGCGAAGGCCTCACTGGTATCGGGCCTCAGATCGCGAATATCCAACTCGACGATTTCCAGGTGGCCGGGAAGATCCGAGATACCCTGTGGGACACTCCCGCGCCGCCCGATCACCCGAACGGAGGCGCCATCCTCGACGTAGCTGCGCACCACGTGAGAGCCCAGAAAGCCGGCGCCGCCTGTGACCAGCACACGCATGGCCGGTTGATGCATGATTGCTTCTCCAAGTTCACGTTAGCAGCCGATTGGCAAATGCCCAATCAATATGATCTCGCAACCCGTCTTCGAGTTTAATGCGCGGCACGGTTGGGTAATGCTGCCGGAATTTCCCGTCATCGACAGCGCTGCTGAATACGTTGCCCCGGCTGATACTGCTGCGGCGGGGATCAGGACGCCCCAGGAAGCCCAGCAGCGGATCAGCGATTGAAGTTATCGGACCGGCGATCCGTGCCGGCAGCGTAATGCGCCGCCGCGGAACCCCTAGGGTCTTGGCAACCAATGCCTCGAAGTCCGGGTAACGTATTGACCTCTCACCGCCGAAATTCAACACCATGCCATGAGGAGCCGGCGTCTCCAGTATCGCCAGTAACGCCTGCACAACATCCTGTATATGCGTCGGATGGACGATAATCGCGCCGGGCGGCTCCAGCGACCAACGTTGAGCCATGATCCGTCTATATGTGGGCAACTCAAGATAACTTCCAGCGCCATAGATTCCTGCCGGCCTCAGGATATTGAGAACCACGTTTTTCGGGTCCGCCTCACGCAAAGCTAGTTCCGCTTCCCACTTTGTCCTTTGATATGGACTGGTCGGGTGCGGCGCGTCATTTTCGTGGAATGCCCTTGCTTGGCGCGGATGACCGTAAATGCCGGCACTGCTGAAATGTACAAAGTGTACACAGCCGGCTCCAGCGGTCGCTGCATAAAGCGCACGCGTGCCATCCACGTTAACTCGCCACATCCGGTCGAATTCGCGTGAGCTCGGCTGGACAAAGGCGGCGAGATGAACGACAGCCTGCACACCCGACACGGCTCGCGCCACATCGCTCGGCTCCTCCACCGAGCCGACCAGAACTTCCACGCCATGCGGCAAATCGCCGGAAGAAGGTTTGAAATCAAAAGCCCGGACGGACACGCTCGGAACGTGCTCCCTCAGCGCTTTCACGAGGCTTCGCCCTACAAAGCCAGAAGCGCCAGTAACAAGAATCATGGATTTTTATCGCAATCGAGAATAGAATGTAATGAAAGTTTTAACTGTGAGGCGCACATTGGTCCGCGACGTTCAGACTGTATGGAAGAGTCGTCATGTGGGGCTGGAATTGAAGCTATCCGTGAGACGCGAAGAAGGCGCTCGCACCAGTCCCTAGACCATTCGAATAACTTCAAGCGTTGTCAAGAAAGAGCCTCCTATGTAAACTGCATGCTGGGTTCTTCAGGGCGGCCCGCAAACAATCTGAAAAACCGACTCCATCCGATCGGCACGTCACGAACTCCGGACTGACGATACTTATCACCCATGAGGGAATGATGAATATCCTTCGCCACGCGCGGACAGCACTGCGTAACTGGCGGGGCAAAATGGTCCGGAGCATACTCTCCCACCGCGTTCGATATCACAATTCTTCGCTGAACTGCCATGACACGGCGATTTGGGATTATGGGTATCGCGACCTAGACGCCATTCAGCTCGGCAAGAATGTAACTGTTGGGGCGCACGCTCAGATAATCGTCTACAAGCACGCGCTGCTCAGTTCTGTAGAGGGACGTCTTGTCGTGGGTGACTACACAGTCATCCAATCCGGTGTGGGAGTTTTGGCGGCGAGTGGCGAGATCACGATCGGCAGCTACACCGGGATTGGGCAAAACTCGGTCTTGGTTGCAGCAAACCATAAAATCGCGCCTGGCAAGACATACTTATACAACCCTATGGACGAGACACGGACAGGGATTCATATTGGAGACAATGTCTGGATCGGCGCCAATTGCGTATTGTTGCCTGGCACACGAATAGGCGACAACACAATGGTTGCTGCGGGAGCAGTTGTACGCGGTGACGTTCCAGCCAACGAAATCTGGGGCGGAGTTCCCGCCAGGAAGCTCAAGAATCTTCCGGCAGGACCGCTATCTGACGGTTAACCGGGAGTTTCCAGGACGCTAGATAAAGCCCCCCGAGTTCACGGCCGCG
>JAWXBJ010000063.1:0-13641 GCA_034439955.1 Alphaproteobacteria bacterium
CGATGGTCTTGCCATCCGGCCTTCAATTTTTTGATCGTGGCCGCTGATCCCTGCTCGATGCGCGAACTGACTCCCCGGTCGCGGCGCATCTGTTCGCGCTTCAGCATGTGCTGGAGCATCCGGTTTGGTCGATCGCGCCACCTTGCCGACTTCTGGGCTTGTCCGCAGACCTCGTAGAGGTCGCTCAAGCGAGATCCCGGTGTGTCGGCCCCCGAGTATTTGCAGTGGAACAGGGTCACCGACACGGCGCTGTCAGTGATGCGCAATGCGACGACGTCGGCGATCTCACCTTTGCCGTCGTCGTCGAAGATGACGTCATAGGGCTCGGCGTCGGCCAACAAGGTTTCAATGACAAGACGCTGGACGGAATCGGCGCGCTTCTCGACGCCCTGCGCTTCGACCTGAATGTTAGTCTTCGACCAATCCCACGCTTCAATTTTCTCCGGGGGATAGGGTTCGACCGTCTCGCCTTCCGGCAGCGCGTAGAGATGGCTGTAAATCAGCAGTGAGCCATCGCCGAAATCGATCTGTGGTGCGTCGTCGGCGAAGGACTCCGAAAGCGTCTGGATCTTACTGCCGACCTTGATGGTCGCTTTTGGTCCGCTGCGCTGGGGATAGCGCGCGCCCCCGTCGGTGAAGACAATCTCGAATTCGGCGGACTGGTCATCGCTCCGCACTGCGAAGCGCAGCGGCCCCGTCCGCGCATTGTCGAGCAGTTCGATGTCGCATTCCGTGAAGAGGACCGGCTTCTCGCCAAAGGTAATCTCGATCCTGTCTTCGATCTGGATCAGGAGCGATTCCGGCCAATGAATCGCCACGGGCGGGACGGCGGGGCGATCACTGATCTGGCGCGGCCGCATAGCGCTCTTGAACACTCCGTCCGTGGTGATGCTGGGATCATTCACCGCCCGGCCGATGTCCTGACACCAGTCGACCCAGTCGGTCAGATCACGCACTTTGGAGATCGACCAGAACTTGCCCTTGGCCGAGCAGCCTCGCGACGCCGGCGCGCCGTCGAGAAACCCAGTGGCGAAGACGTTGTTCTTGATCCGGGATTGCGATTTGGCGCTATCGAGTCCGTCGGCGACATCGACGCCCATGTACATGGAGTAGCGGACACCGCGACCTTGATGGTGTGTGAGCCCGAGATTGCGCAGGATCAGGCGCTTGAATCCATGGAGGCTACGAAACACCTCCTCACCCTCGACACGTCGGGCTGTCTCGCCGCAAACGGCCTTGGCCAGCCGATCGAAGGGGCCCTTGGCCGAGCTGCTGATGTAGAGCAGGCCGCTTGCCTGGTCCCAATGCAGCATGTGCAGATCCCAAGTCACATTGACGGCCTGCTGCGCCGTGGTCCAGCGGGCCTGCTCCTCTGCCCGGGTCACGAAGATCGCCACGCGCTGGTGCGGATTGATCTTCATACCGAGGTAGAATCCCGGGTCGTAAAGCTCCTCGGCTTGAAAGGGGTCCCAGCTCTCGCATGAGGTCCGGTACACGACCGCGTTCATTTTCGGTTCGAGTGTCTGCAACGGGATGTCGCTGAGGTCTCCGGTGAAGCCCTTGAACATCTCGGCGCGTCTGACCTGACGCTCGATTTTGGCCGAACTCAGCGCCTCGACCAGCGCGTTCCAATCGGCATCTTCGGCATAGAGCTTGGCGAGCGAACGATCGATATCGTCAATGCCGGTGTTGGCGATGACGGTCGCATCCCCCAAAGTTGGATCCTGGCGGGTGAAACGGCCAACAAACTGGATCGTCACCGCGACACTCTTGTGATGGTCGTGCAGAGCCGCGATTTTCAACTCGGGAAGGTCGAAGCCTTCGCCGAGCATATCGACGCAAACGATGAGCCGGCTTTCAAACCGCCGCAGCGCTGCCAAGTTTGCGCGCCGCTCCCTGATCGGTTGCTGACTATGGACGATGACCGGGCGATATTGCGGATAGGCTACGGTGTAGAGACCATGCAGGTGCTTTGCGCGCTCGATCGTGCTGCAGCGGGCCATGGCCAAGTGGTTGAGACCGGCATCGAGATCGGCGCCGAGCACTTCCCCGAGCTTGTCGACGATCGCCCGATCGGCATCCGGGCGATCGAGGCCGAAAACGGCTTCGAACCGGATCGGTTTGAAATAGCCTTCCTCCTGCGCCTTCTTCAGCGGGTAGGTGTAGATGAACTCACCATCCACGCGCCGCCCGTCCTCGCGAAAGGGGGTGGCGGTGAACTGGACGATGGGGATCGGCGGTTTTCGATCAACGAAGAGGCCGCGAAATTCCGACCAAGTCCGCGCGCCGATATGGTGGGCCTCATCAATGAACAGCGCCGCCGCTCGTGCCGCCATCTGCTCTTGAACCTGCGGATCAGCGCGCCCGGCGATGTGCATGGTGGTGACGATGACATTGGCGCTGTCGAAGATCTGGTCGACCTCAGCCACGGACGAGGGGATATGCGCCAGGCGCGTGACGACAGGATACTCCGCGGAGGCGTCGAGGCAGGCCTGGCCCTTGAGGACGCCGAAGGTCTCGAACTTCCCGGCGATCTGTTCGCGAAGGGCGTCGGTCGGAACGACGACGAGCAATCGGTCGAAACGCTGGCGAGCATTCAAAGCTAGCATCGTCTCCGTCTTGCCCGTTCCGGTCGGCATCACGATGGTCGCCGGCTCCGTGGAGCGTGTTGCGTGTGCGATGGCCGCGTGGAGCGCGCCGATCTGAGGTCGTCTCAGACCGGGGTAAGCGGGCTTGTCGTCGGCGGCCAGCCGTCCTTCACGCAGGTGAAAGGCATCTTCCCAGGAGGCGGTCACATTGGCGAGCCGGGTCGTCATTTCCGGTGCGCTCAGCAGAGCGGGATTGAGTGGTGTGGGCCGGATCCAGCGACCCTCACCGCGTTCCAATGCGGCCTGAATGTCTTTGGGATGCTGGGCGTTGGCAACGAGCAGGATGAAGTCAGCGTCCAACGTCGTCGCTGTTTTCGCACTGAGGATTTTTAGCGTCTCGCCGCTTTTCAGGGTCGTCTCAAATCCGCCGACGCGCCGAACCAAAAATGGTCTGAGCCGACAAAGAGTCTGGGCGGCCGGCACGACCTGCTGGCGCGTCGCACTGCCCAAAATCTTGCCTTCGATCGCAAGCCGGGCCGGGAGGACGAGGGACACCTCTTCGGTAAACAGGTCGTCCTGTCCCGCAGCCTTGGCGATCACTCGTGTGACCATCGTGTCCCCCCCCTGGCACCGGCGATCAGGCCGCGACGGCAGCGAGCGGCGACGGCGTCACCGCGATGATGTCGCCTGTCGTCACCAGCACGATCAGCCCCCGTTCGGTGCCGGTCATGTCCAGATAGTTCCGCACCTGCGCGCGGTAGTGGTCGATGGTTTCCGGCGTCGGTTGGACATCGCTTTTCCAGTCGATGACAACCGTGGGCTTGCCCTCGGAATCAAAGCTGGTGGCATCGGTGATCCCGGCGTTCGCCTGTTCGACATCCTCCACGTCCGTCGAGGAATAGACCGGGAACTCAGGCGCCAGGGTCGGGCGCAATTCGACGATTTCGGGCAAGGCGAGGGTGCGGGTAACGCACCCGGCAAGTTCACTCGGCGTAAGCCCCCTGGCAGGATCATCGGCGACCGGCTGGCCGATCGCGACGATCAGCGCCCGCGCCCGATCGGTCAGAGAGGCAAGATCATCCGGTGTTTCTCCGGTCAGCACTTCCTCGAGCAGCTTGTGCAGGATCAGCCCGCGTTCACGGCCGCCCTGAACGCTGGGCAGAGCGGCCTCGTCATCGGGCTGGCTCGCATCGCTCGCTGCCCAGATTTCCACGGACTCGGGGGTCAGGACGGGACCGCCGCTGCTTTCGTCGCGGCTCGGTGCCAGCCAGATGAGCCGGCGATGGCGGTCGGCAATGGCGGCCGCTTCCGCCGCAAAGCTATCGCGAGTCTGGCTGTTGCCTTCTGTCGGCGCGGCGGCCCCCATCTCCGGCGGGAGATGCGAGAGGTCCAGCGCCGCAAGGTCTGCGAGCGACAAGTCGAGAAGTGCGATCCAGGCGGCCTTCGAGGGCGCAGCGTCGAGCCTGGGCAGAACCAGAAGTTCGCGGGCGCGTGTCGCGGCGACATACCAGAGCCGAATGCGTTCGCGGTCGAGCTCCTCCTTTTCCGCATCGCGCGCTTCGTCGTAGCCCGCCGGCTTCACGCCGAAGACGGGACAATAAAAGGTGTCGCTGTCGCGATCGGTCACGGCGCTTTCCGGCGTCATGATTCCAGTCATCGTGTTGACCGGCACGACGATCGGCCACTCCAGCCCCTTGGCGGCATGCATGGTGTAAAGCGCGATGGCTTCTTCCTGCGCGTCGGGCCGGCCTTCGACGGCGCGCGCCTCGTCCGTCCAGGCCGCGGTCATGGTTTCGGCAAAGGCGCGAAGGCCCCGGACGGCGAACGCCGCGGTCAGGCTGAGATAGAGGTCGACATTGGCCAGAGCCCGTTCGGCTTGTCCCCGGTGCCGTTCGAGTAGGATTGGACGAACCCGCATCACATCGACCGCTTGGGAAAGGAGGTCGTGCGGCGTGGTGCTGTTGGTGCGGCGAGTCAGTGCCTGAAGCTTCTCGATCGTCGATCGCGCCAGCGGGTGGGCAATGCCGCTGGCATCCACCCCGAGGTCGAGACGGGGCAGTTTTTCGGGATCGTTCTCGGCTCGCGGCAGCGCCCAGATGATGTCGAGCAAGTCTTCCTCCGTGAGCCCGACCAGCGGGCCGCGCAGGAGCGCGCCCAAGGCGAGGGTGTCGCGGCGATCGGCGAGCACGCGCGTCAGGGCGATCAGGTCTTGAATTTCCTGTCGGCGAAACAGGCCCTTGCCAGCTTGGGTCGCCACAGGAATGCCGTGACGCTCAAGCGCTTCTTCGTATCGCCACAGATCGCTTCCCGTCGGCGCAAGCAAGGCGATGTCGCCCGGCCGACAGACGCGACTGGCGCCCGAGCGGCGATCGAGGATCATCTCGCTGCCGATCAGGCGGGCGCACATCTCGGCGACGGCTTCCGCTTCGGCGTCGCGTTGCTGTTCGGCCGAGGCTTTACCGTTCTCGTCGGCGACCGCGACGTCCAGAGCCGCGACGCAGAGCGCCTCGCCACGATCAGGATGGAAGGCGTCAAGTGCGGTGAACCCGGGCTGGCCCCCGCTCGAAAGCAACACCTCGAAGCGTTCGTTCACATAGGTGAGAATCGGCGCGCAGGAGCGGAAGTTGGTCGAGATCGACAAGACACTGTCGGCGTCCTGGGCGATGAAAGCATCACGCGCCCGCACGTAGGCGCTGACGTCCGCGCCGCGAAAGCGATAGATCGCCTGTTTGGGATCGCCGACCAGAAACAGTGCGCCGGGTCGGATTTGGAAGGCGGACCAATCTTGTGTTGCGCCGTCGGCAGGCGGCTCACCACAAAGGCGCCAGAAGATCTCGGTCTGTAGCGGATCAGTGTCTTGGAACTCGTCGACCAGTACCCGCGAAAACCGCGCCGCCAGCGCGCGGCGAACGTCATCGTGATCGCGCAGCAGATCGCGCGCGGCAAAGATCAGATCGTCAAAATCGAGTAGCGCCGCTGAGCGCTTATAGTCTCGGAAACGGTGCAGTACGGGTTGCACCTGGGCAATGAGATCGGAAAGAACGCGACTGGCCACGTTCTGCAGCATGGCCTGCCAGGCTTGGCAGCACGCGGCGTAGAAACCGTCGGCCGCCGTGTTGAGGCGCTCGCCATCCGCCTTGGACAAGCCATCGCGCTTGGCTGCTTCGACCCATTTGCCCTTCTTCTTGAAAGCGAGGAACGTGCCGCCCTTGGTGCAGAGATCGCGGTGCGGCGTCGAAACAAGCAGTCGAACCAGTCCGACGGGGGTTTCTGTCACCGGACCGTCGTCCAGCGCATCCGCCATAGCGGCGAAGCGGTCTGCGCACGCCGCCGTCTCTTCTTCGACAGCCGGTGCGGTGCGGATGAACTCGGCGAAGGCGTCGGTCGCGTCGCAAAAGGCGCGAAGGTGCGGTGCGAGCGGGGTCACGGCCGGGGCCGACACGGTGCGCCGTTTGCGCAGGTTGGCGACGATCTTGTGAATTAGGCCGACGGTCTCACCGGGGTTCTGCAACACCATTTCGCCGATGATCCCGCCTTCGCCGCCCGAGAGCTGCTCACGCAACCAGGTCTCCACGATCTCGATGAAGGAGAGGTCGGCCTGATTGCGATCCATGACGCCAGCGCCTGGATCGATGTCGGCCTCGACGGGATAGGGTTTGATCAGGCGCTGGCAGAAACCGTGGATCGTCGAGCAGGTGATCTCGTCGATCGCGGCCGAGGCTGCCAGAAGATTGGTCGTATGGATCTCGGACAAGCCGTCCGGGAAGGCGATGCGAAGTTCGGTCGGAATGGATCCCGCCGCCAGATCGCTGACGAAGTCGCGAACGCGGATCAGCAGCTCGCTGGCGGCCAGTTCGGTGAACGTCACGGCCGCGATCGACTTGGGCGCGATGCCTTCGGCCAACATTGCGGCGATGCGACCCGCCATGACAGCGGTCTTGCCTGAACCGGCTCCGGCTTCGACGAGGATGGATCGATTATGCACGCTGATCGCGTCGCGTCGCGCGGCGTCATCGCGCAGAACTTTGCTTGCGGCGGTCATCACTGGGCCTCCCAGACTTGCGCGGCGTCGCCGAAAATCTCGGTCGCGGCAGGCAGCTTGCGTTTGCAGTAGGTCGCCCCGGCGTTCGCCGGCAGGGCGAAGGCGAGGTCGTCATAATTTCCGCCGGTGTCGGGTCCGATCAGGGCGTTGCCAGCGGTCAAATTGGCTCGCGCTGCCTGCAAATAGCCGGTGATCTCGGTCAGCGTGGCTTCGGGATCGGCGAGCTGGAGATCGATCTGATCGCGCGGGAAGAGTAGGGACGCGCTGATCGACACGTCGGGGCCGAGCAGCGCCTTTACGGCGAACGCGTAGAGGCACCGCTGCAACTCGCGACCGCCATCGATGCTGATCTCCTCCTTGGGCGGGCGTCCGGTCTTGTAGTCCCGCACCAGGGCGCGCTTTCCGTCGCCCGAGAGATCGAGACGATCAATATAGCCGGCGATACGAAAGCCGGCGTCGGGGATCTCAACGGGGGTCGCCGGATCCCACGGGCTGTCGGAAACCGACTTTGGCTCGACCCCGCCAAAGGCCACTTCGCCAAACGAGCGGGCATCGGGTAGGCGCTCATCGCCATAGGTCAGAGCGCGGCCGCTCAGGAGGCGGGCATCATCGAGGGTCCGGCGCCAGATCACAGCGGGCGGAACCGCGCGCTCGCTTTCCCAAACGCCAGCGACGTCGATGGCGGCGTCCTGGACGGCGGCTGCGATCTGAGTTTCATCGGCCTTGGCGAGGCCACCGGCAGCCTCGAGCTTCTGCAGCGCGAGATCGAGGGTCATGTGGACGAGGTCGCCCATCCCGAGGGCGTCAAGAACAAGCGGATCTGTTCTGCTTTCAGGCATCCGCAGACGCATCCCGTAGCGCCATACAAAGCCGAGCGGGCTTCGCAGGAGTAGACGAAGGGAGCTGGCTGACTGGGTGCGACCGAGAATGGCGAGCAGGAGCGGATGGTCTGCGCGGACCAGCCCGTCGTGCGGCGTGATTTCCTTGCGATGCCAGTTGCGCCAGCCCATCGTCGCACTGATCGCTTGGGGCTCGTGGACGAACTCCTGCGGCCGCGCCATCAACCGGTCGGTCTCGCTGAAAGCATGGACGGGGACCGCATTGCGGCGGATATAGGTTTCGTCGCTCGGCGCACCGAGCAGCGAACTGCGCCCAAGCAGCCGCCCTTCGCTGTCCCGCCGTGCGCGGGACAGAATGATCTGGCGTTCCGTCGTGGCGAGGATCGTGTCGAAGTCTCGGCGATCGGCTGCACCGACAGGAAGCGGATCGAGTTCTACGGTCGGAATGATGTGGTCGGAGATCAGACGATCTTCGGAGATGCCGCGCGGCCAGCGTGACGAGTTCATCCCGATCAATCGGACGAACGGGCGCGGCGATGCCGCCAGAGCACTGGCCGGCATCCACGCTACTGTGACGCAGGCCTCAAGGCCATCGTCCTGCTTGAGGGTTTCCAGCGTGGCATCCAGCGAGCCCGATGGCCCCGCCAGGAGCGCCTTGCGCCAGATCGACAAGGCGCGACCGTTAAGGAGCGCCGCGCCGATCTCGTCTGCGGCGCCGTGACCCTTGGCCAAGAGCTCGACAATCCCGCGCAGGGTCGGGACATGGTCCTTATCGTCGGGCCAGTCTCCCGGGGTCAGGCGATCAAGCAAACGCATCCACGCCGAGACTGACGCCAACGGCGCGTCGGTTGGTAGGATGCGTGTCCAGCCAACCGGAAGGGCCTGGAACAGGCCGGAGTCTGATCCACAAAGCGCCGCCAGACGACGCATCCGGGCCTGTGACAGGCCGCGGATGAGGATATCGGTGAGCGCCGCGGCGGTCTGGCCCTGGCGGGTGGTCGTGACCTTGATGCCGTGGACAAAATGCAGATCAAGATTTGCGTCGGCCCGAAGCGACAGCAGATGATCGTCATATTCTGCCGTCGATGCTGTGGCGATCGCGATGTCTGCGGGCTGGGCTTCGCCCGACGCCAGCAGGTTTCGCGCCCAACGGATCGCTTCGATGGCCTCGTGATAAGCGGTGGCTGCACTGACGGCGTGAACCGCAGGTGTTTGCCGAGGCGCGCGAGTGATCGAGACACCGGTCGCCTCGAGCCAGGATGGCGCGGCGCGCGGTCCTGCCGTCCAGGTGACGGACGTATGGTTGGTCAGAGCCTGGAGGAGGGTGCGCCAACAGGGCGAGAGTTCGGTGATGCCGACGATTTCGACGGAGCCGAGGACGGCCTTGGCGTGACCAAGGCGCTGGCACGCCGCCGCCACCAGATCGGTCGGGCGCATCATCCCGGCCGGAAGTTGCGCAAGCACAGCGGCTTCCAGGCGCGCGATCGAGTCGAGGCGCGGATGTTCGCCGGCTCGGGAGGCCAGATCGATGCCGGCGCGCCAAGCTTTGTGCAGGGTGTCGGCTGAGGCATCGACCATGCCGGGGAGCAGTTTGATGCTTTCCAGCTCCCCCAGCGGGGTCATCGGCAGAACGGCCTGGATCGCAGTGCGCAGGCTCTCATCGTCGATCGGCCGCGCGAACCCGCCGGCGAGACGGACCGCCAGTTGTTCGAACGACATGATTTGCAGGCCGTGACGCCGGTGACGTGCGGCGTCGAGGCGAAGCTCGCGCATCGCCAAGCGGCCATGGGCGACGATGGTCCGCCGGTTAGACATGATGGTCATCGTCGCGCTCCCCTGACTTACTTTTTGTTTGGACGCTGGGTCAGCGCCGACGCGGCGGCTGATTTGGCGGCGGCGCTCGATTTGGGATCGCGCAGCACCTGAGAGGCTGCGGTCGCCGCCTTCTTGCTGGTCACTTCACCCTTGGATCCGGTCTTGGCCATCGTGGTCCTCCCGCTGCCCGTCACGGTTTTACTTGACGTGACTCTGTGATGGGGATAGAAACTACGCACGTCTTGCAGATATGTCCATATAGTTTTTATCTGTATCCGTTTGAGGGAAGATTCGGATGGCGGGAAGCCTGACGACATTGAAGTGGGGGGTGGAGCGTCGCCTCGAATTCATCGAGTTTCGCCTGTTCTGGGAGGGCGGGGTCAACCGTTCAGATATCATCGATATGTTCGACGTGTCTGTGCCGCAGGCGTCGAAGGATCTCACGCTCTATCAGGAGCGCGCGCCGCACAACGCCCTCTATGACAAAAGCGCTAAGCGTTACGTCGCCAGCAACCGGTTCCAGCCCTGCTTTCTGAAGCCAGATTCAGCAGCATATTTGAACCAGCTTCGGTCGGTTACCGAAGGGATTCTGGACAGATCCCATGCGTGGATCGGTCAGTTTCCGCCATATGACGCAACGCCGACCCCAGTGCGTGGTGTGGGAATCGATACACTCCGTTCTGTCGTCTCCGCCATCCGGCGGTCGGACGCGATCGAGGTGAAATACCAGTCGTTGTCGCGGCCGGAGCCCCAGTGGCGCTGGATTGCCCCGCATGCGATCGGCTTCGATGGCTTTCGCTGGCACATTCGCGGATTCTGCGAGATCGATCGCGCTTTCAAGGATTTCGTGCTCTCCCGGATCATCGAGATCCGCGAAACAAAGCCGAGCGAGGCCAAGTCGGAGGACGACATCGACTGGTGCGAAATGGTCACGCTCGAGATTGGGCCGCATCCCGCGCTGTCAGGGACCCAGCAGAAGGTGGTCGCGCTCGATTATGGGATGCGCGGCGGCAAGGCGAACATTACAGTTCGGAAGGCCCTGCTTTACTATGCGCTAAAGCGTCTGGGTCTAGATACAGATCCGGCAGCCCGGCGACCCCAAGATCAGCAGATCGTTCTGCTCAACTCCAAGGATATTCCGAGCGCGCGGCCCGCCCAAAACCATTCGGCAATGGTGGAGGGGTAATTTTGATTGAGGCGCTAAACCAGCGTGTCGAGGATGTTGCGACCCTCAACAGCAAGCTGATTCTTCTTGTTGGGGCACCCCGGTCAGGAAAGACGGAGTTGCTGAAAGCCTTGGCCGAGCGGCGTCAGCTTGGCGTCGTCAATGTCGGTGCGGTTTTGGGACAAATGCTGCTGGAAGTCCCCAGCGGCCGTCGGCATGCCGAGGCCGGCGACCTCTTCAAGGATGTGGCAACCGCTCACGCCGTGGACGGGCTCATTCTGTTCGACAATATCGAGCTGATGTTTGACCGCTCGCTGAAGCTCAACCCACTCGATCTGTTGAAGCGACAGGCGCATGTGCGCCGGGTCGTGGCGGCTTGGCCCGGTGACCTTACCGCGGGCCGCCTTACCTATGCGGCGATGGGGCATCCAGAATATCAGGACTATGGCGTTGACGGCCTGGTTCCTTTCAAAACCAAGTGACCGGGGAAGGCGAGTTTTCGATGCGTTACAGCGATCTCATTCAGTTTGAGCCGATCGAATCGGTGATCCAGCTTCTGGACGCCAATCGTCCAGATGAGGCCAAGAAGCTCGTCACGACCTACGTCATCTCCGACGACATGGCCGAGCGGATCGGCAAGCAAATCATTCCCCAATTATCGTTCGACGAGTCGGTTGACCACAAGGGCATCCTGATCGTCGGCAACTACGGCACAGGTAAGTCGCACTTGATGTCGGTGCTGTCGCTGGTGGCCGAGGATGCCGCCTATGCCTCGATGCTCCATCATCCCAAGGTTGCCGAGGCCGCGAGCGCGATCGCCGGCAAGTTCAAGGTTCACCGCATCGAAATCTCCAGCCAGATGTCGCTGCGGGATATCGTCACCCAGCAACTCGAAATCTTTCTTGAAAAGCACGGCGTCACCTTCAGCTTCCCACCGGCCGACAAGGTGATCAACAACAAGGCCGCTTTCGAGGAGATGATGGCGGCCTTCGCCGAGGTTCATCCGAACCAGGGCGTGCTGCTTGTTGTCGATGAGTTCCTCGAATATCTTCGGTCTCGCAAGGACCACGACCTCGTTCTTGATTTGTCGTTCCTGCGCGAAATTGGCGAGGTGTCGAAGCATCTGCGCTTCCGCTTCGTCGCCGGTGTGCAGGAAGCCATTTTTGACAGCAGCCGCTTTCAGCATGTGGCCGACAGCCTACGTCGGGTGAAAGATCGCTTCACCCAAGTGCTCTTGGCGCGGCAGGATGTGAGCTTCGTCGTCGCCGAAAGGCTGCTCAAAAAATCGGCCGATCAACAGGATAAGATTCGCAACTATCTTACGCCGTTCGCCAAATTCTACGGCTCAATGAACGAGCGGATGGACGAGTATGTGCGCCTCTTCCCCGTCCATCCCGATTATATCGGCACGTTCGAACGCCTGATCTTCACAGAGAAACGCGGCGCGTTGGTGACGCTGCGGGACCAGATCCAGGCCATTCTCGGGGATGACGTACCCGCCGACAAGCCCGGGCTGATCGGCTATGACAAGTTCTGGGATACGGTGACGTCGAACTCGGTGCTGCGCGCCGATCCGAACATCGGCCCGGTTCTCAAGGTCTCGGAGGTCCTGGCCGAGCGGGTGCAGAAGGCCTTCACACGCCCTGCGTACCGGCCAATGGCGCTGCGCATCATCAATGGTCTGTCCGTGCATCGGCTGACGACGGGCGGCGACATCTACGTTCCGATCGGCCCGACGGCCGAGGAACTGCGCGACACGCTGTGTCTCTATCAACCTGGCATCGAAGACATGGGCGGCGAGCCGGCCAGCGATCTGCTCTCACTCGTGCAGACCGTGCTGCGCGAGACGATCAAGACCGTGAACGGCCAGTTCGTTTCCAAGGCGGCTGACACCGAGCAATACTATCTCGATCTGAAAAAGGATGTCGACTACGACGCCCAGATCGAGAAGCGCGCCGAGGCCTTGTCCGACGATGCGCTCGACCGCGCCTATTACGGCGCGATCCGGCAGCTGATGGAGCGGACCGACGAGACAGCCTACGTCACGGGCCACCAGATCTGGCAGTATCAGATTGAGTGGCAGGACCGCCGCGTCGACCGGAACGGCTATCTGTTCTTTGGCGCGCCGAACGACCGGCCGACGGCCCAGCCCGAGCGCGATTTCTACATCTACTTCATCCAGCCGTTCGAGCCGCCCCGGTTCCGCGACGAGACCAAGTCCGACGAAGTGTTTTTCCGGCTGAAGGGGTTGGACGACGCTATCAAGCGTCACCTTTCCGTCTATGCAGCAGCTCAGGATCTCGCTTCGACCGCCAGCGGCGGCTCCAAGTCCATCTATCTGGACAAGGCCAGGGACGCCCTGCGCGACATGAGCAAGTGGCTGCAGGAAAAGCAGATGACGGCCTACGAGGTGACCTATCAGGGCAAGACCAAGTCTCTGCAGGAATGGACCAAAAGCATCTCGCTGCGAGACAAGGCTCGGCTGGGACCGGAGGAGCGGATTAATTTTCGCGATGTCGTGAATGTTATCTCCGGCTTGACGCTTAACAACCAGTTCGCCGAGGTCTCGCCAGAATACCCGACGTTCTCGGTGCTCGTCACTGAATCTAACCGCAAGCAACTCGTGGGCAACGCACTCAAGGCGCTGGCTGGCGGGACACGGACCAAGGATGCTGTGGCGATCCTCGACGCCCTTGAGATGCTGGACGGCGATCGGGTCGATCCCACGCGTTCGCGCTACGCTCAAGAAGTTCTGTCCCGCCTAAAGGCCAAAGGGCACGGCCAGGTCCTGAACCGCAGCGAGGTGTTGAGCGGGACGACTGATGTCGAGTATTTCGCGCCGCTCAAATACCGGCTGGAGCCGGACCTGCTCATCACGGTCCTGGGCGGGCTCGTCTATTCTGGTGACATCGTTCTAGCGATCACCGGGGACAAGGTCGATTCCGGCAAGGTGACGCTGCTCGCCGAGCGGCCGCTTGATGATCTGAAGCAGTTCAAGCACGTTGAGGCGCCCAAGGAGATCAACGTCGCCGTCCTGCGCTCGCTGTTCGAGCTGTTGGGGCTGTCGCCGGGCCTTGCACAACTGGCGACCCAGTCAACGCCGGACCAAAAGTACATCACTTGGGCGGAGTAAAAGTACATCACTGACGGTGGATGCAGGTGTTAACGCAGAGGGCCCCCGATCGGGGGCCC
>JAWXBJ010000064.1:0-4204 GCA_034439955.1 Alphaproteobacteria bacterium
TCAATACCGAAGCCGAATTTCTTCTTCTCCGGGCTCACGCGCTGCTTGTGCGCAGCCATGACCGGGCCATGATGTGCGCTCTTACCGCCGCCGGTATCGCCCGCCGGCGCCAGGAACTCGATCTGGCCGCCAGAGCCGTCGACTTTCTCGATGAGAGGTTCAAGGAAGAGATCAATAAGCTCGAACCGGCGCAGATCGACCTGGTGTTGAAAACCGAAAAGGAGGAGACCAAGTTCCCCCTGCCTGGCCGAGGTCCCGCCTATCCCGAACTGCGCGGCCAATTGTGCGACTGCCCTTCCTGCCGCAAGGCGCGCGGGGAAAAGGTATCTCCCCTTGACCAGGAGGAGGAGCTTGAAGAAGAAGATCCATTTGACGGCCTGCCGCCCGCATTCGCCGACTTGTTCATGGCCACTATGATGGAGGGGATGGCGAGAAACGAAAGTCCGGCGCAAACGATGGCGCGGATGGAACGCGAAATGGGGCAGTTTCTGCCGCCGGCAAGGCGCGGTAAGAAAAGGCGATGACGGCGCGTGAAATCCTGGGCGTCGAGATGAACGCGACCGATGAGCAGGTTCGCGCCGCTTACCTCGATAAGGTGAAAGAGCATCCTCCGGACCGTTCTCCCGACGAGTTCGAGCGCATTCGCGACGCCTACGACACGCTCCGCGACCCGCGCCGCCGCATGAACGACATCCTGCTTTCCCGGCGCCCGGTCCCTTCCTTTACCGAACTGTTCGCCGGACTGGAACCGGAACGCCGCTTCGTTGGACCCAACCCCTGGCTGGAGGTCCTTAAGGGCAAGTGAGCAGCCGCGAAGAGATCCTCAGCCGCTTCGAAAATTGGCTCGATGGCGCGCTGGCGCGCGAAGCGCCGCCGGAAGGCGTTGACGCCGAAATCCTTGATGCCGTCACCGCCCATCCGGCGGACGAAACCGGCGGCGCAGGCGACTACGCCATGTGGTCCGCCGTCATCGCCCTCACCCAGGAAGTCAAATTGCAGGGCCGGGCATTTAAGGAACTCAATACCACGCTCGGCGCCCAGACCGGCCGCGCGCTCGATGACCTTCGCGCCGAATTCGGCGAGCGCGAGCGCCTTCTGCAACGTCAGGCCGAACACCGCAGCCGCAAGGAGATTCTCCACGCCCTGCTCGATCTCCGCGACCGTCTGGAACGCGGCCTGGATTCCGCCAATGCAGGCGCCGCCCGGTCGCGCGACCGCAACTGGCTGCAGCGCCTTCTAGGTCCCGATCACGGTCTCGAAGCCATTCAGGCGCTTATTAAAGGATACGAACTCGGCCTCAATCGGCTCGACCAGACTCTGGAGGACTTCAACGCCCGCCAGATTCACGCCCTTGGCGAGACCTTCGATCCTCGTTGCATGAATGCCGTCGACAAAGGGCCATCCGCCACCGTCGCCGAAGGAATTGTACTCGAGGTTTACCGTAGCGGCTTCGAGTGGAATGGAGAAATCTTCCGTCCCGCTCAGGTGAAAGTTTCATCCGGATCCCCGGGAGGATTAAATGAATGACATCATCGTTGGCATCGATTTAGGCACCACGAATTCCGAGGTCGCCGCGTTTCATGACGGGGAGGTGCGGGTCCTGGGACCGGGCGGCAAATACATCCTGCCTTCCTGCGTCGGATTCTCCCTTTCCGGTGAGCTTCTGGTGGGCGAAACCGCCCGCAACCAGCAAGTCCTTTACCCCGACCGGACCGTTCTCAGCATCAAGCGGCGCATGGGTCTGCCCGACAAGATTACGCTGGGCGGCAAGGAGTTCACGGCCCCCGAAATATCCGCTTTCATCCTCAGCGAACTGGCCGAATGGGCGGCGCAGTCTCTTGGGTCCAGGCCAACGAAGGCCGTCATCACCGTCCCCGCATATTTCTCCGACGCCCAGCGCAACGCCACCCGCGAAGCCGGCGCGCTGGCCGGTCTGGAAGTCATCCGTATCCTGAACGAGCCGACGGCGGCCAGCCTCGCCTATGGCTACGGCGACGGTACCCGTCACACCGCGCTTGTCTACGACCTGGGCGGCGGCACCTTCGATGTGTCCGTGGTTTTGGTGGAAGGCGAGGTCACCGAGGTTCTCGCCAGCCACGGCAACAACCGCCTGGGCGGCGACGACTTCGACGATCTGCTGGCTGAGCGTTTCGCCGGCGAGTTTCAGAAAGTGCATGGCATCGACGTCCGCCAGGATCCCTTGGCCAAAGCCCGGCTGTGGTGGGCCGCCGAGGAAGCCAAGAAAAAACTCAGTTTCGAGCCGTTCGCTAAAATTCGGGAAGAGTCGCTGGTCGTCCGCAACGGCAGCCCGCTGCATCTTGATATGGAGATCGCCCGCCGGGAGTACGAAAACCTCATACGGCCGCTGGTCGAGTCCACGCTGGACAGCGTTTCCCAGGCCTTGCGCGAGGCTGGCCGTCAAGCCGGCGATATGGACGCCATTCTGCTTGTTGGCGGTTCCACGCGCACGCCCCTGGTCACCGATATGCTGATCGCGCACACCGGCCTCACCCCGCGCCAGGACGTGCATCCCGATCTGTGTGTCGCCCTCGGCGCCGGCGTGCTGGCCTCGCGTCTGGCCGGCCAGAGTATCTCCCGCATCCTGGTCGATGTGTCTCCGTTCTCGTTCGGCATTTCCTATGTGGGGGAACGCGGCGGCTACGAATATACCTATTGCTACCGGCCCATTATTCGCCGCAACACGCCGCTGCCGCTCACCCGTACCGAGAGCTATTTCACCAGCCACCCGTTCCAAAAAGCCGCGGACATCCAGGTCTATCAGGGTGAAGACGATGACGCGCTGAAAAACATCCTGGTCGGCGACTTCACCATTGAAGGCCTTACGCCGATGGAAGAGCGGAACGAAATCCTGTGCCGGATGCGGCTCGATCTGGATGGCATTCTGGAAGTGACGGCGGTGGAAAAGCGCACCGGAAAGTCGAAGCAGGTGACCATTTCGAACGCCATGAAAGTGAAGAGCGCCGAAGAGATGGCCGCGGCGCGAAAACGTATCAAGGAACTGTATCAGAGCCGGGATGGCGGGATGGAAGAGGTTTGGGACGAGCCGGAGGTGGAAGCGGAAGAGGCGCTGCTGCTTGCCGCCGCGCCGGAAGCCGTTGACGACGAAACCACGGAACTGCTGGCCCGTTCGCGGAGGCTGCTGGAAAAGATGCATGGCGATGATCGGGAGGAAGCCATCGCCATCCATGAGCGGATTGAAGCCGCCGTCGAATCGGGCGACGCCAAGGAACTGGAGGCAGCGACCGGGGCTCTGCGGGAGTTGCTCTTTTTCGTGGAAGGCCAGTCGGGTTGATCGAGCCGGAACAGTGTCCGGTCTGCCGCGCGCGCTTCCGCTGCGCGCGCATCTGCTCGCGCTGCGGCGCGGATCTGAGCCCGTTGATGCGGTTGTCGGTCGAAGCCTGGAGGCTGCGGGAAGCCGCCCGCGATTCGTTGGCGGCTGGCGACTTGGCGAGCGCGTATCGGTTGGCGGCCCGGGCGCAGCGATTGCAGGTTACCGGAGAGGGTGGGGCTTTGTGTTTGCTGAGTGCGTGGCTGCGCGAGCGGGCGGGT
The DNA here is from genome assembly GCA_034439955.1 of Alphaproteobacteria bacterium. GTDB lineage: Bacteria > Pseudomonadota > Alphaproteobacteria > Caulobacterales > Hyphomonadaceae > UBA7672. The sequence goes on from JAWXBJ010000064.1 coordinate 3,571, forward strand.
TGAGTTGGAATGACGGATGGTTCCCATTCCTAACCGCATGACCTTATCCTGGAAGATGGAGGCCCAAACTATGGCGAGTCTCGATTGGTCACAATGCCCCTTGGTTGAAATGATTCCGGGCAAAGTCAGCGGCGCGCCGCTGTTGAAAAACACACGCTTGCCGGTCGAGGCCATCACCGGAAATTATGACGCTTTCCGCGATGAGGGGTTATCGCCGGATGCAGCCATAGCCGAAACGCTCGATTGCTACCCGGAAGCCGGAATCGAGACACTCCGGGCCATTCTCGCATATCGCGCCGCTCATCAACTTCAGGAGCAGTCTTGAAGGTTGTTTTCGACGAAGATGTGCCGCGCCAGCTTGCCCGGTCGTTGACTCGGCATGAGATTCATAGCGTGGGCAGTATGCAATGGGGCGGGGTCAAGAAAAGCGCGTTGCTGACGCTTTGGGTAGAATTACGGCCAGGCCTCCCCTGGTGAGCCGATTCTATGCCCATTTCGTTTCGTCTTCGGGATAAGTACCTTCGTTTGGTACCCCTAGACCATTTAGTTCAGGCGCTCGTACCCGCCCTGACGTTATGATGATTAAACACCCATTTTCCCTATAAAGGCCCATTCCACTATGCCTCGCAAGCAA
>JAWXBJ010000065.1:0-34483 GCA_034439955.1 Alphaproteobacteria bacterium
CGGCGGCGCCGCCGGCGGCATGAGTCCGGACCAGCAGAAGGCGATCATGGGAATTGCAGGGGCCGGCGCGACCGTGGGCATTCTCCTGCCCTTCAGCCGCAACAACGAACTCGAGGCGGACAAGCTGGGCGTCGATTACATGCAGGCCGCTCGCTATGATGTGAAACAGTCGATCCGGCTGTGGGAGCGCATGGGCGCGGCGGCGACGGAACGCCCGACCGAATGGATGTCGACCCATCCCAATCCCGAAACGCGCATCCAGGAGTTGCGCGCCTACATCAATTCGAAGGGTTACGCGCAGATCTGAGGAGCGCTCAGCCCTATCTCAGGTCTGCTCGCGAACCTGCCTTGGCTCGTAGATCGCCAGGTGCCGTCCGGTGGCGACCGAATGGCGCCGGGCGCCTTCGCCAGAGAGGATCTGAAAGCTGAGCGTGACCATCAGGTGGCCCCTGGTTTCGACATTGTCGAGGACGACGGCCCGCGTCTCGATTGGGTCTCCGTCCACGACAAGTCCGTGCAGGTTGATGTCGCTTTCGACGTGGATCCATGGACCAAGGCGCACATTGTCGGCGAGAATGTAATTTGCGCGGCGCAGCAGCCACGCCGCATTGGCGATGTGTCCATCATCATAAAGGCGCGAATCTTCCCGGACGGCGGTCAGGTGATCGCGACCATTCAAGGCGGTGTATCGATCCTGGCGGGCGCCGAGCGCAAGACCGACCGGCAGGGAGAGCGGCGAGGCGGCAGGCCGATCATCCGGCGCCGGCATGGCAGCGACGGGAAGGATCGCGGTGGGCGCTGTCTCTCCGTGTCGTCGCGCGTTTCCCGTAGCGCAGACGCCGCCCCGTGACGAAAGAGAAAGCTCCAATTCGTCCTCGCCGCGCGGCCTGGAGGTGATTTCGACCGTCTCTCCATCATAGACGGGTTTCACGAAGCGTGCATGCATGCCGCCGCCGGCCAGCCATGCCTCGCCCCACAACTCTGCCGGCATGTGGGCAAGGTAGGCGAACACATCGACTCCCGGCACGAGACCGCCGGTAAAGCCGAACTTCGCCGCGACGGCGTCGTCGTGGATCCGATTTTCGCTTTCGGTGGCGGTGTTGAAAGCCGAGAGGGTTCGAACGTTCGACATGGCGACAGCCTAGATCACGATCGCTTTGGACGCGAGAGCGGACGCAATAATCGCGGTTGCCGGCAGCTTGCAAAGGCGGGGGGCTGGTACCGCCTCTCAGGCTTGAACTGAGGACCTCTGGTTCCACAAACCAGCGCTCTAACCAACTGAGCTAAGGCGGCACTTTCGTGGGTCCCGCCGGGACCCGCGCATCGAAGCAGGCGTCTTACGCCGAAGCCATGCGCCGGGCAAGCCGCCGACGGCGGACCTCTGCACCCTTCTATCCGACCGCGGTCCGGGCGCCGCGATACTGCCTCCCTCGCTGGCGATGGCGCCGGGATGACGGGAGGAGCAGATGGCTCTGCAATTACCGAAAGCGGCGATCCTCTCCAAGACGATGCGCTTCCTGACCGCTGGCGGGTTGACGCTTGCGATCGCCGTCGCCCAGGAGGCAACCAAGTCCGAGCCCGACTGGGGTCTGATCGCGACGATGCTGACAGGCATTCTGGTGGGCATTGGCGGGGGCGCCTATGGGCGTTGTGTGGCGAAAGGACCGGTGACCTCGGTGCTTGCAACCTCGGATCGAGGGCGCAAACGATGAGGTTCACAGTCATTGCGGCGATCGTGGGCGCCGCCGGCCTCGGGCTGGCGCCGGGGTGCTCCGCAATCGACAATGTGGTCGCGATGGTGCTGGAGAGTCCGGTCGCGCCCAATCCTGCGTCGCGAGCCTATTTCGAGGTGACAACGGTAGCCGAGCTGGACGTGCGGGCGTGGCTGACCGGCATGTGGTGGAAGGAGCTTCAGGCCGAGGCCCAGCATGTCGCATCCCTGCCGTCCAGGAACGCATCCGCCAAGCAGGCGATTCACGACGCCAGCGACGTTGGCTGGCCGATCATCATCGAGATGACGTTTCTGGCCGAGGCGTACAGGGAGGCGCGCGACGCCGATGCGCCAGCACTCGACATCGATGCCGCGCGTGCGCGGCTTTCCGACGCCATAGATCGGGGCAACCAGCACGTCTCAATGCTTGCTGCTGGATTGGGTCTCGAGATCGACATCGCCGAGGAAGAATAATGGCGCGCAGAAACGCGTACGAATACGGCGGACCGGGTAAAAGGAGCTGAGGTCCAGAGCATCCTTCGATCAAACTGCATCAGCTTGACCGAAAAAGGATGCTCAATCTCAAACGTGTAGAGCAACTTGTCTGGGTCCAAGCGGACGCAAATTGCTCTATCCCGCCAATCGTCAGTTTCCGAGAATGCCTCCGAGAGCTTCCCTCGCTTCGCGCCGGAGACGATCCTCGGTGGACTCAGGCGGTTCGGCTGGCGCGGTGGGAAGCGCTGGAACCGGCGCGGTGGGGGACGCGCCGGGCGATCCGTTCGACGAGGTCGGCGCCGGCGCCTTACCGCCGAGACCGAGGATGCCGGCGAGGTCGCCACTTATCTGTTTTTCTAGCTGTCTCTCGATCTCGGTCGATACCTTGGCCCGTACGTCGCTGGCCGCGCGCTGTACGAGAAAGTCGTAATCGAAGGAAATGTTCACCCCGCCCCATCCGCCGGACAGCTTCACCGGAACGCCGTAACCCTTGACGCCCGCATTCCTGTCCTTGAACTCGGGAAAGAGACTCAGATTGAGGGTTTGTCGGCCAATGTCCAGGGCGCCTCCGCCTGAAACGACCATCACGTCGGAGTCCATTTTCAGGTTCGCCATGGCGGCAACGCCGTCCTTCATCGAAAACGCGCCAGCAAGCGCGCCAAATCTCGACTGGGCGTTTGGCCCGAAGGCGTTGAGCGGAATGCTGCGGGTCGCGAGGGCCGACTGAGCCGTCCTGACGAGTTCGGCGAGGTTGACGCCCTTGACGAGGCCATTGTCGAAATCGAACCGACCGCTCCCGGCCAGCGAACTCATCAGCTCCTGTGGAGTCGCTCCCGCACCGGTGAGGTCGATCTGAAAATCGCCGGCCCCCTCGACCATGTCGAAACCCGCAGCCGCCATCAGAAAGGGTTTCAGCGAGAGGCCGTCCAGGTTGGCTTTCAGAACGACCGAAGAGACGGTGGTCCTCGCGTCGGCCACGATCAGCGCGCCGCCCTTGCCGCCGAAAAGTGAAGTCTGGCGGAGATCAGCGGCGAGTACACCGTCCGCGAGTGTGACGGCGATGTTGGAGGGTCCGAAATCAAACTTCTGGAACTTCAGTCCGGCGGCCTTGATCACGAGATCGACGTCCGCCAGCCTGAGAGGCGAGAGGTCGAGGGGTTCCTCGCCCCAGCCGCCCGCGTCCTTGTCGTTGGGCGCCCCCGAAGCGGTCGCGTAAGGCGTTGCGTCGATGAGCCCCGTCGAAAGCGATCCGGTCAGCCTTGGGCGACCCGTCAAGGTCAGCCCCGCCTCGCCTTCGCCGCGGATGTCGTCGAACTGGACAATGGCTTTCCTGAGCAGCACGTCGCGGGTCGTTCCGGAGGTGTCGCCTGACAGGGCGAAGGACCTGTAAACGCTTCCGGCGGGGAGCTTGGCTCCGGCCGCCGCCGCCAGCTGCTGGAGGTCAGGCGCCGTGATCGAGACGCGGCCGGTGTAGGCAAGGTCCGCTCCCAGAGTTGCGTCGCCCGCGAACGTAATGCCGAGCAGGCCGCTGTCGTGACGGAAATCAACGTCGCTGAAAACCAGATCCCCGAATTTTCCCGAGATCCTGGTCGTCGCGGTCGCCTTGCCCAGTGCGGCGGCGACCGGCGCCTCGATGTTCATGGCGGCGGCCAGCTCGGCGAGGCGGGGAGCATCCGCATTGGCGACCAGCTGAAGATTGATAAAGTCGGCGATGCGGATGTCGCCGTTGAAATCGGCATTGAGAAGCGGACTTTCGTGGCGCGCGTCCGCGATCTTGAGGGTGATGTCGCCCGGCCCGCCGAAGGCGCGGCCCGAGGCCGTGATGCGTCCGAGGACGGCGCGCGCTGGCAAATCCTGCACCTTGAAGGCGTCAGCCAAGGCGGGTCCGGAGGGAATCTGGCCGTCAAAGGCAAAATCAAAGGCAGGCGCGGCGCCCATCGCCAGCGTCCCTTCCAGATTCGTGGCGATGACATCGGTTTCAAGCTTGACCGATACAGGTGACGCGGCGCCGTCGATCATCGCCTTGGGATTCTCGATGTTCGCATCGAGCTCGAAGGGAAGGTCGTTGGCGCGACCCGACGCTCTGATCCGGAACGGCCTGTCGAGCGCAGTCATATCTGCCTTAAGGTCGAGCCCGGTGAGGTTTTGCACCCGTTTGGCCGCTTGATCGTCCCACGAGACCTGTCCGTCGACGATGCGCACATCGCCCAAGGAAGCCGCCATGGACGAAGGCTTCGGATCCTGCGGAGTGGGTGGCTTGCCGCCGATATCGAACGTCCAGTTGTTGGCGCCGTTCTCGAGACTGACCAGCGCGATACTGGGCTCGACCAGAACGAACTCGTCGATTTCGACCCTCCGAAAAATCAGGGGCCACAATTTAACGGCGGCGCGGAGTTCCTTCATCGAGGCGAACGGCGCATCGCCGAAGCCTTCGGGGTTCGCGATCGTCGTGAGGCCGGCCCGGGCCTCGATTCGGGGGAACACACTGACCCGGACTTTCCCGGATACTGTCACGTCGCGCCCCAGCGTTTCGCTCGCTGCCGCCTCGATGCGCTGGCGATAGACATCCGAGGGAATGAGGCCCGGAAGGATCATCAGCGCGCCCAGGATCAGGATGAGCGCGGCTCCCACGATGACGATGATGCGGCCCATGATTTCCTCGTTTGTCCGGCAGAACCTAAGCACATAGAGCGCGATTGACGCCAGAACGGTCCGCCGATCCGCAGTTGACGAGGGCAGTCGGGTTGGGTAGCACGGCCGCGACGGTTCCGTCCCGAAGGGGAAGGCGAAGAGGGAACCCGGTGCGGCCCCATCCAGGGCTTACTCCGGGACTGTGCCCGCAACTGTAGGCGGTTAGCATTGGATCGATTTGCCACTGGAGATTTTCTCCGGGAAGGCGGTCCAGCGCGGAGACCCGCAAGTCAGGAGACCTGCCGTCACCGTCGTTTCGCCCCGGCCGGGAACAGCCAGCGGGCGCGCGGGGACTTTTTCCGTTGATGCGACGAACTCGTGCGCGCCGGGCCAAACGGGCCGGCGCTTGGTTCATCAATTCCGCGCCCGTCGCGGGAGGAGAAAGACATGAAACTTCATCATTCGATCGCGGGCGCGTTGCTGGCCGTGGGTCCGGTTCTTGGCGAGGTTGCGTTTTCACAAGCCACGCCGGCGGCCGATACCGTGGTGATCCAGGCGCTGCGCCTCGATCAAACCGCGTCCGAAGCGGGAACATCCGTCGCGGTGGTCTTGGCGGCCGACATTGAGCGCCGCGCGCTGACCTTTGGCGGCGACGCCGTGGCCATCGTCCCGGGCGTGACCGTGACCCAGAGCGGATCGTTCGGGGGCACGGCCTATGCGCGCATCAGGGGCAATGCGTCGGGCCAGACCCTGGTGCTGGTCGATGGCGTGACGGTGAACGATGCCGGCTCGCCGGGAGGCGGGTTCGATTTCTCTACGCTGGATCTCGCGGACGTCGAACGCATCGAGGTGCTCAAGGGGCCGCAATCGACGCTATGGGGTTCGGACGCGATCGGCGGCGTCATTTCGATCGTGACCAAGTCGCCGCCGGAGGGGTTTGGCTGGAGCGGATTTGGCGAGGGAGGATCGTTCGACACGTTTCGCGGCGGCGGGGCGGCGGGCGGCCGTGCGGGGAGAATGGACGGAAGGCTGTCGGCGGTATGGCAGACGTCCGAAGGCATCTCCAAGGCTGACGAACGCGATGGCAATCCGGAAAAGGACGGGTTTGAGTCCGTCAGCCTGTCAGGGCGGGGAGGGATTGATATTGCTGATCGCGTGCGTGCGGATTTCACGGCGCGATGGACCGATGCGGATTACGAGTTCGACGGCTTCGCGCCGCCCACATTTTCGCTGGGCGACACCAACGAGAGAACGGAGTCCGAGGAACTGGCGGGGTCGGCGACGTTGACTGCGGACGCGTTCGGCGGGCTGCTGACCAATACGTTCCAGGTCACACGATCGGAGATCGACCGCCAGAATTTTGACGGTGCGTCAGCCACGTTTCGCAATGAAGGCGAGCGGACCGGCTATCGATATTCGGGGCTGGTGAAGATGGCGGCGGGCCACCAGCTCGGTTTCGGGGTCGAACGCGAGGAGAGCGCCGCAAATGGCGAGAAGGCCAAGACCGACAGCCTCCATGCGCTCTATGCATGGTCGCCGCTGGAGACCGTGACACTGACGGGAGGGCTGCGCTACGACGACGATGATCGCTACGGATCGGAAACGACGGGCAAGTTGGCGGCCAGCTGGCAGGTGGTCCAGCCGGTCCGGCTGCGGGCGACGTGGGGCCAGGGTTTCAAGGCGCCGACCATCTTCCAGTCGACCTTCATCTGTACATTCTGCGGCCTCAGCGCGCCAAACGCCAGTCTGCGGGCGGAAACAAGCGAAGCGTTCGACGTCGGCCTTGACTGGACGATCGGCGAGGCGGTGGTTTCGTTGACGGCGTTCGATCAGGAAACCGAGAACCTGATCGATTTCTCGTTCACGCGCGGGTACGCCAACATCGCGTTTGCGAGGCAGCAAGGCGTCGAGGCCTTGGTGCAGACGCCGCTCGGCGAGATGTTCGCGCTGAAAGCCGGATACGCCTATATAGACGCGGAAGACGGGTCGGGGGCGCGCCTTCCGCGCACGCCGCTGCATTCGGGCGATGTGGAACTCATCGTGTCTCCGCCCGGGCCGTTCGAGGCTTCCCTCGCCGTGCGACACAATGGCGAGCAGGCCGACGGGTTTGGTCCGGACGTGCCGGGATGGACCCGGCTTGACGCGGCTGCTTCCTACGAGATCTCGACGGGCGTTGAGGTCTATGGCCGGTTGGAGAATGTGCTGGACGAGCAGTATCAGCAGATCGGCGGTTACGGCGCGCCCGGCCTCTCCGGGCTGCTCGGGCTGCGCGTGAAGCGCTGACCGGAGGACAAAGCCTGTTTGTCCGTCGGACCAGGAAAAGGTCAAAACAGTTGAGGCCAGTTGTGCAGACAGTTGAGCCCAGCGAGCTTTACCTAAGCCAAGACGCCGCTTAAGTCGGCCCTCCCGAACTCAAACTGGGACGGCTGGGCCTTGACCCTGGACACTGACATTTCGGCCTATGCACGGCGTTTCGTTGAACGGCCCGCCCGCAAGCGCGCCTTGCCGGCGCATTTGCAGCGGCTCGAGGCCGAAAGCGTCTTCATCATGCGGGAGGTCGCGGCCAGCTTCGAGAATCCGGTGATGCTCTACTCCATCGGCAAGGATTCCAGCGTCATGCTGCACCTCGCAATGAAGGCGTTCTGGCCGTCACGCCCGCCCTTCCCGTTCATGCATGTCGATACGACCTGGAAGTTCCGGGAGATGGTGGCCTTCCGGGATCTCATCACCAAGAAGCTCGGTCTCAACCTGATCGTGCACGTCAACGAGGACGGGCTGAGGCGGGGGATCAATCCGTATTCGTCGGGGTCGAACCTCCACACCCAGGTGATGAAGACCGAGGGTCTGCGACAGGCAATGGACGCGCACCGGTTCGACGCGGCGTTCGGGGGAGCGCGACGAGACGAAGAGAAGTCCCGCGCCAAGGAACGGATTTTCTCGTTCCGCACGGACAGCCATGGCTGGGACCCCAAGAACCAGCGGCCGGAATTGTGGAGTCTCTACAATACACGCAAGGCGCCGGGAGAATCGATCCGGGTGTTCCCGATCTCGAATTGGACCGAACTCGATATCTGGGCCTACATCGCAGAAGAGGCCATTCCGATCGTCCCGCTATACTACGCCAAGTCCCGGCCGACCGTCGTGCGCGGGGGACAGATTTTCATGGTCGACGATGATCGTACGCCGATGGCGCCTGGAGAGGCGCCCGTGGACCGTGTGATCCGCTTCCGGACGCTAGGCGATTATCCGCTGACTGCGGCGTTCGAAAGCGATGCGGCGACGCTCGATGAGATAGTGGCCGAAATGCTTACGGCGCGCACCTCCGAGCGGTCCGGCCGTCTGATCGACCATGATGAAAGCGGCTCGATGGAGAAGAAGAAGAAGGAGGGGTATTTCTGATGGCCGCGCAAGTGACGCCATTTCCCCGCCCGAACATCTCCGTGCCTGAAACTGCATCCGTTCGCGACCTTGCGTCGGCGGAGATGGGCGTGCTGCGCTTTCTCACCTGCGGTTCGGTGGATGACGGAAAATCGACGCTGATCGGCCGGTTGCTCTACGACACCAAGCTCATTTTCGAGGATCAGCTCGCGACGCTGAAACGCGATTCGGCGCGTCACGGCACGCAGGGCGAGCACATCGATTTCGCGCTGCTGCTCGACGGGCTGGAAGCGGAGCGCGAGCAGGGCATCACGATCGACGTCGCCTATCGGTTCTTTGCGACGGACAAGCGAAAATTCATTGTCGCCGATACGCCCGGGCACGAGCAGTACACCCGCAACATGGCGACTGGCGCATCGACCGCCGACGTCGCCGTCATCCTGATCGACGCACGCAAGGGCGTTCTGACGCAGACACGGCGGCACACCTACATCGCCCACCTGCTCGGCGTGCGGCACATCGTGCTGGCCGTGAACAAGATGGACCTCGCAGACTACAGCAGGACCCGCTTTCATGAGATCGTAGCGAGCTATCTCAAGGTCGCCGAACCCCTCGGCTTCGAGACCATCACGCCAATCCCGATGTCGGCGCTGAAGGGAGAAAACGTCATTCGTGCCTCCCAGAACATGGTCTGGCATGACGGGCCGACACTGCTGGAGCATCTCGAGACAATAGAGGTTGCCGACGAGCGCCGCGCTGCGGCCTTCCGGCTTCCGGTGCAATGGGTCAACCGGCCCAATCTCGATTTTCGCGGCTTCTCCGGGACGGTCACCTCCGGCTCGATAAGGACCGGCGAAGTGGTTCTGGTGGCCAAATCCGGAAAGGAGTCACGGATCAGCAGGATCGCGACCGCCGATGGCGATTTGCATTCTGCGGAAGCGGGCCAGGCCGTGACCCTGGTGCTCGACGATGAGATCGACGCGTCGCGCGGCGATGTCTTCGTGGCGCGGGATCAGCGTCCCGACGTTTCGAACCAGTTCGCCGCCAACATACTCTGGATGCATGAGGAGGCGCTGACGACGGGCCACCCATACCTGCTAAAAATCGGAACGCAGACCGTGCAGGCAAACGTCACATCCATCCGGCACAAGATCGACATCAACACGATGGAGCAATCGGCGGGCGGGCCTATCGGCCTCAACGAGATCGCTCTTTGCAATTTAGCGACGACCCGCCCCATCGTTTTCGATCCCTACGGCATCATACGCGAATCCGGTGCTTTCATCCTCATCGATCGCTTCACCAACCTTACGGTTGGCGCGGGCATGATCACCGTCTCGTTGATGAAGGCGACGAATGTTCATCGTCAAGCGATGGATACGACCAAGGCCACACGGTCCCTGATGAAGGGTCACAGGCCCGTCATCCTGTGGTTCACGGGACTGTCAGGCGCGGGCAAATCGACGGTCGCTAACCTGGTCGAGCGAAAGCTGGTCGATCTTGGCGCACACACCTACGCGCTTGATGGTGACAATATCCGTCAGGGTCTCAACCGGGATCTGGGCTTTACCGACGGCGATCGCGTGGAGAACATCCGGCGGATCGGCGAGGTGGCCAAACTGTTCGTCGACGCGGGACTGATCGTGACGGCGTCTTTCATATCGCCATTCCGTACAGAGCGGGATGCGGTCAGGTCGCTGGTCGAGCCCGGAGAATTCATCGAGGTGTTCGTCGATGCGCCGTTGGACGTCGCTGAAAGCCGCGATCCGAAGGGCCTCTACAAACGCGCGAGAGCCGGCGAGATCCAGAACTTCACGGGGATCGACAGTCCCTACGAACCGCCCGTCAGTCCGGAACTGAGGCTGGATACCGCCTCGCACAATGCCGAAGCGCTTGCGGAACTCGTGATCGATCACCTGCGAACGGCCGGCGTGGTGTCTTCCGGTGCGGCCGAGCCTCTGGATTTCAGCATTTAGGACAGCGTGGCCCGGAACAGCCGTTCGCAGGCGTGTTGCGGTCGGAAGCGTTATTGTATAACGGAGGCTGTCGGCCAGGCAACGCGGTCGCGGTCAGGCCGGAAGATGTTCAGCCAGGAAACAGCAATTGTCGCAGGAGCGGCGGCCATGTCGGCGGCAGGCGTGGCGGTCGCGCTGCTGGCGGCCGCGACGGCGCGGCGGCTGGCGGACTGGATAGCACTGGCGGCCGGGGTGGTTCTCCTGGCGGTTGCCGGGCTGCACCTTGCGCCGGAAGCCGTGTCGGCAGGCGGGGCGGCAGGCCTGTTCGTGGTCGGCGGAGCGGCAGTTGGAGCGGCACTCGAAGCGGCGTTCCAGAACCGGTCGGACGCGGCGGCGCCCGGGAAGGTACGCCTGGCGGCGTGGCTGGCGCTGCTTGTCCTCGCGGGTCACTCGACCCTGGACGGCGCCGTCTATTCGGTTTCGTTTCATCATGGCTACGGGACGGGGCTGCTGACGTCGCTTGGCCTTATCCTGCACGAGGCTCCCGAGGGCGCCGTGGCGATGATGCTGGCCCTGCAGGCGGGACTCCGGACGCCGTCCGCGCTGGCTCTGGCGCTGGCGTCGTCGTCGGTCACGACCCCGCTGGGGTGGGGCCTCGGACAGCTTGCCGGAGCGTCGGGACAGGGCGCGACGGAGGCGATGTTCGCTGCGTCGGCGGGATTGATGCTGTTCGTCGGCTGGCATCTGATGGTCGGCGGCTGGCGTGCGGTCCGCCAGCGCCGGTTGTAGCCGGATTTCGCACGCGGCCAGCTTCCGCTATATCTTCTGGGGGACGTCCGCGGAGGCCACGCATGAGCGACCTGTTTGACAACCCGCTGGGCACGGACGGTTTCGAGTTCGTCGAGTTCACGTCCCCAAATCCGCACGTGCTCGGCAAGCTGTTCGAGGCGTTCGGATTCACGGCGGTGTCGCGGCACCGGTCGAAGAACGTCGTTCGGTACAAGCAGGGCGATATCAACTTCATCCTCAACATGGAGCCGTCAGGCCAGCCCGCCGCGTTCCGTGGCGTGCATGGCGCTGGCGCGAATGCGATGGCGTTCCGCGTGAAGGACGCGGCGAAGGCGTATGCCGAGGCGATCAGGCGCGGCGCCGAACCGGCGTTTGGCAATGTCGGCCCGATGGAGCTGAACATTCCGGCGATCCAGGCGATTGGCGGGGCGTACATCTACCTGGTGGATCGCTATGGCGCGCATGGCATCTACGACATTGACTTCATGCCGATCGAAGGCGTGGACGAGAAGAAGGCTTCGGTGGGCCTCACCTATCTCGACCACCTGACGCACAATCTGCATCGCGGCAACATGGCGAAGTGGGCCGACTATTATGAGCGCATCTTCAACTTCCGCGAGATCCGCTATTTCGACATCGAGGGGAAGCAGACGGGTCTGGTGTCCAAGGCGATGACCAGCCCGTGCGGCAAGATCCGCATTCCGCTGAACGAGAGCCGCGACGACAAGAGTCAGATCGAGGAATTCCTGAAGGACTATGGCGGCGAGGGCATCCAGCACATCGCCCTCGGGACCGACGATATTTACGCCAGCGTTGAGGCGTTGCGAGCGCGGGGCATTCCGTTCCAGACGGCGCCGGACACGTATTTCGAGGGCATCGGGCAGCGGCTGGGCGCGCATGGGGAGGATGTGGAGCGGCTGCAAAAAAACCAGATCCTGATCGACGGCGCGCCGACACAGGGGCAGGGCCTGCTGCTGCAGATCTTCACCGCCAACCAGATCGGCCCGATCTTTTTCGAACTGATCCAGCGCAAGGGCAATGAGGGGTTTGGTGAGGGGAATTTCAGGGCTCTGTTCGAGAGCATCGAGGCGGATCAGGTCAGAAGGGGTGTGCTGAAGGAGGCTTGAGCATGGAATTTCACATCGAAGGCGCCTGCATGTGGGCCAGGTTTGCATGCGCGTCAGCTTGGCGCCGATCATGACGGCGGCGGATGCGTAAGTTTTGTTTCGCGCGGCGGGGAAATACGCTGGAGAGGGATTGAGGCGAGTCTCAAGGGGACGCGCTGCGACGATCCCGACGCCGTCTGCCCCATTTGTCGCTTCAGGGCTCTTCCGCCGCAAGCGGAGGACCGGCGGCGCGACGCTCCGCCACCCCAAGGCTATCGCATATGGGAGTAGGGTCATTCTCGGGCTTGACCCGAGAATCTTTCTTCGTCGCGAAGAATCCAGTTGTGGCAAGCAAGGAAGATTCCCGGGTCGCGCTTCGCTTGCCCGAGAATGACCTTAATTGTAGCAAGCAAGGAAGATTCCCGGGTCGCGCTTCGCTTGCCCGAGAATGACCTTGATTGTGGCAAGCAAGGAAGATTCCCGGGTCGCGCTTCGCTTGCCCGAGAATGACCTCACTCGATGCTTTGCGACTGTATGCGATGGCCCTCCCTCGCCACCCTAGAGCCTGATGCGATCGAACTGGATCGGGCCGATCCAGATCGGACGAGGATTGCTCTAGCCCGCCGCCTCAATCACCACTCTTGCTCTTGGCTCCAGCGTCGCGATGGCGTCCACCGGCTCGGGCGGGCGCCAGCAGAAGAGCTGCACGGTCACTTGCTCGCGTTCGACATCGACGATGGCAAATCCGTTGCGTTCCTCCAAAGCGGCCAAGGGTTCCGTGCGCAGCCGGGCGGGCGTCCATGGGAACTCGCCACGCGCCACGCTGGGCCAGCCGCCGTCGCCCGTGCCGAGCGCGCCCGGCAAGACGGTGTGGACCGGATTGGCCGATAGATCGAGATCGCCGCTCGCCATCATCCGGGCGGCGGCGCTGGCGTGAAGATCGCCGCTGATGGCGATGGCCGCGCGGCTCTGGTCGAGGCTCAACGCCCACATCAGGCGCTGGTGCTGCTCGAACCAGCCGGCCTGCCAGTAATCCTTGTCGTCGCCGAAATTGCCTTGGCCGCGGCCGCGGTCCTCGTACCATTCGCCCCATTTGCCGGCGGTCCAGCCGAAGGGGGTGGATGGCGCATGGATGAGTTGGGCCGCGCCGTTCTCGCGCGTGCGGGCGCGGACGAACGCCTCGACCGGCCCGGACAGAAAGCGCGCATCCTTGCCCTGGCGCACATCAAACCGGCAGTCATAGGCGAGGAGCTCAAGCAAGTCGCCGTAGCGCAGGCGTTCTAGCGATCGCGCCGACCGGAACATACCAACGGACGGACGGTTGAGCGGATGAGGATAGGCAAGGTCAGCGCTCAGCTTTTGCAGCGAAGCGTGAAACGGGTCGGGCGGAAACGTCGCCCCCCATGTGCCAGCCTGGTCGTTCTCGAAATAATCATGGTCGTCGGCGATGAACAATGTCGGCGTTTCGGCCAGGCGGTCGCCATAGAGCGTGGCGATCTGACGCTCGACGATGGTTTCGACAGATGCGGCATTGGCCGCCGAGAGCGCGACGCTTCCCTTTTCGATGGGCGCGATGCCGGCCTGGAAGGTGCGGATCGCCGCCGCTGCAGCAGGCGCACGCAGCTGGGAGCTGTCCTGGTCCCAGTACACATGGTCGCCGACGACAATGGCCAGATCGGGCGTGAAACTCAGTGCGCGATCCAGCAGGGCGCGGCGAACGGCCATCGCCAGAAAGCCGGTCCGGCCGGGCGTGAGCCCATAGGTTTCGTCGCCGCCGGCGCAGGAAAAAATCAACAGGCGGACGCGATCGACCGGCTGCCCGGGCGCCGGCAGGGTCTTCAGTGTCCATGGCGCGCGCATCGCCCGCCCGGAGGCATCCTCGACGGCCAGCCGGTAGGCCCGGCCAGGCGCCAGCCCCCCTTGCGCATAGCGCCAGACGCGCCCCCGCGATCCCAGCGGCCGCGCCTGCACGTGCGCCCCATCGATGGTGACCCGGGGCGCGTCAGCTTGCGGAGTGGTCGTCCAGAGTTTCAGCCCAAGGCCATTCTGCGAGGCTGAAGGCAGAAGCAGCGCCAGATCCGCCAGCGGTCCAGCCGGGGCGGCGACAGCCCCGCCGGCCACAGCCAGCGACGCCCCCATTATCGATACAGCTTGACGCCGGTTGAGCATGACGATCCCTGCTGCGAATAGATTATCGTGGGTCCGGCCCTGTCAAGGCGATACGCCGTCCTGCCGGCGCGGGTGCTGGATGCCGCCTGCATATCCCGGCATACTGTGCCGCATGACCGAAGCGATCCTCTACGGTTATTGGCGTTCCTCCGCGACGTACCGGGTGCGGATCGCGCTCAATCTCAAGGGCGTGGCGTACGAGGCGCGCGGCGTGAACCTGCTGAAGGCCGAGCATGCCGGCGCCGAACATCTGGCGCTGCATCCTTCGGGCCGGGTGCCGATCCTGGAGATCGACGGGATACGGATCGGCCAGTCGATGGCGATGATCGAGTATCTCGACGAGACGCGGCCCGAGCCGCCCCTGCTGCCGCAGGACCCCAGGGCGCGGGCGCTGGTGCGCGACCTGAGAGACCAGATCGTGGCCGACATCCATCCGCTCAACAACCTGTCGGCGCTGGCGCTGTTGCGCGCGCAGTTCATCGCCAACGACACCCAGATCGGCGACTGGTACCGGCACTGGATCGTGCGCGGCTTCGAGGTGCTGGAGCAGATGCTGCCGGCGGAGGGCGGATTCTGCGTGGGCGACGCGGCGACGCTGGCGGATATCGCGCTGGTTCCCCAGGTCGCCAATTCGCGGCGCTATGCGATCGACCTTGCGCCCTATCCGAAGCTGGCGCGGATCGATGCGGCGCTGCGGGAATTGACCGCGTTCAGGGACGCGGCGCCGGAAAACCAGCCGGAGGGGAAACAGTGAGGGATGGCTTGCGTTTGTGGCTCCCCCTCCGTCTGCCGCGCGAGGGCGCGGCATCCACCTCCCCCACTTCGTGGTGGAGGACCAAGTTGAAGGGGCGCAAATGAAAGGCAAATGGATCCCCGTCAAGGGCGCAGAGGGAAAGCATTCAAGGCAGGCGCATGCCGACATGCCCGAGGGCACGTTCGAGCGGGAGATGTCGAAGGAGGGGTTTTTCGGTCCGGCGGCTTTTTTCCATCATGCGCGGCCGCCGACCGGGTGGACGCGTTTCGAGGGTCCGCTGCGGCCGCGCGCGTTCGATCTCGCGAAACTGGAGGGCGCGACGTCTTCGCCCTGGGATGCGCCAGTCGTCCTGTCGAACCGGCATGTCGAGATAAGGCAGTGGAAACTGGCGGCTCAGGAAGGGCTGGCGCGCAACGCCGATGGCGACACGCTTTTGTTTCTGCATGCGGGTCAAGCGCATCTGCACACCGATTGGGGCCATCTGGAGCTTGCCGCCGGGGACTACGTCTATCTGCCGCGCGGGGCGATGTTCCGGCTCGAACCACTCACGGCGGACGGGCTGACGATGCTTATGATCGAGGCGACGAATTCGCATTTCACGCTGCCGGACCGGGGGCTGCTGGGTCCGCATGCGATCTTCGATCCCGCCATGCTGGAGACGCCACGGATCGACGAAGTCTTTCGCGACGCGCAGCAGGCGGGAGGCGACTGGGCGGTGCGGATCAAGAAACGGGGGGAGGTATCGAGCGTGACCTATCCCTACAATCCGCTGGACGCGGTGGGGTGGCATGGCGATCTGGCCCCGGTCCGGATCAACGTCAAGGATTTGCGGCCGGTGGCGAGCCATCGCTATCATCTGCCGCCCAGCGTCCACACGACGTTTCTGTCGGACCGGTTCGTCGTGTGCACATTCGCGCCGCGTCCGTTCGAGACCGATCCCGGCGCGTTGAAAGTGCCTTTCTTTCACAACAATGACGATTATGACGAGGTGCTGTTCTACCACGCCGGAAACTTCTTCAGCCGCGACAACATCCATGCCGGCATGATGACGTTTCACCCGTCAGGCTTCACGCACGGGCCGCACCCCAAGGCGCTGGCCAAGATGCTGGTGCAGGACAAGCCGGCGACGGATGAGTACGCGGTGATGATCGACGCGCGCGACCCACTTGACGTCGGGCCGGGAGCAAGCGCGGTCGAGGACGCAGGCTATGTGGACAGCTGGAAGAACAGCTAGGCCGGCGCTGTCGCGTCGTTCAACGGCGGGAGGCGTCCGCGTAGTTGAGCCCCGCGATCAGGATCGAGGCCGGCATCAGGAAAGCGCAGACGGTTGCGTAAAAGCAGGCGCGGGTGAAGTACATCGGTGACTCCCAGGCAGGGCAAGCCGGCGGATGGCCGGAGGGATCGCGAACTCGATTACAACATGGTCAGGATGGGCCAGGCTGGTTAAAGAGGTATGTAGTCCCGGGCGACCCGCTCGCCTGCGCCGGGAATTGATCCCCGGCCAAATCCGCTGCAAAGAGCCTCAATGAAACTTGCTTCGTTCAAGCATGGACGTGATGGGCGCCTTGCCGTGGTGTCGCGGGATCTGACCCGATATGCGGACGCCAGCCACATCGCCCCAACCCTGCAGGCCGCGCTGGACACCTGGAAGCGCGCCGCGCCGCGCCTTGAATCCCTCGCCAGCGAAGTGGAGCTCGGCTCGGTCCCGACCGAAAGATTTCACGAGAAGGACTGCGCTTCGCCCCTGCCGCGCGCCTACCAGTGGGCGGACGGCTCGGCCTACGTCAACCATGTCGAACTGGTCCGGCGCGCGCGCGGCTCGGACATGCCGGAGACGTTCTGGACCGACCCGCTGATGTACCAGGGCGGGTCCGACAGTTTCCTGGGGCCGCGGGATCCCATCCCCGTCGGCGATGCGGACTGGGGCTGCGATCTCGAAGGAGAAGTCGCGGTGATCGTCGGCGATGTCCGGGCGGGCGCGGACCGCGATCAGGCGGCCCGGTCGATAAGGCTGCTGATGCTCGCGAATGATGTCAGCCTGCGCAACCTGATCCCCGGAGAACTGGCGAAGGGTTTCGGTTTCTTCCAGTCCAAGCCGTCCAGCAGCTTCTCGCCGGTGTGCGTCACGCCCGACGAACTGGGCGAAGCCTGGGACGGCGACCGCCTGCACGGAGCGTTGTGCGTCAGGCTCAACGGAGAGGTGCTGGGCAAGGCCCGGACCGGCGTGGACATGACGTTCGATTTTCCCACGCTGATTGCGCACGCCGCGCGCACACGGCCTCTGTCGGCGGGATCGATCATTGGATCGGGCACGGTTTCCAATCGCGGTCCGGACGGCGGGCCTGGCAAGAGCATAGGCGAAGGAGGGGCCGGCTATTCCTGCCTGGCTGAATTGCGAATGGTGGAAACTATTGCGTCGGGCGCCGCCCGAACGGGATTTCTGAAGGCTGGCGACCGCGTCGAAATCGAAATGCTGGACGAGCGCGGGCATTCCATTTTCGGACGTATCGACCAGACGGTCGAAGGCTGACAATCCGTCTGCCTCAGCTGGGGACAACTCATGGCGAACAAGGTCTTTGCGAACGCGGGGGTGGCCCTGGACGGCGCGCTGTTCGACGGCATGACAATCATGGCGGGGGGGTTCGGTCTCTGCGGGATACCGGAAAATCTGATCGCCGAGGTGAAGCGCGCGGGGGTCAGGGATCTCACCGTCATATCCAACAATGCCGGCGTGGACGGGTTCGGGCTGGGCGTCCTTCTTGGCACGCGCCAAGTGAAGAAGATGATCTCCTCTTATGTGGGAGAGAACAAGGAATTCGAGCGCCAATACCTGTCAGGCGAGCTTGAGCTGGAGTTCAATCCGCAAGGAACGCTGGCCGAGCGCTGCCGCGCCGGAGGTGCGGGCATTCCCGGATTCTACACCAGGACCGGAGTGGGAACGATCGTCGCCGACGGCAAGGAGCATCGCGAGTTCGGCGGCGAGACCTACATCCTCGAAACGGGCCTGACCGCTGATTTGTCGATCATCAAGGCGTGGAAGTCGGACGCACAGGGCAATCTGGTGTTTCGTAAGACCTCGCGCAATTTCAGTCCGGACATGGCGACGGCGGGGAAGTTGTGCGTCGTCGAGGTCGAGGAGATCGTGCCGGTCGGCTCGCTGGACCCGGACGGCATTCACCTGCCGGGGATTTTCGTGAACCGGATCATCAAGGGCGAATTTGAAAAGCGCATCGAACAGCGGACCGTGCGAAAGCGCATCGCCGCTTGAAACTTCAGGGAGATTGCTTGATTCTGCTCGCGCCAATTGAACGTGCGCTCGCAGAGAGGGGTTATACGCGACGGAGCGGCGCGGGAATCGTGGTCGAAGGCTGGCCGGTTGAGTTTCTGCCGGTAGCCTCGGAACCGGACGAGGCGTCTCTCCGCGAGGCCGTTGAGATCGAGCTTGTCACTGGATTCAGCACGCGCGTGGTGAGGGCCGAATACCTCGCTGCAGAAGCGATCAGCGTGGGGCGCTTGAAGGTCCTGGCGCGCGTTGAAGCCTTTCTCGATCAGAATGCAGTTGATCTGCTGGCATTGAAATGGGTGGTCGAACGATTTGATCTGCGCGACGCATGGATGTCGTTCTGCAACCGGACTGGCCGAGCCGATCCGCTAGGCTTAGGATGAATGAGATGAGTCAACGATCGTATCCGGATATCTCCGACATTCTCGCCCGCAAGGCCGAGGGAAGGCGCGAGCAGGCGCGCGCGAGCTTTGCCGAGAAGCTGGCTGTTCTCGACCGCTTGCGGACGCTCGCCGATTCAGCGAAGCAGGCCCGCCTGTCACGCTCCGGGCAGTTGTCAGCGCACACGGGCAAACCAAAGTCTCAAGGAGACTGACATGCCATGGGATCGCGATCAGATGGGGGCTCGCGCCGCGCAAGAGCTTGAAGACGGCTTCTATGTGAACCTGGGCATCGGCATTCCGACGCTGGTGGCGAACCATATCCCCGCAGGCGTCGATGTAACTTTGCAGTCCGAGAACGGGATGCTCGGCATGGGTCCCTTCCCGTTCGAGGGCGAGGAGGACGCCGACCTGATCAACGCAGGCAAGCAGACGATAACGGAACTCGACCGGACCAGCTATTTCTCGTCATCGACCTCGTTCGGGATGATTCGCGGCGGTCATATCGATCTCGCCATCCTGGGCGCGATGGAAGTGTCGGAGACCGGCGATCTCGCCAACTGGATGATCCCCGGCAAGCTGGTGAAAGGCATGGGCGGGGCGATGGACCTGGTCGCCGGCGTCAAGCGGGTAGTGGTGATCATGGATCACGCCAGCAAGTCCGGCGAAACCAAACTGCTGAAAACCTGCACCCTGCCTCTGACGGGCAAGGCGGTTGTCGATCGGATCATCACAAATCTGGGGGTCTTCGACGTCGTGGACGGCGGCCTGAAAGTCGTCGAGATTGCTCCGGGCGTGTCGCGCGAAGACATCGAGGCGAATACGCAGGCAAAGCTGGTGGAGGGACAGGGATGAAATGGCTCGGGGGATGGATGGCGGCGTTTGTCGCGGCATCGGCTGGCGCGTGCTCCGCGTCTGACGAACCCGTGTCACTCGCCGGAATCTGGCAAGGCACGATCACGTGCTATTCGATCGAGGGGCCGCTTCAGATGACGATCGAAGCGGCGACGCCGGAAGAAGCGGTGATGGCTACAGGCAATGGCGCCCTGGAATGGGATGCGAGGGTTGTTCTGGACGCCGCCACGTCGGCGGTGACGATCGAGCCGAAGCTGCTCAATGTCGAGGCCGGCACGCTGAAGGGTACGCTCTCGGGCGATGCCAAGGTTATCAGCGGAGAGATGGAGCGACAGTTCTGCACGAGCTTTTCACTGACGCGGCAGTCCTGAACCGGCCTGCGTCCGATCGGATGCAGGCCGCTCCAGTGTTCAGGTCGCGCGGCGGATCAACGAAAGAATGACCAGCACGATCACGGCGCCGACGGTGGCGTAGAGAATGCTGGTGACGATCGAGTTTCCTGTTGAAAAACCCAGCCCGACCTGCGGCAGAACCCACGACGCGACAAACGCGCCGATAATGCCGATTATGATATTGCCAACGAGGCCGAAGCCCGCGCCCTTGACGATCTGGCCGGCGAGCCAGCCGGCAATTGCGCCTATAACCAGCGCGATCAGTATGCCTTCAATAGTCATGTTCGTCCTCCCACGAGCGGTTTATTCGCCCTTCCGCTTCAAACGCCCTACATCGCGTGGGGTTCCGTCAGGCGATTTTCTCGACGGGCGGACGCGCCAATTCCGGTCGAGCAGAGCCTCGCGCGGCAGATAGGCGCGCAGGGACATGCGAAACCGCCCGGGCGGAGCGGGAAGCGCTATATGCAATGCGCCCCGCAGCCAGCAGCCAGAGCATCCTTCGATCAGACCGAATTAGTTTGATCGAAGAAAGATGCTCTATCTCAAAAGTGAAGAGCAACCTGCGTCAAAGAGGACGCAGGTTGCTCCAAGGGCGCCCGCAATTGTTCAACGCCCTCCGCCTTCAGGCAAGGCCTGGCGATCGACCTCTGCAATCAGGCAAGATCAAAGCGATCGAGGTTCATCACCTTGGTCCAGGCGGCGACGAAGTCCTGCACGAATTTCTCCCTGCCGTCAGACGCCGCATAGACTTCAGCCAGCGCGCGCAGCTGCGAGTGCGAGCCGAAGATGAGATCGACGCGCGTGGCGGTCCACACGACAGCGCGCGTCTTGCGATCGACGCCCTCGAACGCGCCTTCCGCGCCGTCGACGCCCTTCCACTTCGTCTTCATGTCGAGCAGGTTGACGAAGAAATCATTCGTCAGCGTCCCGGGTTTTTGGGTCAGCACTCCATGCTCCGGCATGCCGACGTTCAGGACACGCAGGCCGCCGACGAGCACCGTCATCTCCGGCGCCGACAGCTCAAGCAATTGCGCACGGTCCACAAGGTGTTCTTCCGGCGTCATGATCGGGCGACGCAGATAGTTGCGGAAGCCGTCGGCCTTCGGTTCGAGCCAGGCAAACGATTCGATTTCGGTTTCCTCTTGCGAGGCGTCCATACGTCCCGGCGTGAAGGGAACCTTCACATCGTGCCCAGCGGCTTTCGCCGCCTTCTCGACCGCCGCGCCGCCAGCCAGAACGATCAGGTCAGCGAGCGAGACCTTCTTGCCGCCGGCGGCGGACGCATTGAACCCGGCCCGGATCGCTTCGAGGGCCTGCAACACTTTCGCCAGCTCGGGCGGGTTGTTGACCTCCCAATCCTTCTGCGGCGCGAGGCGAATACGCGCGCCATTGGCGCCGCCGCGCTTGTCGGAGTCGCGGAAGGTCGAGGCCGACGCCCACGCAGTCGATGCGAGTTGAGACACCGACAGGCCTGAGGCGAGGACCCTGGCTTTCAGCGCCTCGATATCCGCCATGTCGATCAGCGGATGATTGACCGCAGGAATAGGGTCCTGCCAGATCAAGGTCTCTTTCGGCACGAGCTTGCCACGATAGAGCGAGATCGGGCCCATGTCGCGGTGCGTGAGCTTGTACCAGGCCTTCGCGAACTGCTCGGCGAATTCCTGCGGGTTCTGATGATAGCGGCGCGCGATTTTCTCGTATGCCGGATCGACACGCATGGCCATGTCGGCCGTGGTCATCATCGGTTGATGCTTCTTGTTGGGATCGTGCGCGTCAACGACCGTGCCGGCCCCTGCGTCGCCTTTCGGTTTCCACTGGTGGGCGCCGGCAGGACTTTTCGTCAGTTCCCACTCATGGCCGAACAGCGTGTTGAGATAGCCGTTGTCCCATGTGGTCGGGTTCGGCTTCCACGCGCCTTCGATGCCGCTGGTGATGGTGTGGCCAGCCATGCCGCTTTCGAAGGCGTTCGCCCAGCCGAGGCCCTGGTGTTCGATGTCGGCGCCCTCCGGCTCCTTGCCGACATGATTGGCGGGGCCTGCGCCGTGGGCCTTGCCGAAGGTGTGGCCGCCGGCGACGAGAGCCACGGTCTCTTCGTCGTTCATGGCCATGCGGGCGAAGGTTTCGCGGATGTCGCGCGCTGACCTTGCGGGATCAGGGTTGCCATCGGGACCTTCGGGGTTGACGTAGATGAGGCCCATCTGCACAGCGCCAAGATTGCCGTGCAGTTCGCGGTCGCCGGAATAGCGGCTGCTTGCATGCTCGCTGTTGGCCAGCCAGGCGTCTTCCGCGCCCCAGTTCACATGCTCTTCCGGCTCCCACACGTCGGAGCGGCCGCCGCCAAAGCCATAGGTCTTGAAGCCCATCGACTCGAGCGCAACATTGCCCGTGAGGATCATCAGGTCGGCCCAGGAAATCCTCGCGCCATACTTCTGCTTGATCGGCCAGAGCAGGCGGCGCGCCTTGTCGAGATTGCCATTGTCCGGCCACGAGTTGAGCGGCGCAAAGCGCTGCTGGCCGCGCCCGCCGCCGCCGCGCCCGTCGCCAACGCGATAGGTGCCGGCCGCGTGCCACGACATGCGGATGAAGAACGGTCCGTAATGCCCATAGTCGGCCGGCCACCACTCCTGCGAGTCCGTCATCAGCGCGGTGAGGTCTTTCACGAGCGCGTCTAGATCAAGGCTTTCGAATTCCCTGGCGTAGTCGAAATCGGCGCCCATCGGGTCGCTGTCCGAGGTGTTCTGGTGCAGAGCGCCAATGTTCAACTGGTTCGGCCACCAGTCGCGATTCAGCCTGCCGCGCGAATGCGGTACTGGACACTTGCCATCGTCTGCCATTTTCAACTCCAGGGTCTGGGTTTTTCGGGCGCCGCGTCGCCAATTGAGGCCGTGTTCTGCGCCCTCGACCTGCGACGGCGTTATCCATAAAGAAACTGACGGGTCACCGGTCCGGCGGCTCACCAGAGTGAAACGCTAGAATTGTTCTAAACGAGAGGCAAGGCCAATTGGAACAATTCTAACCGGGCCTTCGAAATCAGCCCGCGCCGGTCAACGCCAATCAAAGGCGGAGGGGTCTAGACCGCTATGTCGCTCGTCATGCGGATGATGATGTCGATCGAGCTGATCCGGGATCCAGCCGGCAGATCGGGCAGCCCCTCGATCCTGACGCCATCGCCGGGCACATCATGGAGCACGCCGCCCCTCTCGAAGAAGAGGTGGTGGTGCGCGGAGACATTGGTGTCGAAATAGGTCCGTTCGGTATCCAGCGTGATTCGCTTGATCAGGCCGGCCGCCACGAACTGGTTGAGGGTGTTGTAGACCGTGGCGAGCGACACCCGCACGCCGGCGCTGCGCGCAAGCCCCGCGACATCATCGGCGGTGACATGGCGGTCCGGCCCATCGAACAACAGGCTGCCGATCGCGATCCGTTTGGGAGTCGCGCGCAGTCCCGCCGCCTCAAGCCGCGCATGGATGTCAGTAGCGTCCATATTGTCGCGACATTAGAATGATCGTAAATCCCGTCAAGCATCACGGGCGCCAAGACAGCGCCAAGACGTGAGGCCCTTGTGTCGGCGGCGGGCCAGCGGATAGGCATTCGGGCTGGCGCCAGGCTGATCCAACGGAGTACCGCCCCTTGAGCTTGCCTTCGACCGGCCCCCTGGCGGGAATCACGATCCTGGATCTCTCAACCGTCGTGCTTGGCCCCTACGCCACGCAGCTGCTGGGCGACATGGGCGCCGATGTCGTCAAGGTCGAAACCGGTACGGGCGACATCATGCGTCATGCCGGCCCGTCCCCGGCCCCCGGAATGGGCGCGATCTACATGGGTCTGAACCGCAACAAGCGCTCAGTGGTCCTCGACCTTAAATCGGCGGACGGCAAGGAGGCCATCCGACGTCTCGCGGCCCGGTCGGACGTCTTTTTCACCAATGTCCGCATGGATGGCCTGAAGCGCATGGGCCTTGGCTATGACGACGTCAGGGTCCTGCGCGAGGACGTGATCTACGTTCACTGCGCCGGCTATCGCTCCGACGGGTTGCACGCGGGCAAGCCCGCCTATGACGATCTGATCCAGGCCGGTTCGGGGGTGGCGGACCTCTTTGCGATACGGGAGGGCGGTCCGCCGAAATACATGCCCGCGCTCATGGCCGACAAGGTGAGCGGGCTGCACGCCGCCTACGCCACGCTGGCGGGACTGTTCGCCCGTGCGACAACGGGCAAGGGGCAGTTCATCGAGGCGGCGATGCTGGAGAGCTTCACGGCGTTCAACCTCGTGGAGAATCTTTACGGGCACACCTTCGTGCCGCCGCTCGCCCAGATGGCCTATACGCGCTCGGTCAGCGCCAACCGCATGCCCTACCCGACACAGGACGGCTATATCGGCATCATGCCGTATTCGGACGCCCAGTGGGTGACCTTCTTCGAGCTGGGAGGGCGGTCCGAGATCATGACTCTCGACCCCAGGTTCGCAACCTACGCCGCCCGGACCCAGAACATTGGCGCGCTTTACCAGCTGGTCGCCGAGGTCGCCGCCACCAAGACGACCGATGCGTGGCTGGATCTGCTGGCGCGGGCGGACATTCCCTCGATGCGCTGCAACACGCTGGAGGAGGTGATCCGCGATCCGCACCTTCGCGGCAACGGATTTATCCATGAGCGCCAGCACCCGGCGGTGGGTCCCTATCTGGCGATGGAGCATCCGGTGAGGTTCGCGCAGACGCCCGCAGACATCCGGATCGAGCCGCCGACACTCGGACAGCATACGCGGGAGGTTCTGGAGGAGCTTGGGTTCGCGCCGGACGAGGTCGGGCGCATGCTTGCCTGACGGCGCCCGGTCTGCCTGCCTGACTGCGCCCTTTCAGGCGACGCGGCGCAGAAAGGGCAAGGAGCGCAGGCGGGGCGGTGGCGCAGCTTCGGCCAGCTGATGAAACGTCGCGCGCGTGTCGAGACCGAATGTGTCAAGGGCGTTCATAGCCGCTTCGAGGTCCCCGAGGGCGATCCGCCAGACCGGCAGTCCCTCGATGCGCTCGTCCGGGTCTTCGCCGAGGAGCGCGCAATAACGGCGCGCGAGCTGCTCATACGCGGTCATCGGGTTCATCCAGCCAATGGTTCCTCGAACCAACGAGCAAGCCTCACGCCAACAACCTGATTTTTTCGTTAACCGAAGACGGCAGGCGAGGGTTTGGGCTGTGGCCGGCGATGATGGGGACCGCGCAAAAAAGCGCCGGTCTCCTGCGAGACCGGCGCTCAATTCGATTTTCAGCGACGCCTTGAGCGCCGTGACTGTTCTAGAAGCGGAACTGCAACTCCACGCCATAGGTACGCGGCGGACGATAGGTTTCCGTCGTCGTGAGGCAGGATTGCCCGAGCGTGCCGAGCGGATTGACCGCGTGGCTGACCGTCGTGGCCGCTGTCGTTCCGCATGTTTGCGCACCGACAGCGCGATTATTGCCTTCGCGCAGGCCGGATCCGCGGCTGTCGTAGGCGATTTCGTCAAACACGTTGCGGACGAAGCCGATGAGCGTGATGTTTTCGTCGGCATTGGTCCAAACGAGGCGCGCGTCCGTCTGATCCCAGGACGGGATTTTCGTGTAGCTGCGGTTGAACACGGAGCTGAAGGCGATGTCCTGCCAGAAATAGCTGGCGGTCGCATCGATCGTCGAACCGTTTTCAAGGAACCAGCTGTAGGTGGCGATCGCCGCAGCTTTGTTTTTCGGGCTGAAGGGCAGGATATTGCCGTCAAGCGACTGGCCCTGAATGGGGAAGCAGTTGATGGCTGTTGCAGGGGCGGCGAGGCAAGCTGCCGCAACGGCTGCCGACAAGGCGACTGGCGCTCCCTGCGGTTGCGCTGCGGGGTCGCGGGCGAACGGATCGAGATTGTGAACCAGGGACGGCGAACTTCCGATTTCCGGATTGGTGTAGCCATAGTTCACCAAGAGGCGGAAATTGTCCGTCGGCGTCCAGATGGTCTCAAGTTCGAAGCCCGTCGTGACAGTTTCCGGCAGGTTGACGTAGGAGGTAAAGGCGGGCGGGCGCACCAGAGGGCCAGTACCGTCGGGATCTTCGGGGACGACCGCGTTCGAGACCTGATAGCCCTCGTAGTCATAGTAGAAGACAACGGCATTGGTCGTCAGGTTTAGCGGTTCCCACTCTCTTTTCAGTCCCAATTCGTAGGCGTTCACAAGCTCCTGGTCGGTGTAGGGGGTCGCCACGAGGTTGCCGTTGGTGTTTGCGGACCCGATGCCGCCAGGCTTGTAGCCGCGGTTGTACTTGGCGTAGATCAGCGTGTCGGCGTCAGGCGTCCAGTCGAGGCCAAGCACGCCAGTCACTTCGCTCCAGCTTGCCCCGATGTCGCGGAAGGCGTTCCCGGTCAGGGGATCGATATAAATCCCGTACCGGCTCCGGTCGTTGGGTCCGCCGCAGACTCCCGCCACGCCATTGGCGGCAGTTGGCTTGGCGTTCTGAATGCCGACGCCCGCAAGGCCGCAAGGGTTCGTGGCCGTGACTGTCGTTGGGTCTGGTCCGCCCAAGGCGGCGGTCAGGTCGATACGGGGCGGGATGAACGAAGCCAGAAGCGGGGCCGCTGCCGGCCCAAGAGCGTTCTCGAGCTGGGCTTCGAGAGAGTAGATGGAAATCAGGCGCGCATATTCGCGGCCGTCAGTGGTGTCTTTCGACCACCGAACGCCGGCCGTGACTTTCCACTCGTCGTTGAACGCAT
This sequence comes from Alphaproteobacteria bacterium, assembly GCA_034439955.1. Classification (GTDB taxonomy): domain Bacteria; phylum Pseudomonadota; class Alphaproteobacteria; order Caulobacterales; family Hyphomonadaceae; genus UBA7672. The sequence continues at coordinate 26,613 of JAWXBJ010000065.1, forward strand.
AATCGCCCTGAACGAAGAGGCCATAGGCGTTGTTGACGGCCTGATTGTTGGTAAAGGCGAAGAGATCGCCGCCAATCTGCGAACCGGAAGCAATATTTCGCCCCGTGAAGTCCGGAAGATCGGGTCGTGTCACGAGCAGATTGGGAAGCAACAGGCCAAGGCCGCCAAAGGCTGGCGGCGCCAAAGCTCCCACAAATTGTTGCGCGCTGGCGAGGGTCACGATCGGGCCGCCGACGGGCACGGCGCCTGAAGCGTAGATCGGCTGAGTGTAGTTCTCCTGGTATTGGTATGCGCCGGTCACCCACTGGAAGGGACCATCACCGGTCGAGATCAGGTTGATCTCATTCGAATACCAACCGCGGTTTTCGTTATAGTCGGTCACGCGGTCGGTCTGGAAATCGCGGTTGTTGAAACGGAACGACTTTACGGGCGAATTATCCGTGTCGAGGTTCAACGTGTAGTGGTAATAGGCGGATCCGCCGAGATACTTCACGTCGAAATTGTCGAAATGATAGACTGCCTCCAAGGCGAAATCATTCGTCGGCTCAAGGTGCGCGACTTCCGTATAGTCGGTATTGAACTTCAACGGGTCGGTGATGGCGGGATTGGTTCTCTGATTGCCGACCTGATTGACGTTGGTTGCAACGCCGCTGAAGGCAAAGAACGGATTGATGAAGAAGCTGCCCGGCGTGAACAGCCGGGTGTCGTAGGGTTGACGATCGCCAACGCTGGTACGGGCGCCGGGCGCGCCAACCTTGTCCCAGGCGAGGCGGCTGTATTTCGCCCACCAGTCAAACCTGTCGCCGACATTGCCCTCGAGCTGAGCTTCCAGATAATAGCCGTCGGTGCGATAGCCCTCGCTCTCCTGGCCGGATGCGTTTGTCAGATTTCCTTCGTTCTGTGCGGACCTCGATCCCGCGAGGCTGTAACGCAGCCAGTCCGTTATGGGACCTGCAACGCGCGCCTCGACCTTGCTCGCCTCGAAATTGCCGTAGCCGAGGTTGAACTGACCTTCGAATTCCTCGCTCGGGCGTTTGGAGATCAGGTTGAGCGCGCCGCCGATCGAGTCGCGACCATAAAGCGTGCCCTGCGGCCCGCGCAGAACCTCCACGCGTTCGACGAATATCGGTTCGCGTCCGGCAGGGATGGCGCTGGAGAAGTAGACGCCATCGACATAGTTTGAAATGCCCGAGCGAATCCCGAAATTGTTCGATGTCCGGGTGACGCCGCGCAACCCCAGCCTGTCGTTGGAGGTTGAGTAAGACAGTCCCGGAGCGAAGTTGGTGTAATCCTGAACCGAGGTCAGTCCGATCTCGTCGCGCAGCTCCGAGCTGATGGCGGTCACGGCGACGGCGATGTCCTGAACCGATTCCTCGCGTTTCTGGGCCGTGACAACGACAACGTCGCGATCGCGGCGGTCTGCCTGGGGTCCAGCGTCCTCAGCGGGCTGCGGAACCGGCGCCTGTTGCGCCATGGCGGGCATGGCGATTCCGAGCGCAAAAAGGCTCACGAGCGAGAAACGGTATTTTAGCGCCATAAGACGCATCCTCCCCTTTGGACGTACTTCTCCCTCGGCGCGTCAGTTTCTTGATTCGATCCACGCCGTGTCAGCGGCGGCGACGCGCCCCCGACACGGGCAAACTGAGACCACTCCGGCGCGGCGTCAACTCGGTAGTTCACGGCAGCGTGTGCGCCAGGCGTCAGCCAGCGCCTGACTGGAGGAGTTTCGGTTGGTTCGAATGGTCGGAGCTGCCGCACTTCGACAGGCGAGCATCTCGGGGTTCCGTCGGGGCATACGTGAAAGTAAGCCTCCGCTACGTCAATCCATCTGTACGGTTGTTCGAATTCCAGCCCGTGTGTTGCAGAAAGGCTGATGCACAAAAAAAAGAAAACTACGGTGCGCCGCGAACTTCCAGCGGTCTCCATAGGGGCGGACGCGCATGGGTCCGCTTATCGACCCGATTCGGGCGCCTGGCGGCGCGCGCGACTGGTTGGGACAGCTTCTGACGGCTTGTCGGGCCAGTCATGCTTTGGATAACGCCCGCGCATGTCCTTGCGCATGTCGGCGTAACCGCCGGACCAGAATCCCGGAAGATCCCGTGTGATCGCAACGGGGGCGCCGGCGGGTGAAAGAAGAGACAAGCTCAACGGAACGCGCCCTCCGGCGAGAACAGGGTGAGAAGACAGGCCAAAGGCTTCCTGGACCCTGCACTGGGCCAGGGGTCCGCCCTCTGCGGCATAGTCGATGACAACCCGGCGTCCGGCTGGCGTCGTCCATGAGTCCGGGGCGAGGCGATCGAGATCTTTCAGAAGGGAGCGTTCAAGGAAACCCTTTCCCGCGTCGGCAAGCGCGCGGGCGCCGATCGCATCCAGGCTGAGGACATGTTCCAGCAGCGGCGCGAACCAGAGGTCCAGGCGCTCCGCGAGACGAGCCGCGAAATCCGTCGGCCATGGGGGGCCGAGAGCCCTGGCCAGAAAATTGACGCGGGCGAGCAGGTCGTTCAGCTCCCCGGCGCCGGGGAGAAGAGACAAGCCCTCCTTTCGAACAGCCTCCAGCAGGCAGGCCCGGATGAGTTCGGGGGGCGGCGCCGCCAGCGGTGTGTCCTCCAGCAAGATCGCGCCCATCCGACGCGTCCGTCGAGCACGCACACCGCCGGTTCCCGCGTCATAGCGGGCTTCCTCGACAGTTTTGACGCCGCCGTGCGCGACGGCGTCTGATTCGGTGATGCGAGCGGCCAGCGTGATCCGAAGGTCCGGCCCCGCGCCGGTCAGTTCCGCCGCGACGATCCAGCGTTCGCGGGCCAGCGGATCGGTCTCATCGAGCCAGGCGCCACGTCCGCCGGCTAGAAGAAAGCGACCGGGATGTCCGGGGCGGGCCAGCGCGATTCGCTCGGGAAAGGCCGCAGCGAGAACGGCTCCGGCGGAGGCGTCGGCCGATCCGGCGCGTTCCCCGGCGTCCCGGGTCCAGCGGTCGACAAGCCGTCGCATGGCCCGGGCGCGCGGCGAGGTTTCCGACGATGCGCGTACAAGACGGTCGTCAATGTCGGTTGACCTGCCGCCGAGGTCGCGTTCGCTGAGCACGGCCGCGAGGGCGGCGCCCAACCGGGCCTGCCCGTTCTCCGCCGCCTGCACGACCATCAGGGCGAGGCGAGGCGGAAGGGCAAGATCAGAAATGCGTTTCCCCCAAACGGTCAGGGCTCCCTGGTCGTCGAGCGCGCCGGCGCGGACGAGGCTGTCGCGGGCCATCCGCCAGGGCGTCTCGCGCGGCGGCGTGAGCCAGTTCAGGTCGGCAGGAGACTTGGCGCCCCAGCGGGCAAGGTCCACGTTGAGCCCCGTGAGGTCTGCATTCTCGATTTCGGGCGACGGCGCAGCAGCGAATGCGCGCATTTCAGCCTCGCGCCAGAGCCGATAGCACACGCCCGGCCCGGTGCGGCCCGCACGGCCCCGGCGCTGGTCGGCGCTGGCGACGGAGACACGCACGGTCTCCAGCCGGCTCGACCCCGTGCCGACATCGAAGCGGGGAATGCGGGCGAGCCCGCCGTCCACGACGACCCTTACGCCAGCGATCGTGAGAGCACTTTCGGCGATGTCGGTGGCCAGCACGATCCTGCGGACGCCAGCTTCGGGCGGAGCGATCGCCGCATTCTGTTCGGCGGGTCCAAGCGCTCCATAAAGTCGTGCGATCTCGGTCCTGGCCGGGAGCGGCTGGAGACGGTCGGCCGTGCGCTCGATTTCTCCGGCCCCGGGGAGAAAGGCAAGGATCGAGCCGGTCTGCTCGGCCAAGGCCTTCCGGATCGCGCCGGCGACATGATCCTCGATGCGACCCCTGGGCGCGGCTCCCAGATAGACAGTTTCAACCTCGTGCGCCCGGCCGTCGCTTGTGACGACCAGCGCGTCGAAAAACGAACTGGTGAGGTTCGGGGGAAGCGTCGCCGACATGATGATGATCCGAAGGTCGGGTCGCAGGATCGACTGGGCGTCGAGGGCGAAGGCGAGACCTTCGTCGGCGTCGAGGGACCGTTCGTGAAACTCGTCGAACAGAACGGCGGCGACCCCTTCGAGACCCGGATCGGAAAGGATCATCCGGGTGAACACCCCTTCGGTGACCACCTCGATGCGCGTTACGGCCGATACGCGCGTGTCGAGGCGGGATCTGAGCCCGACCGTTTCGCCGACCTGTTCGTCCAGGGTTTTCGCCATGCGTTCCGCAGCGGCGCGTGCGGCTATGCGACGGGGCTCGACGAGAATGAGCTTCCGGGCGTGCATCCAGGGCTGGTCCAGCAGCGCCAACGGAATCCGCGTTGTCTTTCCGGCGCCGGGAGGCGCAGTGACGACAAGGCGCGAACGGACGCCTAGCTGCACCAGAATCTCCGGCACAACGTCCTCGATGGGAAGGCAGGCTTGATCCGACACAGACCGGACTTAGGACACCCGCACACGTCCTGTCATCCGTCCGAATGGCTTGTCCGCGCTCGTTCCGGTAAGCAGCGATGAACTGCCGCGAAAGGTCAGCACAAATCCATGCAGAGCGGAACCGCAAGGGTCGTGAAACTCGCGTGGAAGGACGTTGTACTGGATGCGATCGATCTGCCGGCGGGGCGGTTGATCGTGACGCTGGGCGTCGGCTCGGGTCTCGCGCGAGGCAGGGACGGCTCGCTGTGGGCGCTTACCGATCGGGGACCCAATCTGCACATGGCCCAAGCGATCGATGTCCATCATCTTCGATCGCTTGAACACTTGCGGACGATCGATGGCGCGAAGGTCATGCCATGGCCGGAGCGAGGGCCCGAGATCGTCGAACTTTCCATTCATGGCGACGAAATGCGCATGGAGCGGCGCCTTCCGCTGTTCGGACGGTCGGGGCGGAGATTGTCAGGGCTGCCTGTACCCGCTGCGGGCGTCGGCAAGATGGAAGCCATCTTCGGACCTGATGGCGCGCGTCTCGGCGTCAATCCTGCGGGAGCTGACACGGAGGCGCTGGTCGTGTTGTCGGACGGCTCGTTCTTTGCGTCCGAAGAGTATGGCCCGTCGCTGTTGAAGGTCTCGGCTCAGGGCGAAGTTCTGGAGCGCTGGGTTCCCGCCGGAGCGGAAGACGCCATGGCGACATCGGAATATGTCGTCCGGGGCGCTCTACCTGCGATCGCCGTCACGAGGCGCATCAATCGCGGATTTGAAGCCCTTGGAATTTCTCCCGACGAGCAATGGCTTTATGTGATGTTCCAAAGTGCGTTGACGCCAGGCGTGGAGACGGTCTGGACAGGATCGGCGCCCGTGCGCATCTGGAAGATCGACGCCGTGACCGGCGCCGTCGCGGCTCAGCATCTCTATCGATTCGACGCGCCCGAAACCTTCCTCCGCGATGCGGCGCGGGGCGTGGTGACAAAGGGCGACCTGAAGATCGGCGACATCTTCGCCCTGGGCTGCGACCGCCTGCTCGTGCTCGAAAGGATTTCGCATTCCACCAAGATCTACGAGGTGAGGCTCACCGACCTGAACGCTGCAGCACTCACGAACCTGGAGATAGACGCCCGTCCCCGGATCGAGGACATGGGTGAGGTAATGTTCGCGGCGAGCGGCATGGAGACGCTGCCAAAGCGTCTCGTTTTTTCGAGCGACTCATGTGTCGGGCTCGGACCGGACATCGAGGGGATGGTTGTGCTGTCGCCAAACGAGCTTCTCCTGGTCAGCGACAATGACTTCGGAGTCGAAGGCGCCGAAACAGGGTTCTGGCGCGTCACGCTCGAAACGGATCTCGAACGGGTGTGACGGCGGCAAGTCCTTCGCCGGGCGCAGTCACTTCGACAACGCCGCGACGATCTCTATGTGGGCGGAGTAGAGGAACTGATCGATAGGCGTGACCTGGTCGATGCGATAGCCGCCCGCCACGAGAATCCCGAGATCGCGGGCGAAGGTGACAGAGTTGCAGGATACATAGGCGATGCGCTTCACCGACGAGCCGGCGAGGTTCCTCGACTGCGTTTCCGCGCCGACGCGCGGAGGATCGAGGACAACCGCGTCGAAGCGTTTCGGCTCGTCCTTCGTCAACGGTCGGCGAAAGAGGTCCCGGCGCTCCGTCGTGACGGTCTTGAGCAGGGGCGTGCGGCGGGCCGCGTCGTCGAGCGCTTTCAAGGCGGGCGCATCGCTTTCAACCGCGTGAACATTGGCCCTTGCGGCCAGGGGCAGACTGAATGTCCCTGCCCCCGAGAAAAGGTCGGCGACGGAGCGCGCCGATCCGACGGCTTTCTCGACCAGATCCACCATCAGTTGCTCGGATGGCCGCGTCGCCTGCAGGAAGCCTGCAGGCGGAGGCGTGAGGAACGCCGATCCCGCGCGGACGGCGGGCGCTTCGCGCTGCAATACCGTTTCCCCATCTATCGATATGCGCGCGAGACCTGCGGCGCCGGCCCGGGCGACAAGCTCCGCTCTGGCGTCGGCGGAGAACCACTTGCCGACCCCGGCGATGGCGACGTCGAAGCCGGTCAGGGTTTCCAGTACGGTGACCACAAGCGATCCCTTGGCCGGCGCCGCGATCCGCGCGAGCGCGGCCAGTTGCGGAATGAGGGCGAGGAGGCCGGGCGTCAGAACGGCGCAATCCGAAATCGGGATGATTTCGTGGCTGCGGCGGCCATGAAAACCGAATGCCACGCCCCTGGACGCGGCAGTCGCAGCAAAGGTCGCTCGTCGCCGGGTCCGGGGCGGGACAGCGACCACAGGCTCGACCGCAGCCTCGACGCCCTCGGCGGCAAGCGCGTTCTCGACGAGGCGTTGCTTGAAGGCAAGATACGATGAATCGCTCATGTGCTGGAGGGAACAGCCGCCGCAAACGCCGTAATGGGCGCAGCGAGCGCCAGCGCGGTCGGGGCTCGGGACCAGCACATCGATCAGGCGAGCGCGCTCGCCCTGCACATCCGCGATGACGGTTTCGCCCGGAAGAGTAAAGGGCGCAAACACTGTCTGACCGTCATTTTCGGCTATTCCGTCGCCCTGCGCGCCGAGGTCCCGAATGGTCAGCGTCCGGTACGATTCAGGCGAGGAGACGGGGGCGCCAGGCGGCTTCATCGGATCGCATGAAGCAGGTTCAACGCCGCAAGGTCAGCCTGTGCGGCGGGCCGCTATGCGCGCTCAAGTAGAACGGTCTTGAGGCGCGGCTGTGGGCGACGCATGGTGCGGCATGCTCAGCGTGGACGAATGGCGAATTCTGGCGACGAGCCTCGGCGTGGCGCTGCGAGCCGTGCTGCTGTCGCTGCCCGTCGCGATCGCGGTGGCTTGGGTGCTGTCGCGATCCGGCTTGCGGGGCAAAAGCGTGTTGAGCGCGCTGGCTCACCTTCCACTGGTCTTGCCGCCCGTACTTGTCGGTTTCCTGCTGCTCCTTCTGTTCGGTCGGCGCGGGCCCGTCGGACAGTGGCTTGATACGACATTCGGCGTGCAGCTGGCCTTCACGGCCGAAGGCGCCGCGCTGGCGACCGCGGTAATGACTTTCCCCCTTATGGTCCGGGCGATCCGGCTGTCCTTCGAGGCCGCCGATGTCCGTCTGTTCGAGGCGGCGGCGGTGTTGCGGGCCTCTCCATGGGACCGGTTCGTTTCGGTGGCGCTTCCGCTTGCCGGTCCCGGCGTCCTGGCAGGCGCGGTCACGGCGTTTGCAGCGGGGCTGGGGGAATTCGGCGCGGTCATAACCTTCGCCGCGAATGTCCCGGGCGAGACGCAGACCCTGCCGCTGGCGATTTATTCGGCGCTGCAGACGCCTGGAGGCGAGGCGCGCGCCCTGCGCCTGGCCGGCTTGTCGATGACGCTGGCGCTCATCGGGCTGGCGGCGGCCGAATGGCTGCAGCGCTGGGCCCGCGCGAGGACGCAGGGTTGAGCCCGCCCGACGC
>JAWXBJ010000066.1:0-15226 GCA_034439955.1 Alphaproteobacteria bacterium
CGTTCGGCCACAGTCCCGATTTCGTCGTCGAGGCCATCAGCGAGCAGCTCCACAAGGGTTTTCCCATCGGCCCCCAGTCCGACATCGCCGGCGATGTCGCGCGGCGCATCGCCGCCATGGTCGGTCTGGAGCGCGTCACCTTTTGCAACACCGGCTCGGAGGCGGTCATGGCCGCCATGCGCGTCGCGCGAGCGGTGACCGGACGCGACCGGGTCGCGGTATTCGCGAACGACTATCACGGCCAGTTCGACGAGGTTCTGGTCAAGGGCGGCCGGCGCGGCTCGCCGCCTCGCGCCTTTCCGATTTCCGCCGGGATCCCTGCGGAGTCGGTCAGCAACGTCGTCGTTCTCGGCTATGGCGAGGCCGACAGCCTGTCATGGATCCGCGAGAACGCGGACTCGCTGGCGGCCGTCATCGTTGAGCCCGTGCAAAGCCGGCATCCCGAATTGCGGCCGGTCGCCTTCCTGAAAGAGCTGCGAGAGATCACCGCCGCGAATGGCGTGGCGTATGTGTTCGACGAAGTCGTAACCGGCTTCCGGACCCATCCAGGCGGCGCGCAGGCGCTATTCGGGATCCGGGCCGATCTCGCCGCGTATGGCAAAGTCATTGGCGGCGGCATGCCGATCGGCGTACTGGCTGGCAGGCCAGCCTTTATGGATGCGCTCGACGGCGGGCCATGGAATTACGGCGACGACAGCGTTCCCGAAATTGCGCCGATCTTCTTCGCGGGCACCTTCGTCCGCCATCCGCTTGTGATTGCGGCGGCGCGGGCTGTGCTGACGCATCTGGAAAACGAAGGACCCGGCTTGCAGGAAAGCCTGGCGCGCCGGACGGCCGGTCTGGTTGACCGGATCAATGCAGACCTCGCCCGCCGCAGCCTCAGGTCCAGGGCGGAGACCTTCTCGTCCTGGTTCATGCTCAATCTCGCCCCGGAAGATTCCCTGGCCAGCCTGTTCTACCCCTATGTCCGCCTGCTTGGCGTCAATATCCAGGAAGGCTTCCCCTGCTTCCTCACCACGGCCCATGACGCTGCCGATCTGGCGCGTATAGAGCGAGCGTTCAGCATTGCCCTCGACGCTCTGCAGGGCGCAGGCATTCTGACAGGGCGAGACACTGTCCCACAACCCGTTGTAACCGCTGGCGCCGCCGCGTCCATCGAACCAGGGCAGCCCCAGCTAGCGCTGCCTGACTCCGTACCCCTGACCGAGACGCAGAAGGAGGTCTGGCTGTCGGCGCAATTGGGAGATGCGGCCTCCTGTGCGTTCAACGAGTCGTTTCGCGTCGATCTGGAAGGTCCGCTAGCAGTGGATCGCTTGCTCGCGGCGCTGAACGAAGTGATCGCCCGGCACGATTCCCTGCGGGGCTGTTTCGGTCTGACCGGTGAAACGATGACGGTCCTGCCTGAAGTCCGGCTTGATCCAGACCTTCGCGACCTCACGGCCGGCCCCGACCCGCGCGCAGAGCTGAATGCGCTGCTGGACAAGGATGCGCGGACGCCTTTCGATCTCGCCGCAGGTCCGCTCGTTCGCGCCTTCATCGCCAGGCTCTCGCCGACCACGCATGTACTGGTGTTCACGGCCCATCACATCGTCTTCGACGGCTGGTCGTCCAATGTGCTGCTGTCGGAACTCTCGGCCATTTACGCGGCGCGTCTCAAATGTCGGCCAACGGACCTGCCGGCAGCGCCGCAATACAGAACATACGCGTTGGATCAGGCCGCGCGTCCGGCTCTGGCCGAGACCCGGGCGTTCTGGCTCGACCAGTTCAAGACTGTACCCGATCTTCCAGATATGCCGGCCGATCGCGCCCGTCCGGAACGCAGGAGCTTTAGCGGTGCGACGCGTTCAGGGCAGATTGACGGCGACTTGCTGCGGAGGGTCAAGAAAGCGGGCGCGAAGCTGGGCTGCACCGCATTCGCGACCCTGTTCACCGCGTTCCAGGTGATGATCGGAAAACTGGCTCAGTCCAACGACGTGGTCGTCGCCGTGCCGACCGCCGGCCAAAGCCTGCTCGACGACCCGGCTCTGGTGGGACACTGCGTCAATCTTCTGCCGATCCGTGTGGCTTGCGACCCCGACGCGTCTCTGGCCGACCACTTGTCCAGGGTGAAGACGTCGCTGCTGCGGGCCTTCGACCACCAGGACTACACGTTCGGCACGCTCGTGCGGGAACTGCGCACGCCAAGAAGCGCCAACCGCCTGCCTCTCACCGAAATCCAGTTCAATCTCGAGACATTCGGCGCGTCGCTCGGCTTCGAGGGGCTCAGCGCCCGCGTTCAACCCAACCCGAAAGCGTTCGCCAATTTCGACATCTTCTTCAACGTGATCGAGTCTCCGGACGGTCTCCGGATCGATTGCGATTTCAACACGGACGTGTTCGACGCCGCGACGATCGATCGCTGGATGGGCCATTACCGGGTTCTGCTGGAGGCCATCGCGGCAGGCGCCACCCAGCCCATCCGGTCGGTCTCGATGATGACGACCGAGGAGCGCGTCTGGCTTACCAAAACGCTTAACGCGACCGACGCCGATCTCCCTGAGTGTCTTGTGTCCGATCTCTTTGCGGTGCGGTCCCGCCAAACGCCTGACGCAGTCGCCGTCCGGTCAGGCGACCGGGCATTGACCTATCAGGAACTGGAGGCGCGCGCCAACCGGCTGGCGCGCTATCTTGACCGGCATCTCATTACGCCTGGGCGCGTCGCGATCGCCCTCGATCGCTCGCTCGACATGGTGTCGGGATTGCTGGCGGTGATGAAGGCGGGGCATGCCTATGTGCCGCTGGACGTCGATCATCCGCTCGCCCGGTTGCGATTGATGATCGAAGAGGCCGATATCGCGGCCATGATCTGCGACAGTGACGCTATGGAAGCGTTGGCGCCGTCAGGCGTGGCCGTGATCCGGATTGATCGGATGAGCGCCATGATCGACGCCGAGGACCCCTCCCCCCTGGCGGCGGGGCGAGGCGAGGGTGATGCCGCCGCCTATGTCATTTTCACCTCGGGCTCGACCGGCCGGCCCAAGGGCGTTGAGGTGTCGCATCGGGCGGTGGTCAACCTGCTGGTCTCCATGGCGAGGCGCCCGGGCTTCAAGGCCAGCGACCGCATCGTCGCTGTAACGACGCTCACCTTCGATATTGCCGGTCTGGAGCTGTTCCTGCCATTGACAACGGGCGGTGAGGTGGTGATTGCGTCGCGCGACGATGTCCGCAGCGGGTTCGGGCTGGTCGAGCTGATTGCGCGGTCGAAACCCACCATGTTGCAGGCGACGCCATCCTTGTGGCGACTTCTGCTTGAGGCCGGATTCAGGCCCGGCCCCGCCATCAGGATGCTGTGCGGCGGCGAGAAGCTGCCAATCGACCTCGCGGACGCCCTGCGCGCCGGCGGAGGTGAACTCTGGAATGTCTATGGCCCGACGGAAACGACGATCTGGTCGACGCTTGGACGGGTGGGCGAGGGCCGCGTCACTATTGGCGAGCCGATCGCCAACACGCAGGTCCACATCCTCGACCGGCACGATGAGCTTTGCGTTGTCGGCGCTCCCGGCCTGCTTCACATTGGCGGCGCGGGGCTGGCCGAGGGCTATTTCGGACAGCCCGATCTGACGGCCGCCGCCTTCAGGATGGTCAACATCGACGGCCGGGCGCGCCACCGCCTCTACAATACGGGAGATCTGGCGCGTCGCCTGGCCGACGGGTCGATCGAGGTCCTGGGCCGCGCGGATCAGCAGATCAAGTTTCGTGGGTTTCGGATCGAGCTGGAAGAGGTCGAAGCGGTGATCCGGGCCGTTCCAGGCGTTGCCGCCGCCGCTGTCGCTCTGCGAACGGGACCGTCGGGCGATCCACGTCTGGTCGGTTACTACTCTGCTGCCGCCGACGCTGCACCGACGGTCGCCGAACTTGCGGCGGCCTCGGCTGCCCGGCTGCCAGATTACATGAGGCCGACCGCATGGCTGTCGCTCGCCAGCCTGCCGCTGACGGCGAACGGCAAGCTGGACCGCAAGGCGCTTCCCGACGTCGGGGCGAAGGCGATCGCGGCGCGCGACATCGTCGCTCCGCGCAGCGAAATGGAAACGAAGCTGGCGGCGATCTGGAGCGAGGTTCTCGGCCTTGCCGACATCGGCGTTACCGACAGTCTCTTCGCTCTTGGCGCCGATTCCCTGCACCTCTTCCGGATCGCCGCGCGAATGATCGACCGCGGCATTCCGCTGCAGGCCAGGCATCTGCTGCAACACCCGAGCATAGCTGACCTCGCGCCGATCGCCGAGGCGGCGGCACGATCGGATGTTGATCCCGCCGTCCCATCGCTTGTGGCGTTTCGGGGCGGCGGGCGGCGAAAGCTCGCGTCGACATGAGCCGCCAAAGCGCCCCGGCGGACGCGCACTCGCCCATCGAAAACGAGTTCGAGGATTATGCGTGCTCGCTGGCGCAAACCCGTTTGTGGAATCTCGAGCGCCTCGATCCGGGCGGAGCCTCACGAAACATCGCCGCTCGCTGGCGTCTCGAAGGTCGATGCGATCCAGCCATCCTCCGGGCGGCGCTCACCGCCATTGCGGCGCGGCACGAAATCCTGCGCACCGTTTTCGTGGGTCGGGGAGATGGCGTCGAGCAGCGCGTGCTCGCCTCGGCGCCGCCTGCTTTCGCCGTCGTCGATCTGACGCATCTCACCCCCGACGATCGCGAGGCCCGCGCGATCGCGATCGGGGAATCCGAAGCCAGGAAAAGTTTCGATCTGACGTCTGCCCCGCCATGGACCGTCACGCTAATCGTTCTGGGCGCCGACAGGGCGATCCTGCTCATCACGCTCCACAGCATCATCTGCGACGGATGGTCGATCGGGCTTCTGGCCCGGGAGCTGGGCATGACGGCCGAGGCGCTCGCCGAGGGACGCCGCGCCGACCTGCCGGAGCTTCCGCTCCAGTATGTCGATTATTCGCTGTGGCAGCAGGATTATCTGGACAGTCCGGCTTTTGCCCAGCAGCGCGACTACTGGATGAAGGCGCTTGCTGAAGCGCCGATGCTCGACCTTCCGACGGATCATGTCCGCCCGGAACGCTCCGGCGGCAATGGCAGGATCGTGTCCAGATTGCTGCACGCAAGGCTGATCGGCCAGGTCGAGGAGGAATGCCGGGGTGTCGGCGTCTCGCTTTTCACCGCCGCCGCCGCCGCCCTCACGCTCGTTCTTCGCGCGCGCGCTGACGCCGACGAATTTGTCATTGGAACGCAGGTCGCGGGCCGCGATGTGGTCGATCTCGAAGATCTGGTGGGGCCGCTTTCCAACACCGTGATGCTGCGTCTGGAGGCAGGCGGCGATCCGACGCTCCGCGTGCTGTTGAAACGGATTGGGGAAACCGTTCGCGAGGCCCTGATTCACCAGGGCGCCCCGTTCGAATGCATCACCGAACAATCCGGATGTTTTGCGCCGGGTCGGCGACCCTATGGCGTCAACCTGATCTTGCAGCGCTCCTTCATCCAGAACGCCCGGTACGGCGCCATGGAGCTGGCGGACCTGCCATCCCATGCGTCGGGCGCTCTCTACAATCTCAGCTTCTTCATGATCGGACGCCCCGAAGGCTGGCGAATTTCCTGCGAGTTCGACTCGGATCTATTTGATCATGCGAGCGTCGAGGAAATGCTGGAGGGCTGGCAGGCAGCTCTGAATGCGATCGCGACGACGCCGCAAACGCGCCTCCATGCCCTTGACCCCAGCTTGCGTCGTTCCGGATCCGCCCCGCGAGATTTCCCTTGCACGCCGCCACAGCGGCGGTGCTGGTTTCTGGATCAGCTCAATCCCGGAAGCGCTGCTCTCAACGTGCCCGTCATGTGGGAGGTGCGCGGCGCCGTCAGCGGCGAGCAGGTGGAAGCCGCGCTCCGGCTTGTCGTCGCGAGGCATGAGATACTGCGGACCGCGATTGTGGAAACCGACAAAGGCCCGGCGCAGCGACCGCTTGGCGCCGTCGCGTTTCACCTTGCGCAGATTGACATCTCCTCGATCGCCGAGAGCGACCGGGCAGGTGAAATCGACAGGCTGCGCCGGCTGGATGCGCAGAAGCCGTTCGATCTGACGGCGCCTCCCCTGATGCGCGCCAGCCTCGCGCGAAGTTCGCCTGTCGTTGCGCATCTTATCCTGACGGTTCATCAAGGCGTGTTCGACGGATGGTCCATCCGCGTTATCACCCAGGAACTCGGATTGTGCCTCCAGGCTTTGCTGGAGCAGCGACGGCCCGACATGCCCATGCTTGGCCTGCAATACGCGGACTATGCGCAGCAACAGTTGGGAAAGTCGCAAAGCGCGAGCTATGAGGACGACAAGGCCTATTGGTTGCGGCAACTCGACCGCGCACCGTATTTCGAGGTGCCGCCAGACCGGCAAAGGGGAAAAACCCGCTCCACCCGCAGCGCGACGGACGCCCTTGCGATCTCGAAGAGTGCGGGCGAAGGTCTGGAAGACGCGGCAAAGGCTGTCGGCGTTTCGACATTCACCTATGGTTGCGCCTCTCTTGGCGCGACGCTCCACCTTCTGACCGGCGCGGAAGACATCGTCGTCGGCACGCAGGCGGCGGGGAGGCGTGAAGTCGATCATGAGCCCCTCATCGGCGTCTTCATCAACAATCTCGTCCTGCGGCTGCGGCCGCGCGCCGAATGCTCGTTCAAATCGTATCTTGAAGGCGCGGATGGCGTCATTCGTGACGCGCTCGCGCACCAGGACATGCCGTTCGACAATCTGGTGGAGCTGCTCAATCCGCCGCGCGACGCTGCCCGGACGCCGCTGATCTCGGTGAATGTCGTCGTCCGGCGATCCTTTCTGGAAAGCGCGCGCTTCGGAGATATCGAACTGGCGCCCGCGCCCGCCGCCCCCACCGACGCGCTCTATGATCTCACCTTCGAGCTTGTCCGCCGGGGCGACCAGTGGCGCGTCAGCGTCGAGTACAATTGCGACCTATACGACGCCGCGACTGCCAGGCGGATGCTTGTCCTGTGGCAAGCCGTCATAGAGGCGTCGATCGCCGATCCGTCCGCGCCGCTGTCGCGCCTCGCCCCAGCGCCGAAGCGCCTGCCGATCACACCCGAGGATCCGGTCGCGGCGCCGGCGAGGCGGATCGAACAGGCCTTGTTGCTGTCTCCATCGGTTGCGGAGGCTGTGGTGACGACAATCGAGGACGCCGGCGGAAACGCCGCGTTCTACGCTTACGTGTCCCCGCGGCCTGACTTGCCGAGCGCACTCGAAGCCCTGCCGGGAGATTTGCTGGATGAGATCGCAGCGCGTCTGCCGCCTGATCTTCGCCCACTCGGCATCAGCGTTGTGATGAGGCTTCCGCGCTTGCAGTCTGGCCTTGTTGATCCTGGCGCCCTGCCGTCGCCGCGCCCGCACGCCAGGCCTGTCGAGAGTGCGCATCCAGCCGCCGCCGAAATCGAGATGCGGGCCTCGGAAATCGAGACGGAGCTTCGCGCTATATGGATGCGCCGTCTGGCGATCGAGGCCGCCGATTCCTCCGCGAACTTTTTCGAGCTGGGCGGACATTCCCTCCTGGCGATGCGCATGCTGTCCGACGTCAGGGGGCGATTCGGGACGGCCCCGCCGGTCGCCGCCCTGTTTCGCGAGCCTACCCTGAGAGGCTTCGCGCAGGAGATCGCAGCCCTGGTCTCAATCTCCCGACCCGCCAGTCCGCCCGGGGGCGCCGCAGCCGAAATTCTCTTCATTCAGCCGAGGGGAGACAGGACGCCGATCTTCGCGATCAACAATACGGTGATCTATTACAACCTCGCGCGCGCGATCGGGCAGGACCGTCCATTTATCGGCGTCCAGATGTTCGATCCCGAACGGCCTCGCCCGATGCAGCCGCAATCCCTGGAACAGATAGCCTCTGAATTTGTCGCCGCCATCCGCGAAATCCGGCCGAACGGCCCTTACATCCTCATGGGACTATGCGTGTCGGGGGCCATCGCTTACGAGGTCGGGCGCCAATTGCGAGCGGCCGGCGAGGCCGTGCCCCTCATTGTCCAGGCCGATGCGGGCCGTCCCAACCACCTTGCAGCGAGCCCCTTTCCTGCACGCGTGCTCCATGCCGTGTTCTACCGCGCGCGCGTGCTTGGGCGTCATGTCGCGAGACTGGCCAGCGGCCGGAGTTCGCTCGCCAATGTCATCGGGTCCTACGACGTCCTCAAGCGCATCGGGTTCACGCCGCTAGCGATCAGGATGGGGTGGGTGAAAGAACAGGATCTCGGCGAAGGCTGGCGCAATCTGTGGTTTCTGCCCTTCCTGCTTGAGGCCCGCGATCGCTACGCGCCCCAGGCCTTTGACGGCGACATGGCTTTGTTGCTCAGCGATGAAGTCGATACTCGGTTCATCGACCCGGAGCTCGGCTGGCGCTCACATATCAAAGGGCGCCTGATCGCAACGCGCGCCCCGGGCTGGCACGCGGAGATGTTCAGCGGCGCCGGAGCCGGCGTGATCGCCGATGCCTTGAGCCCTCTCCTCCGCGCTATCGACGACGCGTCGGCGACCGCCCGGACCCCGCAGTGACATGAGCGGAGACCGCTCTCGCCCCGCCTTTGGAGGAGCTGCGCGTGGCCTGGATTGAATGGGCCTTCGCAAGTCTCAGCGGCCGAAACGGGTGGATATGTCCCGTCCTCCTGGCCATCCTGACGATTGTCCTGGCGCTGGTCGCCGCTCGAACCGCGACGGGCACGCGATTCCTGGCGCCGACCCTGATCCTTGTCGGCGGGCTGGCCGTCACAGGTCTCGCGCTGACGCCGTTTGTGCTCGCGGACGCCGTCCGGCGAGGTCGTTTGCAGGCGCCGGCCGGTCCCCATGCAGTAGGTCAGCAGCGGATAGCGCTCCCGTTCACGCTTGCGCGCGACGCGATAAACGTCGATCCCTCCAGCCTGGCGGTGCAGCTTCTGTTTCCTGCTGAACGGGCAGGCCCGAATGCGTCTCCCGCGATTGCAACGCCATGCGAGGATGCGCTTGCAGCACTTCCCATCGCTGGCGGAAAGGGCGTGCTACCGCTGCTGCTCTATCTGCCGGGACATGGCGCTTCGTGGAACGACAACGTCGCTACGCTCACCTTTCTCGCCAGTCAGGGTTACGTCATCGCCGCTCTGGACGACATCGCCCGGGATACGCCGTCTTCACAATCGAGCCCGCACGATGAAGCCGTCCGGCTGGAGGCCTGGCAGTTCGGGTCGGCGCAAGCCTATGACCGCACAATTGCGCTCAGCGACGAACGGGTGGGGCGGCAGGCGCGCAAAGCGCTGAGCGCCCTCGACCGGCTCTCCGCATGCGCGGCGACGCATCCTCACTCAAGTCTGGGCGCACGGGTGGATTTCGGGCGGGTGGGCTTTCTGGGCTTTTCCTTTGGCGGCGCGACAGCGGCTGAAGCTGCGGTGCTGGACTCCAGAATCCAGGCTGTCGCCAACCTGGACGGCAGTCTTTTTGGCGCCGCCTACAAGGGAGGCCTCACGGCCCCTTATCTCGGCATGATCAGTCAGTACCCATTCCCAACCCCCGAAGATCTGGAAAGCGGCGAACCTGAAGCCCGTTATTATGCCCGACTGGTCGCGCGCGACCTGCGCGAACAGGCCCGCCTCGCCGCACGCGAAGGGAGCGCCGGAGTCCGTGTTCGAGGCGCGGCTCACGAGAGCTTCAGCGACGCCGTCTTTGACCCGCATCTCTCTCGCGCCTGGCTCTTTCTTGATGCGAACAGGACCCATGCAATCGTCAGGACCCATGTCCTCGACTTTTTTGACGTTCACCTTCGCGGAAGGGCGCCGTCCCTGCTCGGGACGTCTCGCTCGCCTGTTCCCGGCGTCCAGACCTTTCAGGACATCGGGCTCGATCCGTAGGCTCCCGGCCTTGCAGCCTGATCTGGCGTGGCATGGGCTGTGCAGCCCGCTTGATGCCGTTTCTGCATTCCGTTGGCGCGAAACATCGACGTCCTACGGCCTGTTGAGTGGCGGTTGAGGCGGGAGGTTGCGCGATCCCGCACAGCCTGTTCGACGAGCTTTGCGGATGCTTGGGTCTGGAATGTCGGGACTTCGCGGCGTTTTCATTGGCAATGGTCGCTTGCTGGTCGCATGCGCCGACGCCTGGCTTGCGGCCGGGGGCCATGTCCGCGGCGTCGTATCCGATTGTCCCGAAGTCGGCGCCTGGACGGACGCCAGAGGCTTAGCGCGCATCTCGCCGTCGGCTGACCAGGGTGAATGGCTAAGCGCCGAGCCGTTCGACTACCTCTTCAGCGTCGTTAACCACGCAATCTGCCCGCCCGGGATACTGGCCCTCCCTCTGCGCCGGGCCATCAACTATCACGACTCCCCGCTGCCCCGGTATTCCGGGTTCAACGCCACGGCGTGGGCGATCCTCGACGGGCAGTCGGTGCACGGCGTGACTTGGCATGAGATGACGCATGCGGTCGATGGCGGGCGTATCCTCGTCCAGCGGCCCGTCGAGATTGAGTCCGACGACACGGCCTTCTCCCTCGGCGCCAAATGCGCAGGGGCCGGGCTCGAAGCCTTTCGCCATCTGATCGACCTCCTCCTGAACGAGGCGCAAAGCGGCGTGCCTCCCATCATGACCGATCCCGGTCCGCGCCAGGAATTCCATCTCCGGTCAGAGCGGCCCGGCCTTGGATTGATAGACTACCGGCGCTCCGCGTCCGACATCCACGCCTTTGTGCGCGCCCTCGACCTAGGGTCCGACGACAACTGGATGTGCCGGCCGAAGCTCGCCCTGCCATCGGGCGTTTTCACGATAGGCGACGTCGATCTCACGCCTGCGCCCGTGCAAGGCGCTCCGCTTGGTTGCATCGTGGCGATGGATCGGGACAGCGTCTCGATCGCAGTCGCGGACGGCGTCGTGAGGTTCGCGGGCTTGCAGACCCTTGAAGGCGCTCCCGTATCGGTCCCGACCTTGAATCTTCGCGTCGGGCAGGTTCTGTCCGCCGACCCAACTGAAGTCGGTCAGGCCGCTGCGGACCTCGACGCCACGCACAGCCGAAACGAACGATTCTGGGTGGGGAGGCTATCGCGCCTTGGTCGGCCATTGCTTGCCGACCTCAAGCCCCGCTCAGGCGGGATCGAAACGGCTCTGGCGCCGCGCGCCCTGCCTACGGCGCTGATCGCGGCAACCGTCGAGGAACGTCGCAGCGCCCTTGTCGCGGCGCTGGCGACCTATGTCGCGCGCGTGGGCGAGAGCGCGGAATTCGACCTTGCCCTGCACAAGCCCCTGCCGGCACAACTCGCGCGGGTCTACTCCGCGACAGCGCCGATGCGGCTCAGCGTCGATCTCGATTCCGGCTTTGGCGGGCTGCGCGACCGCGTCGCGGGCGAGATGAAGATCCAGGATTTGCGCGGCGCCTATTCCCGAGACGTCGTCACCCGCTATGCCGCTTTGCGCGGGCTGCAAGACGAATCGCCTCTTGCGATCGCCGTACGGTTTGCGCCTGCCGCCACGATGATGGCCGCCGAAGCCATGGTGGGCGGCGCGCACCTCACGCTGGTCGTCCCCGACGCGGGCGAGACCTTTTTCTGGGCGTATGACCGCGCTGCGATTTCGGACGCCGCCTTAGGCGCCCTGGCTGACCGGATCGATGTCCTTCTCGCGTGCGGCCTCGCGGACGCCGGCCTTTCTCTCGCACGGATAGACATTCTGCCGGCTGCGGAACGCGATCTGCTCCTGTCCGCCTGGCAGGGCGTTCGCATTCCAGGCGCCGCAAACGCCTGTATCCACCATCAGTTCGAGCGTCAGGTCGCGCGGACGCCAGATGCGACGGCGGTGGTGTTCGAGGGAGCAAGCCTCACCTACCGCGCGCTGGACGTGCGAGCGAACCAGGTGGCTCACGCGCTTCGTTCCCGGGGTGTCGGACCCGAAGCGCTTGTCGCCGTATGCGTGGAGCGGTCCCTCGACATGGTGGCCACGCTCCTGGGCGTGCTGAAGGCCGGCGGCGGTTATGTTCCGCTGGATCCGGCCTACCCGCGCGAGCGGCTGCAGATGATGCTGGAAGATTCCCGGGCGACGATTCTTGTGACGCAACGGCGTCTTGTCGATCGGTTGCCGACCCATGGCGCCGGCGTGCTTTGCGTCGATGATCTCGTCCGCCAGGAGATTCCGTCAGGGGAGTTGCCGGGGCAGGCCGCAAGCCCGGACAACATTGCCTATGCGATCTTCACCTCGGGCTCTTCGGGCCGCCCCAAGGGCGTGATGGTCACTCATTCCAACGTCGCCAATTTCTTTGCCGGAATGGACGCGACGCTGGGAACGAGGCCTGGGGTCTGGCTCGCCGTCACGAGCATCTCGTTCGACATCTCGGTACTGGAACTGTTCTGGACGCTGACCCGGGGTTTCGAGGTCGTGATCCAGGCGGAGAGCGACCACGCCTCGCTCAGCCGGCCACCCGCGCCGGCCGCTTCAAGCGAGCCGATGGCTTTCGGGCTCTTCTATTTCGCCGCCGACCAGGGCGACGCCAGGCCAGGCGCCGCCTACAGGCTGCTGCTTGAAGGGGCGAAGTTCGCCGACACGCACGACTTCAGCGCCGTCTGGACGCCGGAACGGCACTTCCACACGTTCGGAGGTCTTTATCCCAATCCGGCCGTGACGACGGCGGCGCTTGCCATGATCACCAGCCGCGTCGCGTTGCGGGCCGGCAGCGTGGTCTTGCCTCTCCACGATCCGCTCCGCGTGGCAGAGGACTGGTCCGTGATCGACCAGCTGTCGGGCGGGCGCGTCGGCCTGTCATTCGCCTCTGGCTGGCATGCTGACGATTTTGCCTTGATGCCCCAGAATTACGCGCGCCGCCGCGAGATCATGCTGGAGAGCATCGACGTCGTCCTGAAGCTCTGGCGCGGCGAGGCCGTCGACCGGATCAACGGCGCGGGGGCTTCCGTTCCGGTATCCGTCCTGCCGAGGCCACTGCAGGCGGCCCCGCCGATATGGATCGCATCGGCAGGCAGCATCGAGACTTTCAGGGTTGCCGGCCGGCTCGGCGCGAACGTCCTCACCAACATGCTGGGTCAGGATCTCGTGGATCTGAAAGACAAGTTCCTCGCCTACCGGGCGGCCCGACATAGCGCGGGACACAGCGGGCCTGGCGTCGTCACGGTCATGCTGCACACCTTCATTTGCGAGGACACCGACAAGGCGCGAAAGCTGGCCCGCAAGCCTTTCCGCGACTACCTCGCGAACTCGTTCGACCTGATCAAGGTTGCGCCGACGATGTTTCCCGCCTTCCGCCAGCCCTCGCTGAAGGCGGGCCATGATCATGGATTCGCCGCAGACGCATTCACAGACGAGGACATGGACGCTCTGCTGGATCATGCGTTCGACCGCTATTTCGAGACCGCCGGACTGTTTGGCTCGCCCGAAAGGGCGCTGACCATGATCGAGGCCCTGAAGGCGATTGGGGCGAACGAGGTCGCCTGTCTGATCGATTTCGGCATTGATCCCGAGATCGTTCTGGAAAACCTGCCGCATCTCGACCGGCTGCGCCTCCTGGCCAATCCGCCGGCCGTGGCCGCGACTGACACCGCCGATTTCAGCATGGTCGGGCAGCTCCGGTCGCGAGGCGTGACGCACCTGCAATGCACGCCGTCGCTCGCACGCACTCTGGCGGGCGACGCTGCGGGCCGCGCGAGCCTTGGCGGTCTCAGGCAGCTCCTGCTGGGCGGGGAAGCCTTGCCGGCGGACCTCGCTGAAACCCTGTCGGCGGCTGTTTCCGGCGAGATTCGCAACATGTACGGACCGACCGAGACGACCGTCTGGTCGACCACGGCGCTCGTAGAAACCGGTGAGCCGATCACGATCGGGCGGCCGATCGCTAACACAATCATCCGCATCCTCGACGCGCGCGGGCAGCTTTCGCCCATAGGCGTCGCGGGCGAACTCCATGTCGGCGGGGCCGGTGTGGCGCGCGGCTATCTGGGCCGCCCGGACCTCACAGCGGATCGCTTTGTCGAGGATCCCTGCCAGTCAGGTTCGGTCCTCTATCGCACGGGCGACCTCGCACGCTATCGCCCGTCGGGCGAGATCGATTTCCTGGGACGCCTCGACCACCAGGTCAAAATCCGGGGCCATCGCATCGAACTCGGCGAAGTCGAAACGGTCCTTGCCCGTCACCCAGACGTCCGGCAAAGCGTCGTCGTGTCCCGAGCCGATGGGGGGCCGGCTCAGCTCGTCGCCTATGTGGTCCCGGCGGGCCAGGGCTCTGCGGCGGTCAACGATGGCGACCGGCTGGCGGACTGGCATGCCCTATGGGACGAGACCTACAGGCAAGCGGCCACGCCGCCGGACCCGCGCTTCAACACCGCCGGCTGGACCGACAGTTTTACCGGCGCCGCAATCCCGCCCGACGAGATGCGGGAGTGGCTGGACGGCGTGGAGAGCGCGGTCCTCGCGCTCGAACCGAAGCGCGTTCTCGAAATCGGCTGCGGAACGGGGATGGTCCTCTATCGTCTCCTGCCCCATGTCGAGCGCTACACGGCGCTCGACATGTCGCGCCATGCCCTGGACGCGATCCGGGCCGAGCTGAAACCGGGCGAAGCCGCGAAGGTCACGCTGTTGCGTCAGCCCGCGAACGCAATGGACAGTGTCGCCCGGCGAACGTTCGACACGGTCGTGATCAACTCCGTCATCCAGTACTTTGCAGACAGCGAGTATCTGGTCCGTATCCTCAGTGGCGCGGCCGAGCTTGTCGAGGACGGCGGCCATATCTTCATCGGCGATGTCCGCAGCCGCGACCATCTCGACGCCTTCCACACTCTGGCCGTCTTGTCTCAGCTTCCCGGCGATTGCGATGCGGCGCAAATCAGGGCGCGCGTGGACAGCCGGGTGGCGCGCGAAAGCGAGCTTGTCCTGTCCGAAGGCTTCTTCCACGCCCTTTCGCGTCAAATGCCGCGCCTGACTGGATGTGACGTTCGCTTGCGCCGAGGCAAGGCCCACAACGAGATGACTGCGTTTCGCTATGACGTGGTCCTTCGCGTCGGTGATCGACAGTCGACGCCGGGCGCCGCCCTGCCAGCCCCCAGCGGCCTCGACAACCTCGATGCGATCCGGGCGGCTCTTGCCGATGCGCCGCCCGTACTGGTCGTACAGAATCTCGTCAACGCCCGGTTGGCCGCCGCCTACACAGCAAGCGAAGCGCTGCGCAGCGATATTGCGCCGAATGCAAATGTGCTGCGCAGACTGTCTCAGCGCGCAGCCGGCGAGGGTGTCGATCCCGAAGATGTCGCGCTTCTCCAC